>CAZOBJ010000155.1:0-5887 GCA_964577825.1 uncultured Planctomycetales bacterium
CTTGAGGCACGGCAACGGGAGCGGAACGGCGGGCGGCGGGGCTGAGGCGTGAGTCCGCCGCACGGCGGATGAGGCACGGAAACGGAAGGGCCGTCCGGCCGCCCGTTGACAGCGCGCGGGGCGCCTGGTACGGTTGCAGATTCCGACGGTCAGCGGCGCGGACGGCCGCGAGTTGATCTGGAGGGGAGTGCGAATGAACTGCGTGGTCATCTGCTGCGACACGTTTCGGCAGGACATGATAGGGCATCCCGTGGTGAAGGTGCCGTCGCTGGAAAGGCTTTGCAGGGAAGGGGTTACGTTCACGAACGCGTTCGCGGAGGGGCTGCCGACGATCCAGGCGCGCCGGACTATGCTGACCGGCGTGCGGTCCTTCCCCTGGCGGTTCGAGATGGGGTCGCGCGGGTTGACGCCGGCTATCCCGGGCTGGCACCGCGTGCCCGACGAGCAGACGATGTTGTCGGAACTGCTTTTCGAGAAGGGCGTTGTGACGGGGCTGGTGGGCGACACCTATCACATGTTCAAGCCGACTCAGAACTTCACGCGCGGGTTCTGCTCGTGGGCGTTCATCCGAGGCCAGGAGGGCGACCCGGTCCGCAGCGGGCCGCTGTCGGCGGTGGACGTTTCGCCGTATCATCCGGACGGTGTGAACGATCTCCAGTGCTGGCCGACACTTACGCAGTATCTGCTGAACATGCTGGACCGCCGGACGGAGGAGGACTACCTGACGCCGCGCGTGTTCCGGCGGGCATGCACGTGGCTGGAGGAGAATCGCGAGAACGGGCCGTGGTTCCTGTGGGTGGACTCCTTCGCGCCGCACGAGCGGTGGGACCCGCCGATGGAGTTCGCCGACGCCTATTACACCACGGACAAGAGCCGCAACTACATCCAGCCGCAACTCGTGAACGGGCGCGACGTTACGCCAGAGGAGATCGAGCGGACGCGGGCGCTCTATTACGGCTACGTGAGCTTCGTGGACAAGTGGCTCGGCGTGTTGCTGGACAAGCTGGTGCAGATGCACCTGCTCGACGAGACCGTGGTGATATTCACCAGCGACCACGGGACGGAGCTGTGGGACAAAGGCCGCTTCGGCAAGGGGGGCGACAGGCTCTACGGTTATAACACGCGTGTGCCGCTGGTGTTACGACTGCCTGGCGGCGAGCAGGGGGGCGGCGAGCGGGGCGACTTCGTCCAGCATCAGGACCTCTTCCCGACCGTGTGCGGGTTGATGGGGGTCGAACCCGACGAAGCCGCCGGGCTGGACGGGCGGGACATCTTCGACCCGTCGAGCGCGCCGCCCGAGAAGGTCATAACGGCCTGGTACGGCAACGTCGGCGTCCGCGACGAGCGGTGGAACATGGTTCTGGATTCGACCCCGGGCGGCGACCGGGCGGAGCTGTATGACCTGCAGGCCGACCCATCCGAATCGGAGGACGTGCACGAGGCGCATCCCGATATCGTGCGGGAGTTTACGGAGTTCCTGGAGCGGACGCTCGGGCCGGTGCCCTATGAAATCCGCCACGTGGGGGACAAGCGCCAGGCGCCGCCGCTGTCCGCCCTGTGCCGGTAGCGCGCCCGATCTGCCGCTCGGTCCGGCTGCCGGCCTCGCGTGAGGGGGGTTGCCCCATTATGCGCCCCCTTTTTCCCGCCGCTTTTTGCGGGCCGGGCCTTCCTGCGGGTTGTGCGACAGGGGGGTGCCTCACGCACCCGTCGCGCATTGTAAGTCCTTTCCAGCGCAAGTTATACGTGTGCCATGCCTGTGGCTCACGCGCTGCTTGTCCTGCGCGGGCGGGGCGGGGCTCACCGGCCTCATTCCCGGCCGGAACGCATTGCTTGAAAACGCTTTGCACGATTCCGTAGAGTCATCAGATGCACGTTCTGGTTACAGAATCGATAGGGGGACGGGTGATGGCGCCGAAGAAGCTTATGGCGGGTTTGCTGGTTGTCGGTGTTGCGCTGGCGGGATGCACCCCCGTCCAGAAGGGCAGCGTTGCGGGCGGGGCGGCGGGAGGCGCGACGGGAGCGGCTGTCGGGCACTGCGCCACGGGCATCGGGGCCGGGCCCGGCGCACTGGTGGGCGTCGGCCTGGGAGCAACCGCCGGGGCGATCGCTGCCGAGCACTATTACGGCAAGGAAGACACGGGAGAGCTGGGCGAGCTTTCGGAAACAGTGGACGAGCTGTCCAGGGAGTTGTCGGTAAGGGACGAAGCGCTCCAGCAGCGAGAGGCCGAACTGGCCAAGGAGCGTGCCCAGCAGAAGGCCATCCTCCAGGCGTACGACGACCTGCGCAAGGACCGCCCCGTGCTGCAGACCCAGGCGCCCGACGGCGTGCAGGTCACGCAGAGCGGCAACGCCGTGACGTACACGATCCTGTCTGAGGTGCTGTTCGATTCCGGCAAGGCCGACCTGACCGACGCCGGCAAGAAGGCCGTGCGCGCTGCCGCTGCGGCGATCCGCAGGGACTACCCTGGCAGCCCCATCGAGGTGCGCGGTCACACGGATAACGTTCCCATTCGGTATTCCTCGCACAAGTCAAACTGGCATCTATCCTGCGCCCGCGCTCTGGCCGTGCTGCAGCAGCTGATCGAGTCGGAAGGCTTCGACCCGGAGCTTCTGGCTGCCACCGGTTGCGCAGACACGCGGCCCATAGCCTCCAACACCACGCCGGAAGGACGACGGCAGAACAGGCGGGCGGAGCTGATCGTGCGGCCCGCTGACACGAGAGTGGCCGAGGTAAGGACCTCGCGATAATCCCGCACCGCTCCTCAGTCACGCGGAGCCTCCTATGCGGCGGTTGCAGAGAGGATGCGTCGTCTTTCGCGGCGTCCTGCTGGTGCTGGTGGCTGCGTCAACCTTCTCCGCCTCCGGCTGTCGGGCGCCCCGGCCAGTTCCCACCTCGGAATGCGTGACGGACTACGACAGGATGAGCGACGACTACGAGCCGCTCGCCTCCCTGGTTTACATCCCGGATTCGAACGGGCCGGCCCGCTACCGGGCCGTCGCCGTGGGGCCGTTTGCCGTAGGCTCCGGCGTCGAGCCCAGAGAGCGGGCCTTCGGCTACGCCACGCTGTTCCGGGTGTTGCTGAAGCGTGAACTGGAGAAGCTCGAGGAGTTCGAGTCCGTCGCGCTCGAGAGCGGCGGCGCGGGGTCGGCTCACGGGTCGGGAGACGAACTGCGGCTGGAGGGCATGGTGACGCGTTTCGACATGGGCTCGGGCACCATGCGGTACATGCACGGTTTGCTGCCTCTGCTTCCCTCGGGCGCCACCGACCTGCAGGTCGAAGGGCGGCTCATGGAGGGTGCTACGGGCAAGGTACTGCTGGAATTCGTGGACCGTCGGCGGGGGATCTACAACACGCCCTTCGGGCCGACCCCCCGGAACCTGCGCGAGGAGCGATTCGCCATGGACCTGACGGCCAGGGATACGGCGGCGTGTCTGGCGGAACTGATCAGACAGTGGCATGAAGCGCTCCGGGATGTTGGCAACGCGGCCCGCCCGGGGCGGGCCAACTGAACCCCTGGGAGATGCGATGGGCGAGGCGGTCGATGCGAGGTCGGTTGGTCTCTGTTCGGGACCCAGGCTGCGGCGGTTGCTCGGCGAGATGGCCGGCAAGCGGGTGACGTTGATGGGTCTCGGCCTGTTCGGTGGCGGGGAGGGCGCGGCGCAGTTCCTGGTGGCGCGGGGCGCCGAGCTGACGATTACGGACCTGCGCGGCCCGGAGCGGCTGGCCGCCCCCCTGAAGCGGCTGAGTTCAGTCCCTGCGCGTTACCGGCTGGGCGGGCACGACCTGGCCGACTTCGCCGAAGCGGACCTGGTGGTGGCCAACCCCGCCGTGCCGCGGACCAATTCCCACCTGCACGTGGCGGAGGATGCCGGCGTCTCGATCACGAGTCCCCTGAACATGTTCCTGACGCTCTGCCCGGCGCCCATAGCGGCCGTCACCGGCAGCAACGGCAAGTCCACAACGGCTGCAATGCTGGCCGCCATGCTGGAGGCTTCCGGCCGCAAGGTCTGGCTGGGCGGGAACATAGGCGTTTCACTGCTGCCGTCCCTGTCGCGCATCGGCAGCTACGACCTGATCGTGCTGGAGATGTCGAGCTTCCAGCTTGCCGACGCCGGCGCGCTCTCCTGGTCGCCGCACGTGGCCGTCGTCACCAACGTGACGCCGAACCACCTGAGCTGGCACGGGGGATTCGAGCAGTACGCGACGGCCAAGCGGCACATCGTGGACTTCCAGACCGAACGGGACTTCGCCGTGCTGAACGGGCACGACGCGGTCTCGCAGGGCTGGCTCTCGCAGGGACTGCCCGGCAAGGAGATCTTCTTTGCCGGCGACGGCGGGCCGGGCGGCTTGCGGCAGGGCATGAACCTGTTTGCGGACCGACTGGTCTGGCGGGAAGGGCGGCAGGACCACGTGGTGTGTCACCGGGACGAAGTCCCCGTGCTGGGCTATCACAACGTCGAGAACGCGATGGCCGCAGCGACGGCCGCACGGTGCCTGGGAGCGGATTGGGGCAGCATCAGGAAGGCGCTGCACAGCTTCCTCGGCCTGGCGCACAGGCTGGAGCTGGTCGGTGAGTTCAACGGGACGCGCTTCTACAACGACTCCAACAGCACGACGCCGGAGGCAACCGTGGCGGCGCTGGCGGGTTTCGCCGGGCCGCGCGTCCTGATCGCCGGCGGCTACGACAAACTGCTCGACATGGCTCCCGTGGCCCGTGCGGCGGCCGCCTCGGCCGAGGTGCTGATAACGCTCGGCCAGACCGGGCCTGCGCTGGCGCAGAAGACCCGGCAGGAGAGCGTCTGCGCGGGACGCACCGTCGTCGTCAGGGAGGTCGGTTCCCTGGGTGAAGCCGTTGCCGCCGCCGTCGAGCTGTCCATGCCCGGCATGGTCGTGCTCTTCTCGCCCGCGTGCGCCAGCTACGACATGTTCGAGAACTACCGGGAGCGCGGGGACGCCTTCAAGTCCCTCGTGAAGGATCACTTCCGCCAGGGGCGTCGAAGCCGTCGCGCCTGAGCGCGCACACGCCCACCAACGAGCCCTGCCTTCAGAACGCGCCGGCCACCGTCACCGCGAAGCCGGGGACAGCTTCGTCGTCCGGCCGGGGTGCGGGGCGTGAACGGACAGCACTTGCATAGTCGGCGCCGAACTGTTATAGTGACATGGACAGAATGCGGGAGCGGTGTGCTCTCATCACGTGTCGCCAAAGAGAGCTGAAGGAGGTGAACTTATCGCTTATGGCGAAGATCGTTGTGCGGAACAATGAGTCGGTTAAGGATGCGTTGCGACGCTTCAAGAAGATCTGCGAACGCGAGGGAATCGTGAACAGGTCGAAGCGCACGGCGCGTTATGAGAAACCGTCCGAGAGACGTCGGCGCGAGCAGAACGAGAGGCTGAAGAACATTCGCAAGGCTCAGAAGGCGCGGACCTGAGGAAGGCCCCCTGGAGTCATCGAGCGGCCTGCCATGACGATGGCAGGCCGCTGTTTTTTCGGCTGCCGCGCGGTCAGCGGCAGCGGGCGAATAACCTGAAAGTGCCATGATTTGCACTGTTCTTGACGGGGTGGCGGTTCTGGTGGTAGGATATGAGTAACTAGGGGCGTGAGCCTGGGTTTTCAACTGTCTGGCCATCTGAGGAAGTGGACGATGCCGTCAAAGCGTCGAGCATCCGGGTGGAGCAAGAAGAAGATCGTCGATCAGATCGCTGCGCTTCGCCGCAAAGGTGAGGATCTCTCCTACAATCACATGGCGCGGTCTCACCAGGGGCTGCTGGCAGCCGCCAACTATCATTTCGGCGGCTGGGGGGAGGCGGTCAACGCCGCCGGCATAGACTACGCCAACGAGGTGCGCAAGATACCCCGATGGACCGGGGAGAAGATCATCAAGGCC
>CAZOBJ010000156.1:0-5819 GCA_964577825.1 uncultured Planctomycetales bacterium
CAAGAACCGCTCGGATAAGTCTGAGGCAATGACAAACTATGCCCTGGACTGGGTCGGTCATCTGCCTGGGAAACGGGAAAGCCGACGCTGCGTTGGCGACCACATCATTACCCAGAATGATGTACGCGCTGAAGGCCGATTCGACGACATCGTCGCTTACGGGGGATGGTCGATGGATGATCACCATCCCGCAGGTATAGCAGCAACCGAGAAGCCTACGGTATTTCATCCCGCACCATCGCCTTACGGAATCCCCTACCGTGCGCTCTACTCGAAGAACATTTCCAATCTCTTCTTTGCCGGAAGGAACATCAGTGCGACTCACGCAGCTATGAGTTCAACCCGCGTCATGGCAACATGCGCCGTTATGGGACAGGCTGTCGGCACGGCAGCGTCTATTGCCGCCGCAAAGTCGTTCGCCCCGCGTGATGTATGCAATGAGTCGATCAGCGAATTGCAGCAGGCATTGATGGATGATGACTGCTACCTGCCGTGGCATACGCGCGAAGTAAGTCAACTTAGTCACTTTGCCGCGCTCACAGCAAAGGCCGGCAATCCTGAACCTATCCGGAACGGCATTGACCGCCCCGTGGGTGACAGCAGTAATTCATGGACGGGAAAACCGGGCGATTGGCTTGAGTATCATTTCAAGCGGCCCGCGCAACTCGCCGCCACAAGATTGGTCTTCGACAGCGACTTGAATCGCAGGATCAAGAATATGCCCTGCATCTACAAGTTGAGTCAAGAACAGCGCCGTGTCCCGGAAACCCTCATCAGGGCCTTCCGTATTGACGCCCTTTCAGACGATGGCACCTGGAAGACAGCGGCGGAAGTAAAGAATAATCATCAGCGGCTTGTTAAGCTCGACCTCAATATCGCCACTACCGCCATACGCCTCATACCGGAAGAGACTTGGGGCGCGGACAACGCCACCGTCTTTGCATGGGATGTCAGATGAAGATGTGATCAGCGAGCAGAGGTGCAGAAGACAAGCTGTTGAGCTAACCTTCCTCGCGTACGTTTTTGGCGAACCGTTTGACCGTGTTGATCGGGCGTTTGCCCAGGTTCCGATACCCCTGGTGCGAGCGCTCGCAGTCGTATTGGATCAGCCAAGCGTCCAGGTCCTTGTGCAGCGCGTCAAGAGACTCGTAGAAGTGGGTTCGAAACGCCGGGCGAAAACTCCTCGATGGCGGTGCGGTGGAAGCCTTCGACGAGGCCGCCCGGCCCGCGCGCGGACCCGCATGCGCCCCGTCCGCGAGGCGTTCGTCGGCCCCGCCCATCGCTCCTTCACGCCGAACGGGGACTCGGCGCGCGGCCCCGCGCATGTCCTTGCACAGGGGCCAACGCGACGAGTTCTGCTATCTCACTGCGCCGCCCTGTGCTGACGGCGCGGGACCGCGCCCCTACTCGAACGTGAGCCGCCCGAACGACGCCTCGTCGTGCCAGCTGCCGATGGTGTACGACCAGGACGAGGCCGGGACGCTGCCGAACCGGAAGGAGCGGTGCGCGTTGAACCCCCAGGTGTCGCCGGCCTCCAGGTCCGCGCCCAGGCTGTCGGCGGGCAGGCGCACCTCCAGGGTCCAGGCGTCGTCCCCGATTGCGGTGGCCGCCTGCCAGGGGGGCGCGAACTCGTAGTCGCGCGCTCCGCCGACCACGCGCTGGTCGAAGCGCACGCCCCCGGCGCTCACCGCCATCTGGTAGTACACGGGCTCGTCGAGGTCCAGGCGCAGGAACAGGGCCACGCAGTCGTCGCGGAACACGGTGCCCTCGTCCTCGCGCACCGCGTCGCGCTTGATGGCCTCAGGCTCGGGGTCGCGGCACTCGAACCCGAGATACAGGTCCTGGCCGTGGCGCAGGGCGTACATGCGCGTGCCCACAATGGCCGGGAACCGGTTGGTCATCACGAACCCCTCGACGGAGGCCGCCTGCCGCCAGGCCGCGTCGTCGAGCTCGCCGTCGACTTCGGGCGCTTGCGCCACGGCGGGCACCTGTAGGGTGCGCATCTCGGTCGTTACGGACTCGCCTCTTTTTTTCTCCGTCCCGTAGGACGCCCCCCTTTCCAGGTATTCGCGCAGCACGTAGAACCGGGAGCTGTTGGCCACCGCGTGCCAGGCGCGCGCCACGCGGCCCTCGGCGAGGTCGGCCCGGGCCCGGCGCACGGTCGACTCCATGAACGCGAGCCCCTCCTCGGTGAGTACGAGGCGCGCGCGCTGGATGCCCAAAAGCTCCTCCACGCGGCCGAGCATGCCCCGGATGTGCGCGAGGTGCTGGTCGTCGAGGGGGTCCGTGTCCCACCCGGTCAGGCGCGCCTCGACGCCCTGCACGCGGAAGGCCGCCACGCCGTACGGGTCCAGGCGCACGGGCACGGACACCGCGTCCGCGGCTGCCGCCTCGGGCGCGACCACCTCGTTGGCGACGAGGTCGCGCACTTCGCCGTCGCCCTGCACGGTCACCGTTCCGGTGACCGGCCAGTAGCCGGGGTTGGCCACGTAGAAGGTGAGCGCGTCCTCGCCGTGCAGGCACCGGATGGCGAGGTTCGTGTCGAGCCCCGTGTCCAGCACGGGCGAGAATCGCTCCGCGGGCAGGCTGCGCAACACGCGCGCGAACTCGCGCAGCTCCTGCTCCTGGCCCACGTGCAGGTTCACGTGGATGAGCGAGAAGAGCACGAGCCGCGGGTCGCCGCCGATGAGCGCCTGCACGAACGCCTCACGCGCGTAGTCGCCGCTGGGCTCGGCCTGGGCCAGGATGTCGCCCGGCCGGGGCCAGCCCGCGCGGTAGGGCAGGCGCCAGGCGTGGCCTTCCGGCTCCTGCCAGGCGTGCTGGACCATGGCCGCGCGGTTCGTGGGATGGGCGAAGGCCTCGTGGAAGGCCTCGTGCGCGTTGATGTCCAGCATATACGGGTAGTTCTCGTTGTCCTTGGGCTGGCTGTGCGGCGAGGCGTGCATCCAGTGGGTGGGCCAGAGGTCCTCGGCCTCGGCGAAGAGCGCGGGGTCCCAGCCCCACCGGCGCAGGAAGTCCTTGAGCGGCAGGCCGCTGGCGTGCCATTCCCTGCCGTGCCCGGCGTAGAACATCAGGCTCGCGGTGCAGAACAGGTCCTCGCGCGTTTGCTGGATCTCGTCCACCAGATCCGAGAAGCACCCGCGCAGCCGCTCGCAGCGCCAGGAGATCCACCGCTCGCGCATGCGCGGCGAGGTGAGCAGGGTGTAGCGCTTCTGGAACCGGTCCGGGTCCTGGTACCCGATGGGCAGGTCCAGGTCCGTGTCCTGCTCGAAGGCGTAGATCGTGGCGTCGCCGTACCCGTCCAGGAGCGGGTCCACGAGCGAGCCGGCCAGATACGGGCTGTTCGCCTTGAATGCGCGCGCGCGGTACACGGGCAGGTAGTCGCACCCGAAGTACACCGACCAGTTGAGCCCCAGGAAGTTCGGGAGCGGCCCGAACTTGTCGGCGAGGTCGTGGGCCACGCGGCGCATCTCCTCGCGCACGCGCGGATGGTTGAAGTTCCATCCCGCGCGGTACGAGGGGCTACGGCCGGTCTGGAGCTTGCGGCCCTGGTTGTCCACGAGGTACATGGTGTCCTCGATGCCGGGGATCCGGCCCTCGCCGCGCTCGGAGGCGGCGATCAGCCCGGAGCTGAACACGAACTGGACGCTGGCGAGGAAGTCCACCCCGTTCTCGCGGAACACGCGGGCCGCGATCTCGCGGAAGGCTCGAAGCACGCGGGGGCTGTCCGTGTTCGGGGGCTTGGTGATGGCCTGGCTGTCGCTGTACTGCCAGGCGCCCATGCCGTGCAGGTTCTGCCCGGTGAAGCGCAGGTAGGCCGCGTAGTGCTCGCAGGTGTCCAGCCAAAACGAGAGCAGCCCGCAGAATCGCAGCAGGCGCTCCTCTTCGTCGGCGGGCAGGCCGGCGGCGCGCATGCGCGCGAGCGCCTCGGGCACCGCGCCACGGAAGGTGCGGTCAAAGCTCTGCTTGCGGTTGTCGCTCGTCTCGGTGAGGATCCCGATCCAGCGAGCGTTGTCTTCCGGCGCGCGCAGCGCGGGCAGGGGCCCGGCCACATGGTAGATGCGAAGCCGCGCCGCGGCGGCCGCGCTCTCCTTGCGCAGGCTCATGACGTCGATGGCGTGCTTGCCGGGCGTGGGGCGCAGGAGCCACTTGAGCTCGCGCATCGTGTTCGTGAGCGGGTACTTGTCCCCGGTCCACACCGTGGGGCAGCACTTGGAGGTGCCCCCGGCGGGCTCGGTGCACACCGCGCCGATCCACCGGTCGTCGTCGTTCGGGTACTCGAGCACCAGAAGATAGAAGTCGCCCGGATGCGCGAACTCCACGAGGCACGAGAAGTGCGCGCCCATGTAGGGCCGGGTCTCGCGGTAGCGCAGGCCGTCCCGTTGTACGATCTGCGGCGCGAGCGCGGCCTGGGCGGCGTGCTCCTGTTGGCGCGCCTCCCAGTCCTGGCGCGCGGTGGCCTGCTGCTGGCGGGCGGGCAGCTCCTCCCAGGGGGTGCGCTCCTCGGGCGGCAGGGGGTCGCCCTGGGCGTCGGTCTCGAGCACGGGGTGCGGGTCGTCGAGATCGGTGAAGTCGACCGTGTCCTCGAGCTCCAGGTCCAGGCCCTGCTCGTAGGTGTCGCCGGCCACCGTGTCCATGGGCAGGCGGCGGACCACCAGGAAGGGCTCGGCGGGGCGGACTTCGATCACCTCGTCCGCGGAGCGCAGCGTCATGCGCAGCAGGTATACGCCCCCCTCCAGCGCGCCCGGCTGCACGGTGTACACGAGCGAGGCGTCCCGGGCCGCGTACTCGTCCGCGCGGCCCTCGGCCTCGGGCACGAACTCGCCCCCGTCGTAGCGGTCTACGGACCATTCGATCCAGGGCGCGCGCTCCGCCAGTCCGGCGGGCACGCGCACCTCTACCCCTACGGGTTCGGACGCGGAGAAGAAGAGGCGGTTCTCGCCCGGGTTCGTGAGGGCCATGTATCCGTCGTATCCCGGCCGGCGGTACCAGTAGCCGTCGCGGTACGAGCGCATCCACCGCCCGCCGCGCACGGCTGCGGCGTTCTCGTCTCCTGCGGAGGCGCCCACCTCGGCCCAGGCGCTGTCGTCGAACCCCACGGCCGACCACCCGGGCTCGGGGCGGGGGCTCCACCGCCAGGTCTCGTCGCTGTCCAGGAGCGCGGTCCGGCCCGAGACCATGACCGCGCGGCCCTGGAGGTAACAGTAGGGTGGGTACGTGCTGCGAAGCGAGGTGCCGAACACCCCGATGCAGTTGCGCCCCGGGCGCAGGTGCTCGGTGATGTCCACCGGGTCGGACCAGTAGCCGTGCCGGGGACGGGGAGAGACGGACTTGCGGTCCGGGATCTCTTCGCCGTTCACGTACAGGACCGTCTTGGCGCCCACGTCCACGACCGCGCGCCAGACTCGGTCGCCGGGCAGGGTGAACTCCTTGCGCAGGTATCCCTTGTGCACGACGCGCAGCACGGTCAGGTCGCGGATCTCCACGGCGGTGCCGGGCTCGGCCCGGATGGTGATCTCGAACCCGTCCGCGCTCACGTTCTGCGTGTTCTGGATCTTGAAGTTCAGGGTCTGCCAGTCCGTGCCCTGGAGCTCGGCCGTGGGCTGGCTGTAGTTCGGGTTCGTGCCGGCCGGCAGCCGATTGCCCTGCGACCAGCCGCGCACCTCCCATGCGGTGGGCCCGGGCGCGGACTGGCGCGCCTGGAGGCGCAGCCGCCAGTCCATGTTCCAGAACTCGACGCGGTCGGCGCGGGGCTGCTTGTCCGCGTAGTTGCCCCAGCCCAACAGCGCCTCCTCGCCGTCGAGCACGAACCGAAGCGC
>CAZOBJ010000157.1:0-5767 GCA_964577825.1 uncultured Planctomycetales bacterium
TGTAGTGGCCCCCCCTGTCAAGAAAAATCAGGCGGCTTTTTGTGAGAGACGCAGACGGCATTTTGTCCGTCCTTTCTCGTCAACGTACTTTTCGACATTGACCAGACCGTTCTGCCAGGCCTCCTCAAACTCCAGCGGGCTCATGTAGCCCAAAGACGAGTGCGGATAACCGGCGTTATACTCGGCGATCGTCCGGGCAATCGCTGTTTGCGCCTCAGCCTCATCTTCAAACTCGTTCGGCCAGATGCCGTCCTCCTTCACCGTCCTTATCACCCGCTCCACGTAGGCGTTCGACTCCGGCGTATTATACCCCGTCCATTCGCCGGTTATGCCAAGGACATCCAGGTGTTCCACAAACTTCCGGCTCGTCGGCTGGCTGCCGTTGTCGGCACGCAATGTCAATCCCTTACCCCTGACGCCTTCCGGAAACTCCGCTATCACAGCCGCATCCAATGCCTCAAGCCACTCATCCGCCCGGCAGCGCCGCGACAACTTCCACCCCACTATCTTCCGGTTGAATACGTCTATCACCAGCACCAGGTACAACGTCAGGAGGTTTTGCAGGACGAAACTGGTCATGTCTATCTGCCAGGCCTGCCGCGGCGCTGTCGCCGCAGGCTGCGGCACGTGCTTGCGTTTCGGCTTGAACCGCTTCCTCGGGCACAGAAGCCCTGCTTCCCGCATCAGCCGTATCGCCCTCTTCCTGCCTATCTTGATGCCGTGCTCCTTCTTCAACTTCGCTCGAACCCGCCGGTGTCCCCAGTACGGACGGTTTTTCTTCACTTCCCGCATCGCATCCTTTGTCGCCTCGTCTGAGGGGTCTATAGTGCGGGCATCCGGCGGCGCACCTACCCCGCCAGGCGGCGGCTGCCGCAGCTTCCTGTAGGCCGAACTTACCGGCAACCCCAGCATCCTGGCCACACGGTTGGCCTTCATCCGACGTTCGGACATCAGCGTCTTCAACTCGCTCATCTCCGCAGTGGACTTTTTTTTAGAATGTGCACCGCCGCCGCATAGTCGGCGACCAGTTCCTTGAGCTCCCGGTTCTCCCGTTCCAGTGCGGCTTCCCGTCCGCCTTTGCGCCGCCCGGACTTGAGCCCCTCCCGGAGAGTCTTTAACGCCTCGTCTCTGAGGCGGTAGTAGGTGGCTTCCGAGATGCCATAGCGGTTGCAGACCTCGGCCACTTGGCCCTCATCCTTGAGAGCGGCGAGGGCGATTTCGAGGCGTTTTGCGTCATCCAGTCGTTTCCCGGCCATTTCGGTCCCCTTTCGTCAGGTGAGAGGTTATGGGCGCCGCCTGGGCGCTGCAAGTCGCTTCGGGCTACGCCCTTCGCTCCTTGCAGCGCCTGCCCTTTCCTCTCATATCACTTTTCTCACCCTAAAGGGGGCCAGGATAGTTAACAACCCAGTTACGACCGCGCCCCCAATCCGACGTTTCGAACTCCCGCCGGGTAAGTAAGCAGAGGAGAACTTAACCCAGCCAGACAGCGCGCCGGTCGCCAGGCGAAGTCCGTTGTGAGCGCATTCCGAAAGGAGCGTGCTCATGCACACGTTCGACTCCTGCCGCATCTACCCCTAGCAGTATCGGCAGGCCGCCGCCGGCGGCAGGGAACCACCCGCTCGCGCAAACCGGTTGCAGAACTCGTCCACGCCTGCTATACACAGCGGTTCACAAGACCCCCCTCAGGATGGAGCGCATGGACGGTGGATGATCCGAGATACGAGAGCTTCATGGGTCTGGGGCCAAAGCGGATCGCGCACTGGGAGCACTGTTCCAACCCGGATGCGGAGACGTATCTGACCGGGATCGACTACTATGCGCACCCGCGCCAATGCCGGCTCAAGCTCCAGGAGCTTTACCCGGAGCTGGGCCTGAGCATCCCGGAGACTGACGCGCCCAGGCCGCGGCCCGAACAGCAGGACGCCCACGGCATGATCCGTTGGGGCGACACGTACCGCGACCACGCCCGGTTCCAGCACCAGCGGCGCACACGATTCGACTCGTATGAGGAGATGCTGCGCTTCAGCCCGCTCGCGCAGGGTGACTTCACCGGTTGGACCGCAGGCGTGAAGGGCGATTTCCGAAGCGAGGAGGTGATCTACGCGCGCTACCGAAAGCACTACCCCGCGAAATGGGGCGATCACGCGCCCCCGGGCTCGTCCGCCTAGGTCGCGTTTTACAACACCATGTTCATGTGGCCGCTTCTGGTATTCGGGTACGAGAACTTCCTGTCCATCTGCCTCGAGCCCGAGTTCGATCGCATCATGGAGGAGTTCGCCGAGATCAACCGCCGCGTGTTCCGCGCCTTCGCCAGGCTGCCCGTGAACTTCGTCATCTGCCACGACGACATCGTGCTCTCGACCGGCCCGGTGTGCAGCCCGGCCTGGATGCACAAGCACATCTTTCCCCGGTACGAGGAGTTCTGGAGCATCCTGAAGCAGGCTGGCAAGGAGGTGCTCTTCATGGCGGACGGGTGCATGGACGCGTTCGTGGACGACGTGATGGCCTGCGGCGCACGGGGCATCATCAGCGAGCCCTTTACCGACTACAAGGCCATCGCCCGACGATACCACGATCCCTTCATCGCGGGCGAAGGAGACAACCGGGTGCTCACGCGCAACGATGCGAGCGGCATCCGCGCCATGGTCGAATCCATGGCCGAGACCGGGCGCATGTCGGGCGGCTACATGATGTGCATCGGCAACCACATCCCCTACGACGTGCCGCCCGAGGCCATCAAGCGGTACCTGGACCTGTCCAAGGAGCTGGCGCACAGATGAGCACTCGGCCACCCGTCGGACAGCACGACCAGTGATGCACACACGGGCCTGAGAATCCGGGCTTCAAGGACATCCGCTTCCTGTCGCACGCGCTCCGCGCTCGCGCCCCCGGGCCCACCTGCGCCGCTGCGTAGCGCTGGTCATGCATGCTCGTCGGTTTTCGCTTGCCCGCACGTCTCGGACATGCTACACGGAGCGCACGCCTCGACCCGGCGATTGCAGAACGGAGGTCGCCGCTCCTCGGCCGCGGCGCGCGAGAAGACGTCTGTCCGAAGGGAGCTCTTCGCGGCGCACGCGCGCCACGCGCACGCGCGCCACGCGTATGGCACGTCCCATCCTAAAGGAGATTTGCCGCCCATGTTCTCGATGAAGACCCCGGTCGTCGTCGTGCATCCCCACGCGGCCACGGAGGAGAAGGTCGCGGCCAAGTACCTGCAGGACTACCTGTGGAAGATCCGCAACGGAATCGTGCGGATCAAGGAGACCGCCGACGGGATCGACCCGCATACCCGCGGGCCGCTCTCGAACTGCATCCATGTGGGCAAGACTCTGCTGCGCGCCCGCCCCGAGGGCCGCGACGCGCCGAAGCTCGCCGACCAGGAGGTCTTGCTCCGCAAGACGCCGGACGCCCTGTTCCTGGCCGGCGGAGGTAAGACGGGCGACATCTACGCAGTGTGGACCTTTCTGCGTGACTACCTGGGCTGCCGGTTTCTCACGCCCGACGTCGAGCGGCTGCCCGAGAAGCTTCCCGAGAGGCTGCCGGAGCGATTCGAGGTCCGCACGCGCCCGGCCTTCGCGTACCGCGATCACCTGTACTACTTCATGACTCCGGGCGACTGGGCGCTCAAGAACCGCGTGAACGGCCACTTCACCAACCTCACCTCGCTGCAGGGCGGACGCGTCGGATTCTATCCATTCGTGCACACCTTCTCCCGCCTGGTGCCGCCGTCCGAATACTACGAGGAACACCCTGAATACTTTTCCCTGATCGACGGATACCGCAGCCCCAAGCAGCTGTGCCTGAGCAACCCGGACGTGCAACGCATCGCGGTCGAGCGCGTGCTCGCGTGGGCGGATGAGCACCCGGAGTTCGACATCTTCCCGGTCGATGAGAACGATCATGGCGGGTACTGCGAGTGCGAGGCCTGCCAGCGGATGAACGGCGACGAGACCGCGCAAGGCGGACAGCTCTTCCGGTTCGCGAACCTCATCGCCCGCGAGCTGCGCAGGCACCATCCGGACAAGTATGTGGAGTGCCTCAGCTACTCGTACGCCAAACAGCCGCCCAGGTCCTTCGCCCTGGAGCCCAATATCATCATTCGGCTGTGCCAGGAGGCCCTGGTCTGTCGCGACCCGGCCGCGCTCGAGCGCTTCCGCCGCGAGGAGCTGCGCCGATGGCAGGACGCGGTCCGCACCATATTCCTTTGGTACTACACACATTCCGAAGACCGACTGATGCCGTTTCTTGTGACCAAGCGCGTGCAGCCGTCCATGCAGTTCTACCGCGACAAGGGCGTGCAGGGCATCTTCTTCGAGGATCGGCCTTGCGAGCGCGGCGGGGTCGAGTGCACACGCCTGCGCACATACGTGCTCTCCCAGCTTTTGTGGGACCCGGACACGGACGTGGACCGCCACGTCGACGACTTCCTGGCCGCGTACTACGGGCCCGGCGCCGAGGTCGTGCGCTCCTGCTACGACCAGGCCTATGCCATCTACGACCGCCTGCGAGCCGAGTTCGACGACCGATATCGCGCCAGCACCCAGGCCGCGCCGGACTACGGCGCGATCTTCGGGTACCAATGGGCCCAGCCGGGCTCGTTCTCGAACCGGTACATGGTCGAGCTCGAGCGCGCATGCAGGCCGTTCCTGGACGAGGCGCGGCGCACCATCGACGACCCGACCTATGGGCCGCGCATGGACGAGGTCCTGATGCCCTTTGACTATTTCGACCTCTTCGCAAGAGACCCCAAGCCGCGCCTGGCCGCGAACGGCGCCTGGCCCCTGTACCTGCCGCCCGAACGCCGCGAGCGCGCGCAGGCCTACATCGAGCGGCTCATTCCCTACGACGGGCCCATGAACACGGGGCAGTACACGCATGAGGCCCTGCAGGAGTCGATCGCACGACACGACGTCAAGCCGATCGAAAACGACCGTCTGCAGGCGCTCATCCTCCTCGAGTCGGGCGCGCGCATGGTGTCTCTCTTGTTCAAACCCTCGGGCCGCCAGCTCATCCCCTGCGAGCAGAACATCACCAACTTCCGTAGCACAGGCTACGAAGAATACGCCACGTTCCAGTATCACGGCCCTGGATACCGAGAGCCCTATACCTGTCTAGAGGCGTCCGAGGAGACGGCCCGGTTCCGCGCGGAACTGGCCAACGGCTTCGCCCTGGAGCGCTGCTATCGGCTGGACGGTAGCGCGCTGCGCACCGAGACTACCCTCATCAACCTGGCCGACATGGCGAAGACGGCCATCCTGCGCTGGCACGCCCGGTGGAAGTGCGACCCAGTGACCGACACGCTGGCCCTCCAAACCGACGAGAAAGAAGCGATACACACACTCAAGGACGTGAACGAGCACAAGGAGCGCCACCATCTTGCGCCCGCGCCGGACGGGGTCTACAGGCTGCGTCTGCTGTCCCAAGGGGTCCTGATCACACACGCCTTTGCGCCCGTGGATATCGATCGGTTCTTTGTAGTGTGCTCGTCCCGGGCCGGCCAGTCCGTGATACCGGACTTCATTAGCGCAGGCCATACGCTCGAGCCGGGTCATGCATACACCTGGGCGCATTCGATCACGGTGCAAGGCCTATAGACCGGCCCGCTCGACCTCCGCGCGGCGGCCTTGGCCGCTACTGGCGAACGGATCGCTTGGCCTCTTCAAGCGCGCGTCAGCCTGAGCCCGGCGCACCGGCGGGCAAGAGCCCAGGGCTTTAGGATCGGATCTGCGTAGCGCTCGCGCAGTCCCAGTGCTCCGCGCCACCTCGC
>CAZOBJ010000158.1:0-5748 GCA_964577825.1 uncultured Planctomycetales bacterium
CGTCGCGCCCTCGCGCTCCACGTTCTCCACGCCTTCGACCGCAGTGAACTTGGCCATCGCTTCCTCGGGGGACATCGGAAAGGTCTCTTCCATCATCGGTAAGACCAGGGCCTTCGCGGAAAAGAGCTCCCCCTGGGTCGGCCCGGCGGGCGTCTCCGTTCCTTCGATCGTCCACGCGGGCGCGGCCAGCAGGCCCAGTACGAGCAGTCCGACGAGTCCGATGCGACGCATGCGACTCCCTCCCTACGCGAGTGAAGCGATAACGATCGGCACGGAACAGCACCCTACCGCGATGGAAGTTTTTTGCAAGCCTTTTGCGCGCGCACCGCGCGGCGGGCCGCTCGGCGCAGGGACGCGTTCTTGACAGCAGCGAGGCCATGGTGTAGCGTCCAGCGTCTCGACGCGGACAGGCACGCTGATCCGCAGCGTCGCCCTGGCCGCAAAACGTCCGCCAGACCGCCTGAGGAGAGCGTCGATGCACACGTTGGAGAACGACAAGGTCCGGATGATGTTCAACGACGATGGGGGCCTCGTGGGGTTGGAGAGGCCGGGCAAGGTCGCTGTCCCCATCGACCCGGACAAGGTCACTGCCCCGTTCGACCTGGAGCTGCGCGACGGTGAGGGCAACGTCGCCAAGCTGGCCCCGCAGAGCCGGCCGGACATGCGCCTGGAAGAGGAAGAGGGCGACACGAAGCTCATCCTCGCGTGGCAGCTCTCCCACAACGGGGATTCGCTCAAGGCCGTGGCGACCGTCCGTCTGCCGAAAGATTCGCAGGTGAGCGCCTGGACCATGCAGGTGGAGAACGGCACGCCGCACGCCATCTGGCGCGTCGTATTCCCGCGCATCAGCGGGCTGACCTCGTTCGAGGACCAGGACGGGCCGGACTGGCTGGCGGTGCCCTACCACGGCGGCGAAGCGATCCCCGATCCCGTGCCGTTCGTGGTCGGCGAAGGCCGCAGGACCGACGCGCGGGCCGCGGCGCTCTTCGGCCTTCGGGACCGCGAGGGCCAGGCAGGGGACATCACCTTCTCGTATCCGGGCATGTGGACCATGCAGTTCTTGGCCTACGGGCATCCGCGGACCGGGGGCGTCTACTTCGCCGCGCACGACCCGGCCGCGCTGTACAAGAACTTCGGCTTCCACAAGGACCGGATCACGGGCGACACGGTGTTCCTGGCCATGGAGCAGTACCCGGCCGACCGCACGGCGGCGGGCGGGGACTTCGCCTCCTACTTCGACACGGCCGTGGGCTGCTACGCCGGGGACTGGTGGGGCGCCTCGGCGCTCTACCGCGAGTGGGCGACAAAGCAGGAATGGTGCCAAAACGGCCCCGCGCGCGAGAACGCCACGATCCCGCAGTGGCTCAAGGACAACAGCTTCTGGTACTGGAACCACAAGGAGCGCGCCAAAGGTGCGCCCTTCTACCTGTACCCGGCCATCAAGTACCTCAAGGAACGCTTCGAGTGCGAGACCGCGGGCTTCCACTGGTACGAATACACGGGCATGATGCACGACAACCTGTTCACCTATCCGCACATGTATCCGCACGACCCGGACTGCAAGAAGATCATCACCGAGGCGGTGCGGGACTTCCATCGGCTCAACGTGCGCTGCATCCCCTACATCAACTCGCGGCTGTGGAACCCCGGGACAATCAGCTACGAGGAGCTGGACGGCGATGCGCAGATCGCGCTGGACGAACACGGTGAGGCGGCCCACCCCTGGGCGAGCGGGGCGGTGGGCATCACCGCGTGCCCGACCTCCGAGCCGTACCACGAGATCATCCGCAAGACGAACCACGACCTGATGGTCGACATCGGGATGGACGGGTCGTACCTCGACCAGATCACCTGCTGCTTCGCGGTGCCCTGCTTCAACAAGGACCACGACCACCCACCCGGCGGGCACGACCACTGGTACCGCGGGTACCGCGAGCTGTGCCGCAAGGTGCGCGCCGACATGCGCGAGATCAAGGACGAGTCGATCATCACCTCCGAGGGCGTGATCGAGTGTTACCAGGACCTGTTCGACGCGGACCTGCGGTACGCGGATATCAGGCCCCAGGCGGCGATCTGCAAGCCGGCCGGGCTCCACATCCCGCTGTTCGACAGCGTGTATCACGATTACCACGTGACCTACGGCTCGGACCTGCTGATGAAGATGGACCTGCCGCAGTTCGCCTATACCACGGCGCTGAACCTGGCCTTTGGCATCCAGATCGGAGTGAGCGGCTTCTTCCCGGGGGACGAGAGCAAGCGCGACTTCCCGGTCAAGCTCGACTTCCTGGAAAAGGCCGTGCGCGCGCACAGGGCCGCGCGCTCCTGGCTGAACCTCGGGGAGTGGAAGCCGCCCGCGGCCGTGGAGTGCGAACAGGCGGACATCACCTTCAGCGGCGACGCGTCGGGCCTGCGCATGACGCCCGCGATCCAGAGCGGGTGCTTTCTCCTCGACGGGGAGCTGTGCATCGTGCTCGTGAACCACACCGACCGGCCGCAGCACGGCACGGTGCGCATGGACCTCGCCGACTACGGACTCGCGTCCGGCCCGTACAAGCTGGACATGGTCTACCCCGAGGCTCAGACGCTGGAGCAGAACCTGGACGAATCCGTGGAGTACGCGGCCGACTTCGATGCGCTCAGCGTCCGGGTCCTGGCCGTGCGGCGGTAGGGGCGGGGCAGGGCGCCGCCCCTCCCCGTCACGGCGGGCACGATGGGCGCTCTGTAGCGCAAGGCCGGGGACAGCGGGTCTTCGCGGGCGTGCTGCGCCCGACGCACGGGCACAGTGGGCCGACCGGACGCGGCAGGGCGCCTGCGCAGGGTCGATTGTCCGCGGCGCGCCCTCCGTATTGACCCCATCCGCAGCTTCGCGTACCATGTGGCCGTTCGTGCAACTGTCGCGAAGCGTGTTGCACAACGAGAAGCCCATGGACCACAATCCGCTCTTCTCCGACGACTACCTGCTCTCCCGGTGGGAGCCGGAGTTCCACGCCTACCTTGAATCCGGCGAGGACGACACGCTGCGCGAGCGGCTCCGCAATTGGGCCGCCCGCGACGCGGCGCTCACCGAGACGCAGCTCGAAGCCCAGTTTGACGACCTCTTCTTCAAACGGACGTGGGGCTACTGGGGCACGGCCGAAAAGGGGAAAGACGACGGCTACTGCCTCAACGCCCAGTACGGCGTGGACGGCGCGGGGCAGACCGGCGGCCGGGGCGCGGCGGACCTGGCCCTCGGGTGGTGGGGCCGCGAGGACGTGCCGCCCGTGCCGCAGGCGCTCTGCGAGTTCAAGGACATCCGCTCCGGCCTGGACGCGCCGCAGAAGCGCAAGGGCAACGACCGGTCGCCCGTCAAACAGTGCTTCGACTACCTGAAATACGCCTTCGACGCCACGGACGCCCACTCTACGCTCACCCCGGCCTGGGGCGTGGTCACGGACATGAACGAGTTCCGGCTCTACGCGCGCCGGGTGGGCGACTCCCACTATCAGCGGTTCTTCGTCCGGTCGCCGGAGGCGAGCGCGGTCTCGATGGTCGGCGACGGCGAGGCCGCCGCGTTCCAGCGGTTTCTCTTCTGGAAGGTGTTCCAGCGCGACATGCTCCTGGCTCACTACGGCAAGAGCGAGCTGGAGAAGCTGCTCGAAGACCAATGGGTCCGCGAAAAGGAGCTCGAAAAGGGCTTCTACCGCGAATACCAGGCCTACCGCGAAGCCGTGTTCGAGGCGATCCAGGCCGCGAACCCCGGGTTCCGCGGCACGCGCGGCACGCTCGTGAAGCTCACGCAGCGCTTCCTGGACCGCTGCCTCTTCATCCTCTTCTGCGAGGACATGGGCAAGGCGCTCGACTTCCCGACCGACCTCTTGCGCGACATGCTGATGCGCGAGAGCACGAGCCCGACCTATGCGCCCGACTTCACGAACTGCTGGGAGCTCGTGAAGCAGCTCTTCCGCACCATGCGCGACGGCGGGCCGTTCCCGCCGGATCACGAGATCAACCGGTTCAACGGCGGGCTGTTCGAGGAGTTGCCCGACCTGGAGGCCCTCGCCATCCCCAACCGCGTGTTCTGCGCCAAGGGCCAGGGCCAGAGCGCGCAGGCGCTCGGCCGCCATAGAGACACGCTCCTGTACCTGGCCGCGAACTACAACTTCGGGGCGCACGGCGCGGGCCACGAGCGCACCATCACCCTGTATGCGCTCGGCAGGATCTTCGAGCAGTCGATCACCGACCTCGAGTACATGGAGGCCGAGGCCGACGCCAAGGACACCCTGGCCACGGTCAACCGGCGCAAGCGCGACGGGGTCTACTACACGCCCGAATGGGTGACCGACTACATCGTCAAGGAGACCGTGGGCGCGCGGCTGGCGGACATCCGCGCCGGACTGGGGCTGGAACTGGGCGCGCAACCGCCCGCGGCCGACGTGAAGGACTACCGCAGCTTCCTCAGCTCCGCGCGCCGCAGGAAGGTGCCCGACAACGCGGCCAGCCGCATGGTGCGCCGGCTGGACGAGTACGAGGCCGCGCTCAGCAGGGTCAAGGTCCTGGACCCGGCGTGCGGCTCGGGCGCGTTTCTCATCCAGGCGCTCCAGTTCCTCTTGAAGGAGCGGCGCACCATCGCCGAGGAGCGCGCGCGCATCACGGGCACGGGCAGCCTGTTCGACAACGACGCGAGCATGCGCGCGATCCTGTCGGACAACCTGTACGGCGTGGACATCAACCCCGAGTCCGTGGAGATCACCCAGCTCGCGCTGTGGCTGAATACCGCGCTGCCCGGCAAGCCCCTCAGCAACCTGGACGCGCACATCCGCTGCGGCAACAGCCTCGTGGGGCCGGACTTCGAGGACTTCTACCACGCCAAACACCCCAACGCCCTGTTCGCCGACCTGGACGACCAGGCGCGCGAGGACGTGAACGTGTTCGACTGGCGGGCGGCCTTTCCCGAGGTCTTCGGCCCCGACGTGCCGGAGGGAGAGCGCGGCTTCGACTGCGTGATCGGCAATCCCCCGTACGTGAAGCTCCAGCACTTCCGCAAGCTGAAGCCCGACGAGAGCGACTACTACGTCGAGGCCAAGGCCCCGGACGGCGGACCGCGCTACGCGAGCGCGCAGACGGGGAACTTCGACCTGTACCTTCCGTTCGTCGAACAGGGCGTCTCGCTCCTGAGCCCGCGCGGGCGCATGGGCTACATCGCCCCGAGCCTGTGGCTGAAGAACGAGTACGGCCTCGGCCTGCGCAGGAAGGTGAAGCGCGAACGGAGCCTGGACCGCTGGATCGACTTCAAGAGCTTCCAGGTCTTCGAGGAGTCGACCACCTACACCGCGCTCCAGTTCTTCACCGGCAGCCCGAACGAACGGGTCCGCTTCTTTCTCGCGCCCGACGGCGACATCACGCCCGTGGACTGGTCCGCCGACGTGGAGGCCGTGGCCTATGACGAGCTGCCGGCCGAGGAGGCGTGGAATCTGCAGCACTCTGGCCAAGCCCATCTTCTCGAGAAGTTCCGTAGCGAGTTCTCACCGCTTTCAGATTGGGTCTCTGGCATCTCAGTTGGGATCCAAACAAGCGCCAACGACATTTATCATTTCATTCAGGTTAATGAAGGCACCTTTCAGCCGATAGGCTTTGAGGGGATGGCTGTTGAGTTGGAGCTCGACCTACTTCATCCCTTGCTGAAGGGCCCTGATGTTAAACGCTACATCGAACCTCGAGCCTCTCTCTGGATTCTCGTGCCGTATCATATTTCGGGAGATAAGGCCGAGT
>CAZOBJ010000159.1:0-5653 GCA_964577825.1 uncultured Planctomycetales bacterium
GCCATGGGGCGAAGGGGAGGAGGCGCTGATGGCCACCACGAAGCGGGAGCTGGTGAAGCGCATCGCCAAGCTGACGAATAACAAGCAAGACGTAACAAAGCAGATCATCCAGGCGTTTCTCGACCAGATCATCGAGGAACTCGCTGCCGGCAATCGCCTGGAATTCCGGGAGTTCGGGGTCTTCGACGTGGTCCGCAAGAAGCCCAGGACCGCGCGCAATCCCCGCACCGGCGAGCCTGTGCAGGTGCCGGCCAAGCGCATGGTGCACTTCAAGGTGGGCCGCTTGATGAAGGAGCGGGTCATGAATGAACGCCCCCAGGAGCCGCGGCCCCCCCGGGAGGCAGCGCCGGATCTCGGGCCGGGGGCCCAGGCGGAGCCCCACCATGTGCCGCCCACCGCTCAGGGGTCGGCGGGCGCCCCGGAGGCATGAGCCCGCGTCGTTGCCCCTTTCCTTGCTGGCCTCAGACCTTATTGCACTGACCGGAAGGCAAATGCCCGCATGACAAAGAAGCGACAAGAGCCCCGTCGGAGACGCACCTCAACCACCCAGAAGAAAACAGCCAAGAAAGCCGCTCCGCGTCGAAGCGCTACCAGAGCGAAGCAAACAACGAAGCGCAAGACCTCCAGGCCGACGCGCAAGCACCGAAAGGATGCCCCGTCGAAGAAGAACGCCCGCAAACGCAAGGAGAGCCCGCAGGGCCGTAAGCGCGCCGGCGGCACGTCCACGCGCAAGCCGTCCAGCGCGCGAGTGCACAAGAAGGCACAGGCGCCTTCCTCGCAAGGCCCGGCGAAACCGGAGGGTGTAACCATTGACTATGAAAAGCGCTTACAGCTCATCCGTGCGCGACACAAGGCCATGCAGGCCGACCTGGAGGCCTTCATGGGGAACCATGAACAGGAAGAAACCGGGTAGCCGTCGACTCGCCCGAGTCGGCCTGAGGGCCTGCCTGGCCGGAGTCGCCGCCGCCGCCCTCGCGCTGGTGGGCGTGGGCTGCGGCGGCGCCCGACCGCCCGCCGAACAGCCAGGCGACAGTGCCAAGCCGCCGGCCCAGAGACCCATGGCCCAGCGCCGGCAGGTGCGCGTGTCGCGCGGTGAGCGAAAACCAGACGCCGTGCCAGGGCAGCTGGCCGCCACGCACGAGCCGGGCGCGCTGCAGGGCCTGCATTGGACCTTGAACACCTGGGAGGGGCTCGACCCAGGCAGCCTGACTGTGGGAGAGGTCCGCCAACGCGCCCTCACGTTCTCGCCCAGCCAGGAAGAGTTCCGCAAGGCCGCCTTCTCGGCCCCGTTGCGACAGCCCGCGGATGCCTCGCAGGTCGACGCTCTGGCAACCACCGCCATGGCCTCAGTGGAGGGCGTGCGGTTGGCCTGCTATATGGAAGTGGGCCCGGAGGGAACCTACTACGAGAGCATACCCGCAGCGCTGTCCACCGAGCCTACGGTCCTTGTGTACCCCTTGCGCAAGGCTACCTGGAAGAGCGCGGACACGGATTGGCAACACGAAGCGGCCGCTCCGGCGACCGGCCAGATCCGCACGGTAGGGTTCGTGGTCTACGGCCTGCCTGCCGAGGGCTCGGTGCGCGTGCTCGATCTGGACTGGAGCGAAGAGGACCGGAAGCCCGCTGATTGATGCCGATCCCAGGAACTAGAGTGCTTTTTGCTTCGCATGTGCAGGCTCGACTTGACAACGCCCTGGATAGAGGGTAGGTTGCCTCGGAGGCGCGGTGCCTCGCCAGCCGGGCGTTGCGCCGGAGGACTGCCACCCCATGCGCACCAATCAAGGCATCCTGGACGACTTCGAGATCCAGCGTAACGCCCTGGTGGCCAATACCGACCTCTACTGGGAGAATCACGCCGAATTCCAGGAGAAGTGCGAGCGCCTGCTCGCCTCGCCCCATGAGGAGATTATCCTCGACCTCACCGACGTGTCGTTCGTGTTCAGCGCGTACATGGGTACTATTGCGCAGATCCTGGCCGAGGCGGCGCGCGCAAACAAGAAGCTTACCATCCGCATCTCGCCGAGCCTGACCTGGCTGTTCGAGGTGGTCGGATTCGAGAAAATGATCCACATCGATGTGGTTTCGTGATCCGTACGGCGTTTGTTTTGCCTTTCCTGTCACAACAGCCCCCTCCTCGACCTCTGCTCGCACTATCGACGCAGGGGGCACCATCCGGTCCGTACGAGCCAATACTGGACACATTTCGACAGCCCGCCCGGGATTCTTGACGCCCCCCCGGGTGGCCCTATAATGGCGGTCGCCTTGCGTGGTGGGGGCGTGGCCCGCTGAAGGACCACTAGTAGGAGGCCGAGCATGGACATTCGCGTGAGCGGCGTGCACTTCGAGATCACCGACGCGGTGCGCACCTATGCGGTGGAGAAGACCGACAAGCTGTCCCGCATCTACGATGGGGTCACCGAGGCCGAGATCTTGCTCAAGGCCGAAGACCGCGCCTTTCACTGCGAAATCATTGTGCGAGCCAAGAACAAGCATAGGTTCGTGATCGATGTGGCTCATGAGAACATGTATGCGGCCATCGACCAGGCGGTGGACAAGATCCAGCGCCAACTGCGGCGCCACAAAGAGAAGCTCGTCGAGCACCATCATCAGCATCATCAGCGCCCGGATCGCGCGGCCCGCGGCGCCGAGGGCGCAGAAACGCCTATGCCGCCGGGAGAAGAGACCACCGACACCTAGGCCACGCCTCGCTACATGACGGCGGCGCCTCTGTGCCGACCGCGACAAACGACTTCTTCCGGCGCGGATGGCCTGAGCGGAGCTTTGGCGCGCATTGAGCCCAAACCACACGGTCTGATGTCCGAGTCCGCGCGCGGGCCTGCTGCGTCCCAGTGCGTTGCGCGCAAGGCCCCGGCGGACCCGCTTCGCCCCGGCACTAGACAACGCGGGAGGCAGGCTTTGATCCAGTTCCGAGACTTCATCGCACCGAGTGCCGTCATCGACGAGCTCGAAGCCACCACCAAGGCGGAGGCGCTGGACGAAATGGTCACCGTCCTGGCCGAGACCGGACAGGTGCGCCCAGAGGCCCGCAAGGGAGTCCTGTCCGCCTTGCGAGCCCGTGAGGAGTTGGGGAGCACGGGAATCGGCCAAGGAGTGGCGATCCCGCACGCGAAGCATCCGTCTGTCACTCGAATCGTCGGCCTGTTCGCGCGCAGCCGCGAAGGCGTGCGGTTCGACGCGCTCGACGGTGAGCCGGTCCACCTCTTCTTCCTGCTTCTGTCCAACCAGGACGCTGCCTCCGAACACCTGGAGAGCCTTGCCTATATCAGCAAGCACTTGCGCGACGACAATTTCTGTCGATTTCTGCGCCGGGCGCGCGACAAGCACGAGATCGTGGAGCTCCTGGCGGAGGCCGACGAGAACGCCCTGGTCACCGACTAGAGCCTTGGCCGGACATGCTCTGGATGCCTTGAGGAGACCACCATGGGACGATGGCGCTGGCTCCTCCCGGGGCTTCGCCTGAAGCGTTGGGTGCTGGTCGCCTGCTTCGGGGTCGTGTTCGTGGTGATCGGGGCGATCTTCCTCGGGCAGGCGCTTCTGCCCACCCCGCACGTTCCCAGCGGCCCGGCCGGAATCCGGCCGCAATACTCCACGGTCGGCTGGACCTTGATCGGCGTCGGCGCGGTGCTCCTGTTCACCGGCGTGTACCGGCTTGTGCGCACGACCGAGAAGCTCCTCCGGAAGAACGAGAAGCGAGGCATTGCCGAGCTCGCCTACGACCAGGCGCGCCGTGAGGTCGCGCCGCGAGCGGTTTGCCTGGGCGGGGGTCACGGCCTGGCCACGCTGCTCGAGGGCCTGAAGACCCGCCCCGTGGGTATCACCGCGGTGGTGAGCATGGCTGACGACGGGGGCAGTTCGGGCCGACTACGCAAAGACTTCGACATCCTGCCGCCCGGGGACATTCGCAACTGCCTGGTCGCGCTCGCCGATGCCGGCCCGGTGATGGAGGACCTCATGCAGTACCGGTTCTCCGAGGGTGAATTCGCTGGCCATAGCTTCGGCAACCTGTTCATCATGGTACTCTCGCAGATCCGTGAGGACTTCGGCCAGGCGATTCGCGAATCGAACCGCATTCTTTCGGTCCGTGGTCAAGTGCTGCCCGCGACCTTGGACCGCGTGGGCCTGGTCGCCACGCATCCGGATGGTTCCAAGAGCACGGGCCAGCGCGTAATCGCCCAGTGCGGCAAGGCGGTGGATCGCCTGGAGCTCAAGCCCGCCGGCGGCCGCGCCCCGCAGGACGTCCTCGAGGTCCTCGCATCCGCGGACCTGATAATCTACGGACCCGGCAGCCTGTACACAAGCGTACTGCCGCCCCTGTTGGAAGACGATGTGGTCCGCGTCCTTGAACAGTCCAACGCGATCAAGATCCTGGTCGTGAACACCATGACTCAACCCGGCGAGACCGACGGATTCACGGTCGCCGACTACTTGCGCGCATTCGCCAAACACGTGCCCCGTGTGCCTGTGGACGCGATTCTGGTCAACAGCTACCGGCCCAGCGCGCGCAAGCTCAAGGAGTACGAATCTCGCGGCGTAGAGCTGACCGCATACGACCGCAGGGAATTGGCGGACTTCCAGGTCCGCGTGTTCCTGCGGGACGTGATCGACCTCGACCAGCTTTCCCGCCACGCCCCGGACAAGCTGGCGGGCGCGATCATGGAGGTCTATGCCCAGCTTCGCCGACCCTGAGGACATCGGCATGATTCCCGCGTGACGTCCCGGTCCGGAGCACCAGTCATGGAGCGAGCCGAACGGACCGTGCGCCTCAACAACAAGAACGGGCTGCACGCGCGGCCGGCCACCTTGTTTGTGGAGACGGCCAACCGGTTTCGCGCCGATGTCGTTGTCACCAAGGAAGGCCAGGAGGTCAACGGCAAGAGCATCATGGGCATCATGGTGCTCGGCGCCGAGCACGGGACCGAACTGTCCATTCGTACCGAGGGCCCGGACGCCGACGAGGCGATGAAGGCACTCGTGAGGCTCGTGGAATCCGGGTTCGGCGAGCAGACCTGATCCCTGCACGAGCCTCGACGTTCTCCACTTGCATTCGAGGTAGCACAGAGGTATGTTTCACCATGCATGCCGTGCATGGCGTTGGACCGTGGTGGGGCCAACGATAGGATACTAGGGCCACCTTAGCTCAGTTGGTAGAGCAGCGGTTTTGTAAACCGCAGGCCGTCGGTTCGAGTCCGGCAGGTGGCTCCAATTCGATGCGTGTGTCGCTTAATCCGGATGTCTGTCTATCCCTTGATCCAGTACGGGAGGCAGGCGTGATCTTCTGTGTCCAGCGCACTCGCCAAGTCCTGTCCAAACCAAGACGTGTCGTTGGAGACGCCTCTTGGTACGTACCTTGCAAGCGCTTTCTGCGAAATCTGAGTGGCAGTCGGGCCGCTCAGAGTCTGCGCTCGCGTCAACCGGACTACGTCGGAAGCATCATTCATCAAGGAGAGTGCGGAAGAAGACGAACGAAACCCTGGCGAGGAGGCAGATCATGACTTCCACACTTGCAGACACGGTCACCAAGGTGCGACACGGTCTGGCCGTGAGCGGGATGGAGCAAACGGTCAGTATCGCAGCTTATTCTAAGAGCCTCTAACAGAATGAGCCTTTGAGTCTTCGCCAGCAGATCATGACG
>CAZOBJ010000160.1:0-5644 GCA_964577825.1 uncultured Planctomycetales bacterium
AGGGCGGCCGCACCGTGGGCAGCGGCGTGGTCACCCAGGTCATCGAGTAGGGCCGGGCCATGGCAGAAAAGATCCGCATCCGAGTCAAGGCCTACGACCACGAGCTGCTGGACAAGTGGAGCCTGGAGATCGTGGAGGCCGCCAAGAGCACGGGCGCACGCGTCTCCGGGCCGATCCCGTTGCCCACGCGCATCGAACGGTACACCGTGCTGCGCAGCCCGCACACGGACAAGAAGAGTCGCGAACAGTACGAGATCCGCACCCACAAGCGGGTGATCTACATCACGGAGACCACCCCGAGCACGATCGAGGTCATCGACCGGGTGGTCCCGCCCCGCGGGGTGGACCTGAACGTCAAGCTGATCACGCAGTAGAGGACGATACGCCATGCGCGGAATGCTGGGCCGCAAGGTCGGCATGACCCAATACTTCACCGACGACGGCCGGCAGGTGCCGGTCACGATCCTGGAGCTGCCGCCCAACCGGGTGTTGCAGGTGAAGACCCAGGACCGCGACGGGTACGACGCCCTGCAGCTGGGCGCGTTCGCCAAGAAGGAGAAGCGCGCCACCCGGGCCGAGCTCGGGCACGCGCGCGGCGCGGGCGGGCCCTGCCGGTTCGTGCGCGAGGTCCGGCTGGCCGAGCCCGGCGAGTACCAGGCCGGGCAGACCGTCGGCGTCTCGGAGCTCTTCGAGGGCGTGGGCAAGGTCATCGTCACCGGCGTGACCAAGGGCCGCGGGTTCGCCGGGGTCATGAAGCGCCACGGGTTTAGCGGGTACCCGGCCACCCACGGGGTGAAGACCCACCACCGCCACCCCGGGTCCATCGGCCAATGTCAGGATCCGGGCCGGGTGTTCAAGGGCAAGCGCATGGCCGGGCACATGGGCGCCGCGCGGCGCAGCCAGAAGGGCGTGCGCGTGGAGAAGATCCTGCCCGACCGGCACCTCATGCTCGTGCGCGGGTCCGTGCCCGGGCCCAACGGCGGGTACGTGATGGTGCGCGAGGACGTGGGATACGTGGCGCCCGCGCGCGCCTGAGCGCCGCGCGTCCCCTCCCGGGGCCGACCCGAGTCAGACGACTGCAACCTCCTCTGCAAGCGGAACTTGCCACGCAATCCAGCGACGAATCCGGCCCGCTGAAGCAACCCGTGTGCCAACCCGTGCTTTTCGTTTGACAAACCGGCGCGCACCGCGTACGTACACGGTTCGAGCGACTCGTAGAGCGCCCGCGACCCCCGCGCGCGCAGGGCCACGCACGGAGCAACCCCATGGCGCTTGAGACCGGGCTGTCCATGAGCCAGAACCTGCAGATGAAGCAGGAAATGGTCATGACCCCGCAGATGATCCAGTCCATGGAGATGCTCCAGCTTCCCATCCTGGCCCTGGAGCAGCGCGTCCAGCAGGAGCTCCTGAAAAACCCGGCCCTGGAGCTCGCCGAGCTCGAAGACGAGGACGCCGAGGAGGCCGCCCGCCGCGAGGACGGGGGCGCCGACGACGACGACCACGCCTCCGTGGAGGAGCGCACCGAGTCCTCGCTCGTGGCTGCGGACCAGAGCGACTACTCGTGGGACGAGGCCTATGGCGAGGCCGCGCCCCGCCGGCGCTACGACGGCGAGGAGGACGCCAAGCTCGAGGCCCTGTACAACACCCCGGACCGCGAGGAGACCTTCCAGGAGCACCTGGCCGCGCAGCTCTCGGACCTGGACCTGGACGCTCGGCAGCGCGGCCTGGTGGAGCGGATCATCTATTCGCTCGACGACGCGGGGTACCTGCGCGTCGCGCTGACCGACCTCAACGATCCCGAGGAGGAGCAGCCGGCCTCCGAGGCCGAGTGGGAAGCGGCCCTGCGCGTGGTGCAGGGCCTGGAGCCCGCAGGCGTGGGCGCGCGCGACGTGAAGGAGTGTCTGCTCTTGCAGATCGACCGGCTGCCGGGGCACCACGAGTTCGAGCACCGCATGGTCGAGGAGCACCTCGAGGACCTGAGCGCCAACCGCCTGCCCGCCGTGGCCAAGGCCATGGACTGCGACCTCGAGGACGTGAAGGCCGTGCTCAAGTTCCTGCACAGCCTCAACCCCCGGCCGGGCCTGGACTACGGCCCGTCCGAGCCCGTGCGCGTGGTCCCGGACGTGCTGGTGCGCCAGGAGGACGGGCAGTTCGTGATCCGGCTCAACCGGGGCACGCTCCCGGAGCTGCGGGTGAGCCCCACCTGCCAGCAGGCCGCGCGCGCAGAGAAGGGCAACACCGACACCAAGCGCTACCTGCGCGAGTGCCTGATGAACGCGGAGTGGATCCGGCGGGCCATCGAGCAGCGCAACAGCACCCTCTTGCACGTGACCCAGGCCATCGTGGAGCACCAGAAGGACTTCTTCCTCGGCGCGACCGACCAGCCGGGGCCGCTGATGATGCAGACCGTGGCCGACGACGTGGGCATCGACATCTCCACGGTCTCGCGCGCGGTCAAGGGCAAGTACGCGGACACGCCGCGCGGGCTCGTGAGCCTGCGGGACATGTTCACGCGCTCGGTGGGAAGCGGGCTCATGGCCGGGCACGAGACCTCGAACGTGCAGATCATGGACCGCATCCGCGAGATCGTCGAGGCCGAGGACCCCAAGCACCCCCTCAAGGACGCGCAGATCGTGGACAAGCTGCGCGAGCAGGGCATCCACATCGTGCGACGCACCGTGGCCAAGTACCGCCAGAATCTGGGCATCCCCAGCCAGGCCCGCCGCCGCCAGTACTGACCGGACGGCGGCGGCGGCTCCTTCTTCCCTGACATTGCGAAAGTAGCTCGGCTTAGGGCTCGTACGCGGGCAGGTCTTGGGCCGGGACCCGGGCGAGCGGGGGCAGGCGCGCGTCCTTGTCGGAGACGATGGGCGCGTCGACGGGCCAGTCGATGCCGAGCTCCGGGTCCGACCACAGCACGCCGCGGTCGTCGTCCGGCGCGTAGAACCCGGTGCACTTGTAGAGCACCTCGGCCGGGCCCCGGACCACCGCGAACCCATGAGCAAAGCCCGCGGGCACGAAGAGCTGCGTGCGCGCGTCCCCGCACAGGCGCGCGCCCGTCCATTGGCCGAAGGTGGGCGAGCCGCGGCGCACGTCCACGGCCACGTCGAAGACCTCGCCGCGCACCGCGCAGATGAGCTTGGCCTGGGGGTGGTCGAGCTGATAGTGGAGCCCGCGCACCACCCCGGTGCGCGAGCGGCTGCAGTTGTCCTGCACGAACGTGCAGGGTATGCCCGCCTGCGCATAGGTTCGCGCGTGGAAGAGCTCGGTGAACGTGCCGCGCGCGTCCTCGTGGACCTCGGGCTCCACCAGGAGCACGCCGGGAAGCGCAGTCGGTCGCACCCGCAGGGCCATGGCCGCCTCCAGAACTCGTGGGGCCCGGCATTGTACCGGCCCGGCGACGGGGCGGCAACCGCAAACGCGCCGCGCCAGGTCCTGCGGCGCGCAGTCTACAGGCCGTCGCGGCGGATGCGGTCGATCGTCCGGTCCGGGACCCCCGCGCTCGCCCAGGCGTCCAGGTCCAGGTTGCAGAGCCGAACGGTCGGCTCGCGGCGCACGGCTTCGATCACCTCGCGTTCGAGCGAGTTCATGGCCGCGCGCTCCTGCGGGTCCCTGAGGCGCGTGTGAAAGGTCTGAAACTGCTTGTTCCGCGCGGGCGGGGGCGGGGGCGCCTCGCCGCGCAGCGCGCGGAACACGCCCGGCTCGGGGAGACGCAACAGGCGGCCGCCGGTGACATAGTTGCGCAGCCCCCAGCGCGCCTCGACCTGGACGAGCCGGCTCGCCAGCCGGTCGCGCGCCGCGCGCACCTGCGGGTCCTCGGGGCGTGCGCAGAGCAGGTTCACGGTCTCGTGCGGGTCCTCGACGCAGTCGAACAGCTCCTCCGTGCCGCCGCCGTAGTAGTAGGAGTACTTGTACCGTTCGTCAAGCAGGGTGATGAACCGTCCCTCGGCCGCGCCGTGTTCGATGTACTGGATTGTGCGGTCCTTGTCGTCGCGGAAGACCGACCCGCCCGGCAGGGCGCGCGCACCCGGATAGGAAAGCCCGGTCGCGTCCAGCACGGTGGGCAAGATGTCGTTCAGGTCCGCGAAGTCGTCGCGCACGGTGCCGGCCTGCATGCGCGGCGGGTAGCGCACCAGGAACGGAATCCGGGCGGCGCCGTCATAGGGCAGAGCCTTGAGCCAGGTGCCGAAGTCGCCGAGCATCTCGCCGTGGTCGGAGGTGAACAGGATCAGCGTGTTGTCGATCTGGCCGGTCTCTTCCAGGGCGTCGAGGATCCTGCCCACGTTCTTGTCCACCAGGCTCACCTGCGCGTAGTAGAGCTCGCGAATGCGCCGCAGCCGCGCGTGCGCGCCCCGGGCGGGCAGGTTGCCGTGCCCGGTGCGTAGCGCGGCCTTCGGGTGGATGGGGGTCTCCGAACGCAGGGGCGCGGGCAGGTCGGTGTCCGCGTACAGGTCGGCGAAGGAGTCGGGCACGTCGAAGGGCGGGTGCGGGGCGATCCAGCTCGACCACAGGAAGAACGGACGCTGTCCGCGGTTCTCGCGGATGAACGCGGCCGAGCGCTCGCCCACCCAGGTCGAGCCGTGGTGCTTCTCGGGGAGGAGGGAGCGCTGGGGCTGGACGTAGAGCAGGTTGCGGCAGCCGTGGATGTTGACCACGTGCCCGAGGCCGACGCGCTTGAGGTACATGGCATAGTCGTCCCACTCGCGGAACCGCGGCAGCTCCTCCATGAGCTCCATCCGGTCGAACCCGTGGTGGCGCCGCGGGGGCCGGAAGTGCATCTTGCCGATCGCGCGCGTCTCGTACCCGTGGTCGGACAGGATGCGCGGCAGCACGGGCAGAGACTCGTCCATGGGCGGCCCCGCGTTGGTGCTGAACCCGTGGTAGCGCGCGGGCAGGCCGGTGATCAGGTTGTGGCGGGCGGGCACGCAGACCGGGTTGGGCGAATACGCGCGCCGGAACAGCCCCCCTTCGCGGGCCAGGCGGTCCAGGTTCGGCGTGCGCATGTGCGGATACCCGGCCGCGGCGACCGTGTCGAAGCGCTGCTCGTCCGTGAAGAGGAGAACCACGTTCGGTCGACCGTCAGGCATATCGTCTTCCGAAGCCATTACCGAGCGCCCACGCGGGGGCCGTCGAACGCGCGCACGTACCACGTCCGGGTCCGGACCGGACTCCGGACTCGGGCGGGAATGGGCAAGCCATCAGACGCGCCGGCTATCCGCGTGTGCGCTTCTTTGCCGTGGCCTTCTTGCGTGTCGCGCGCTTGGGTGCGGCCTTGCGCTTGGGTGCCGCCTTTTTGCGCGTCGTCTTCTTGGCTGTGGTCTTCTTGGCCATGGTCTTCTTGCGCGCGGCCTTGGCGCCGGCCTTCTTCTTGGACGTCGCCGCGATCTTCGCCTTCTTGCTACCCGCCGGACCGTGCTCCACGACCACCATGCCGTGGAGGTGGATCTCCGGCACGGTGACGCGGATGCGCGACCCGGAGCCGAGCTGTTGCCACGCGAGCTTGGTCTCCTCCGGGGCCAACAGGACCTTCTTGGCCCGGCGGGCCGCGGGCAGGCGCACGTCCACCGTGAGGTCGCGCACGGGCAGGACGCGCTCCACAAAGGGGCGCGTCTGCTGGCCGCGGCGCGGATGGGCCTGGTAGTTG
>CAZOBJ010000161.1:0-5580 GCA_964577825.1 uncultured Planctomycetales bacterium
GCGTGCGCTGGCTCGATCCGGACCCGGGCGGCGAATCCGTGCCTCGGCGCGAGCTAATCGCTGTGCAGACGGGGACCGTGGTGGAGGCCGGGGCCTTTCCGATGCGCGGGATCGGCGACGGGTGCACCGTGGACTACCGATTCGAGGACGTTGCGTGGCTGAGCCGCAACCGGGTGAACCTGTTCGTGACCGGGGTGCCGCAGTGGGAGCGCCAGCGCGAACGGTTCCTGCCCGAGCTGCGCAAGCGGGGCATGCAGTTGTACGTGGGCGGCCATTTTGCGCATCACTTCTTCCCGGATCCGAAGAGGTACTTCCACGCGCATCCGGAGTACTATGCCCTGATGGACGGCAAGCGCGAGCCGGGACAGATCTGCTATGCGAACCCCGAGGCCTGCCAAATCCATCTCGACAACATCCTCGCCTATGCGCAGGCCCACCCGGAGATTGATGTCCTCGGCTTGTGGGCCAATGACGGGGCCGGGTTCTGCACGTGCCCGCGGTGCCGCCGCCAGGGCGCGAAGGTGACCATGCTGCGCTTCTACGTGCGACTGGCCCATGCGGTGCGGCGGGTGCGTGCGGACATGCAGATCGAGACCGGGTACTATCTCCCGTTCCTTTTGCCCCTGCCCAAGTCGGTGCGGTTCCCGGAGAACACATGGATCCTGTATCCGCCGTACAATGCGCGTTCGAAGCTCTACCCGATCTACGACCTGCGCGGAGAAAGCATCGGCAGGCCCCAGCGCAATCACCGGCGGCTGCGCGAGGAACTGGAGACCGTGGTGCGCGAGACCCCGAACGTCATGGCCTTCCCCTACTACAGCGACCAGATCATGAAGAAGTGCCTGTACAGCCAGTTTCCGGAGGAGATCCACGAAGACCTCGTCTACTACCGCGCCAAGGGCGTGGCGGGCCTGCACGACTGCCTGATCAGGCGCGAGGGCTGGTGGATGGACAGCCTGAACCTGTACGTGTACGCCCGCATGATGTGGAATCCGCACGAGCCCCTGCCCGCGTTGCTGGACGACTACTACCGGGGGCTGTTCGGACCCGCGGCGGACGCGATGGCCGCGTTCGACCGCGCGTATCGCACACTCCTGGAGACGCCGCTCTACCACGGGTGGCGCGTGTGGGACACGCTGGACTTCCATTTCGGGCTGCAGATCCTGCGCATGGCCGAGACCTTCGAGCCGGACTTGGAGGCCGCGGACCAAGCCAAGGTCGCCGACCGAGTGGCGGGCGTGCGCGCGTGTCTCGCCGAAGCCCGCAAGGCGTTGGGGTCCCGCCGGGGGCGGCGGCGCGAACGAGTGGAGCGCCTTGCCTGGTGCGTGGGGGCCTTCGAGCAGCGATTGCGCTTGGGCGGGCACAACCTCCGGGTTGCGCACGTGCTCAACCGGCTCTTCGCCGCCCCGCGGCCGGACAAGGGCGAGCTGCGGGACGAGGCCGAGAAGCGCATGGCGCAGACGCGCCCGATCCTGCGCAAGATGCGTCGCTTCGCGCGCGAGATGTCTCGGGCGACCGAGTCCCCGTTCATCGAAGCGTCCTGGGCCAAGGCGTGCCGGAACGTCGAGACGTGCCAGCGAGCACGGTTCGAGGAGGCCCTGGCCGCCAAGCCTGAGTCCGGAGCTAAGCGCGCCCGCACACAGCGCGCGACCATCTGCCCGTGGATTTGACCCCCGACGCGCCAGGGTGAGCCTGCATGCCGCGGGGCGTGCCCCCCCCCCCCCCCCCCCCCCCCCCCCCCCCGCGTAGGTCTTGGGGGTGAGGGGCGCTTCTCCCTCTCCCCCCGGGAGAGGGTCGGGGCGAGAGACGATGCGTGTCTCGGTGCGCAGCCTATTAGGCGCAAGGAACCGCTCCCTCCCCCTCACCCCCTCCCGGAGGGAGGGGGGACGCTCGTGCCGCTTGGCTCGGGCCGGTGCTCCCTCTCCCCCCGGGAGAGGGTCGGGGTGAGGGACGGTATGTTCCTTCGAAGGGCGGTCAGCCCGCGGGCGGCGGGGCGATGACCGTCTGCCCGCCCATGTAGGGATGCAGGACCTCGGGAACGGCCACCGACCCGTCGGCCTGTTGACAGGACTCCACGAGCGCGATCCAGGCGCGCGGGCAGGCGAGCCCGCTGCCGTTGAGGGTGTGCACGAGCCGCACCTGCCCCTCGGGGTCGCGGAACCGCGCGTGCGAGCGGCGGGCCTGGTAGTCGGTGCAGTTGGACACGCTCGAGGCCTCCAGGTACCGGCCCACGCCCGGGGCCCACACCTCCAGGTCGTAGGTCAGGGCCGAGGCCACGGACAGGTCCCCGGCAGCCAGGCGCACCACCCGGTAGTGCAGGCCCAGGTTCCGGAGCGCCGTCTCCGCGTGCGCGCGCACGCGCTCGAGCTCGTCCCAGCTCGTCTCGGGCGTGCAGTACTTGACGAGCTCCACCTTGTTGAACTGGTGCACGCGGATCACCCCGCGGGTGTCCTTGCCCGCAGCGCCGGCCTCGCGGCGAAAGCAGGCCGAGTACGCAGTGTAGCTGCGCGGCAGGTCTTGGTGGTCCAGGATCTCGTCGCGGTGCAGGCTCGCCAGGGTCACCTCGGACGTGGGCACGAGGAACAGATCGTCGTCCTTGTCCGTGTGGTACATGTCCTCTTCGAACTTGGGCAGCTGCGCCGTGCCGGTCATGGCGTCGCGGTTGGCCAGGAACGGCGCGAACCACTCCGTGTACCCGTGCTCACGCGTGTGCAGGTCCAGGAAGTAATTGACAAGCGCCCGCTCCAGGCGCGCGCCCGCGCCTCGGTACAGGGGGAAGCCGCTGCCCGCGACCTTGGCCCCGCGCGGCAGGTCCAGGATGCCCAGGTCCTCGCCGAGTTCCCAGTGCGGCCGGGGCGCGAAGTCGAACGTCGGCTTGGCGCCCCATTCGGATACGACTTCGTTGGCGTCTTCGCCGCCGTCGGGCGCCTCGTCGGCGGGCGGGTTGGGAATCGCCAGAAGATACGCGTGAAGATCGCGCTCGACATCGTCGAGCTCGGACTCGAGCGTCTTGAGCCGCGGGCCGACCTGCTTCATCGCCTCGATCAGGTCCGCGGCGTCCTGCTTGGCCCGTTTCTTCTGCGCGATCTGGTCGGAGACGCGGTTCTTGTCCGCGCGCAGGGCCTCCAGCTCCTGGATGAGCTGCGGGCGGCGCACGGCCAGCGCGTGCGCGGCGTCCACGTCCACGTCCATACGCTTGCGCGCGCAGGCCCGGCGGGCGAGGTCGGGCTGCTCGCGCAGGAGCTTGGGGTCAAACATGGGACGGCTCTTTCTCGCGGTCGGGTTGCGCGGATGGCGCCGATTCGTCTTGCGGCACCAGGAGGAACGAGCGCAGCTCGCGCTCGACCTCCGCGAGGTCCACGTCCGTGTCCGTGCACGGCCCGTGCGGGCGCATGTTGATGACGCCCAGGACCGGCCTGGGGAACACGGCCAGCGCGCCCTGGCGCAGCTCGCGCTCGCAGGCCACGGCCACGATCACCTTGACCGAAGGGTCGGTGGCGCGGCGCACGGCCTCGCGGCCGCCCGCGGCGATCGCGCATTGCACGCCTAGGCGCTCGGCCATCTCCAGCATGTCCTTGATCTTGCACTGCCCGCATCGGCGGCAGTTGTGCAGGCCCGCGAGCAGGTTCTGCGGACACTTGCGCGACTGCAGGCAATGCGGCAACAAGAGCAGCACGTGTTCCGGGCGCACCCGCACGTTGCGGTACCGGGTCACCCAGTTGTTCAGTCGGACGAGTTGCGCATCGAACATGGTCTGCGTTCTTCTCTGATCGATTGCGAAGCGATCACCGATCCCGCGCGGAGAGCTCGCGCGCCACGCGGCGCGCGTCCTCGAGCTCGATCTTGCCTCCGCCCTGCTTGACCTTGTAGGCTGCCGTCAAGTCCGAGAGCACGGCCTCTCTGTGCTTGTCCGCAGTCGCGTGGGCCGCGCGACCCAGGCTGCGCACAAGCGGGGGCAACCCCAGCGCTGCGCCCGTGCCCGCGGCCAGGGCCAGGGCCACGAGCCCGGCCTTGCGTACCCGGCGCCTGACCCTGCGCGCCGCGCGGCGGCGGCCGGACCGCCGCGACGTGCGGCTGTGCGTGCGCATGGGCTCCCTCCGCGCCTGGCCGCCCTTATACACGATTTGCCCGGGCCTGCCAAGGGTGGCCCTGGACATTCATGTGGGGTGCCTCGCGGCCTGTCCGGCCTCGCGTCGCGCTCGCGCATCATCGCGCCGATTGCGCAAGCGCCGCCCGCCTGCCGGTCACAGGCCGGGACAGCGCGAGGTTCGAACTGCGCAGAGGCCAAGAAGCGAGAATGAGTCCAAAGCGACGCGCGCAACGCGCCGCAGCGATTCCCAGGGCGAACACGCCCGGCTATTCGCCCAGCCGCAGCCGCTCGCCCAGGAACTCGGGCAGCCCCGCTTCCTGGATCCGGCGCACGGCCAGATCCACGTCATAGGGGACGCGATGGTAGGTGACCGAGGTCCCGTCGAAAAGCACGTAGCTCGCGCGCGGGTCGCCGTCGCGCGGCTGGCCGACGCTGCCCACGCTCACGTACAGCTTCTGCCCGGCGACCTGAAACCGGGTGCGCGCGGCCGGCCCCTCTTCATGGGGAAAGATGTACCCGACCTCCGTGGCCAGGAAGGCGCGGTGGTTGTGGCCCACGAAACAGATGTCGAACCCCTGGAAGTCCTCGTGCAGCGTGCGCACGAGCCGCTGGAACATCCACGGACTGTCCGCCTCGCGCACGTAGTCGAGGACCGGGTCTCGGATCGACCCGTGCACGTACAGGTAGGAGCTCTCCTTCTTGGTGGGTTCGAGGCGGCCCAGATAGTCGAGCGTCTCGCGGTCGGTGAGCTGCCGGGCGGTCCATTCGCTGGCCTGGCGCGCCAGGGGGGTGAAGTGCTCGGCGCCATGGAGCACCGCCTGCTCGTGGTTGCCCATGAGCACCAGGCTGCAGGCCCGGCGCACGCGTTGCAGGCATTCGCGCGGCTGGGCGCCGTACCCCACCGTATCGCCCAGGCAGTAGATGCGGTCGGGCTTCTGAGCCTCGATATGGGCGAGCACGGCCTCCAGGGCGGGCAGGTTCGCGTGCACGTCCGCGATGAGCGCTTGTAGCATGGGTGGTCCTGTTTCTCGGGCTACCGGCTCCGCTTCGCGACGCCGCGACGGTATTATAGCCGCAAACTGCTCCATGCGCAACCGACTGGCCTGGCTGGGGCACCGGGTCATTCTGACAGGGCCGCGCGGGCCGCACCTCCGCCGCAGGGCGGCATTCCAGGCCGGAGCGCGAGGGCCACGCGGGGAGGATGCTTTCCATAAGATAATACGTTTCATGAGGTTAGTAGTTCAATGGCCTGTGGAGAGGCATCCGGTCCGTTCCTGGGGCCGAATGGCATGGAGCTTGCTGTCAGCATTGCCCGACTCGGCGTGTACCATTTTGTCTGCACCCCGCAGGGGCGCAGGGCGGACGGTGGAGCCGGGGGCGCGACTTTTGGCGCGTCTGCCGGGCCGCAGGGGCTTTGGCCCGGGCATGGTGGATTCTGACGGCGCACATACACGGCGCGCAGCCTTCAGTGGCGCGCTTGCGGAAGAGAC
>CAZOBJ010000162.1:0-5541 GCA_964577825.1 uncultured Planctomycetales bacterium
GGGCGAGGCTTACGGGCGCGGCCTTGATGAACTGCGGCCGGGCCCCGACCACGGTGACAATCTTCATCCGCGCGCTCCTCGGTTGCTGCGTTCTGCGTCGCCCGGGCGAGTGGCCCGGTCCGATAGCACGCCTCGCTCGCGCAGCGCTGACAGGATCTGCTCCACACACTCTTGAGCCGTGTTTCGGTCCGTGTGCAGGTGCACGCTTGGCGAACACGGCACCTCGTACGGAGCGGACACACCGGTGAAAAAGGCGACCTCGCCCGCTTGGGCGCGGCGATACAGGCCCTTCGGGTCGCGACGCTGGCAAAGTTCCAGGGGCGCGTCGACGAAGACCTCCAGGAAGCGGTCCTGCTCGATGACTTCGGCCGCGCGCTCGCGGTCCTTGCGGTACGGGCTGATGAAGGAGGTGACGACCACGAGTCCCGCCTGGTTCAGGAGACGCGCGACCTCAGCCACGCGGCGAATGTTCTCGGTGCGGTCTTCGGGGGAAAAGCCGAGGTCGCGATTGAGGCCCTGGCGCACGTTGTCCCCGTCCAGGGCGTACGCGGCGCATCCGAGGTCGATGAGCGCCTTCTCCAACAGGCGCGCGACCGTAGACTTGCCCGAGCCGCTCAGGCCCGTGAGCCACACCGTGGCAGGCGCATGCCCCAGGATGTGGGTGCGGTCCTCGGGGGCGACGAGGCTGCGCTCCTCGGTAACGTCGGTGCGGCGGGCTCGCTCCGCGGGGCGGGGCACCGGGGCGCGGTGCTTGGCGCGTTCGATGAGCATCCCCGCGCCCACGGTGGCATTGGTCGCGGGATCGATGACCACGAAGCTGCCCGTGGCCCGGTTGCGCTCGTACGCGTCGTACAGGATGGGCTCGTACAGATGAAGCTCTGCGCGGCCGATTTCGTTCAGGTCGAGCGTCTCGGCCGGTCGGCGGTGGAGCTCCTCCGGATCGATGCGATAATGGAGGCGATTCACCACGGCCCGGACCATGCGCGTGGTCTGTTTGACGAGATACGGGGTGTTCAGCCGCAACGGTGTCTCCGACATCCACACGAGCGTGGCCTCCACCTCGCGGTCCGAGCGCGGCAGGTTGGCGGGATGCACGAGCATATCCCCGCGGCTCAGGTCGATGTCCTTGTCCAGCGTCAGGGCAATCGCCTGTGGCGCGAAGGCGTGGTCCAGGTCGCCGTCGCGGGTAACGATTCGCTCCACGCGGGCCTGCCTGCCGCTGGGCAGAGCCAGGACGTCGTCGCCGGGGCGCACCACGCCGCCTGCCAAGGTCCCCGCGTACGCGCGAACGGCCTGCGAGGGTCGCTGGACCATCTGCACGGGGAATCGGAAGTCGATCAGGTTGCGGTCGCTGGCGATGTGTACGCCCTCCAGGTGCCCGAGCACCGTGGGGCCCTCGTACCAGGGCATGTGCGCGCTATGCTCGACCACGTTGTCGCCTTGAAGCGCGCTCACCGGGATGTAGGTGATGTCATGGATCGGGAGTTTTGCCGCGAAGTCCTCGTGCGCGGCGCGCACGCGCTCGTACACCTCCTGGTCGTATCCCACGAGGTCCATCTTGTTGATGGCCACCAGGAAGTGCGGAATGCCGAGCAACGATGCGAGAAATGCATGGCGCTTCGACTGCGTAAGCACTCCCAGCCGCGCGTCGATCAGCAAGACCGCCAGGTTCGCCGTGCTCGCGCCCGTGACCATGTTGCGGGTGTATTGTTCATGGCCGGGGACGTCGCCGATGATGAACCGTCGCCGTGGCGTGGAAAAGTAGCGGTAGGCCACGTCGATGGTGATGCCTTGTTCTCGCTCGGCCTTCAGTCCGTCGGTGAGCAACGCCAGGTCCACCTGTTCGCGGCTCAGGCGCCGCGAGGTGGCATGCAGGGTCGCCAGGTGGTCTTCGTAGATGCACTTCGAGTCGGCGAGGAGCCGGCCGATCAGGGTGGACTTGCCGTCGTCCACGCTGCCCACAGTGGTGAAGCGCAGGAGGTCCGCCTGCTCGCTGCGGGACAGGACGTCGGTCGCGGCCATCAGAAGTACCCCTCGCGCTTCTTGTCTTCCATGGATCCGTCCACGTCATGGTCGATGATGCGAGAGCTGCGTTCCGAGTGGCGCACGGTCATCATCTCTTCGATGATCTCCGGCACTGTCTTGGCGGTCGAGCGGACGGCGCCGGTGCAGGGGTAACAGCCCAGGGTTCGGAACCGGCACCGTATGCGTTGGGGGCGGTCGCCAGGCTCCAGGCGCGTGCGGGGGCCGACCGGAATGAGCAGATCGTCCCGGACGACCACGTGCCGCTCCTCGGCGAAGTATAGGGGAACGACCGGAATCCGCTCCAGGTGGATGTACTGCCAGATGTCGAGCTCGGTCCAGTTCGAGAGCGGAAAGACGCGGATGCTCTCGCCGGGGTGCGTGCGCCCGTTGTACAGGTTCCAGAGCTCCGGGCGCTGCTTCTTCGGGTCCCACTGTCCGCGCGCGTCGCGGAACGAGTAGATGCGCTCCTTGGCGCGGGAGCGCTCCTCTTCGCGTCGAGCACCGCCGAACGCGGCATCGTACGCGCTCTGGGCCAGCGCGGCCAACAGGGCCTCGGTCTTCAGCATCGCGCAGCAGCGCACGGTGCCCAGGTCCCAGGGATTGACGTGCTCGTCTCGGGTCGCTTCGTGCTTGAAGACCTTGAGCTCTGCGCCGATCTCCTGGCACACCTGGTCGCGGAACGCGTACATCTCGGGGAACTTCATGCCCGTATCCACATGCAGCAGGGGGAAGGGGAGCTTGCCCGGATAGAAGGCCTTCTGCGCGAGGCGCAGGAGCACGGACGAGTCCTTGCCCACCGAGTAGAGCATGACGGGACGTTCGAATTCGGCCACGACCTCGCGGAGGATGTGGATGCTTTCGGCTTCCAGCAGTCGCAGCGTATTGAGACGATACTCTTCCATGCCTGCCTCGCGCCTGGTGCGGGCGTCTCTGTGGAGCGCACAACGCCGAGGGCCAAATGGTATCGGATGGGCACGGGCCAAGCAAGGCCCGGCAGACCGGCCAGTCCGTCAAGCGCGGCTCGCTTGACTTCCTTCGAGTCGGCGGGATAATGAGAAGCGCTACAACCAGATACGAGACCTCGAAGCGCACGGAGCCGAGCCGCATGCCGCAGGAGAAGCGGGCGCTCATCACCGGCATCACCGGGCAGGACGGGTCGTACCTGGCCGAGCTGCTCCTGGACAAGGGGTACACGGTCCACGGGGTCATCCGGCGGTCGAGCTCGTTCAATACCGGACGCCTGGACCATATCTACCAGGATCCGCACGAGAGCGGCCGGCGGCTGGTGCTCCATTACGGGGACCTGACCGACGGGTCGTGCCTGCGCCATATCCTGTCCGCGTCCCAGCCGCACGAGGTCTACAACCTGGGCGCGCAGAGCCACGTGCGCGTCTCCTTCGACCAGCCTGAGTACACGTTCGACGTGGTCGCCGCAGGGACGCTGCGCCTGTTGGAGGCCATTCGCGACCTCGGTCAGGAGGTGCGCTTCTACCAGGCATCATCGAGCGAGATGTTCGGCGACACGCCCCAGGCACCGCAGAACGAAGAGACCCCGTTTCGTCCGGCCAGCCCCTACGCCCTGGCCAAGGTCGCGGCCTTCCAGCAGGCGACCCTCTATCGCAAGGCCTACGACATGTTCGCGGCGAACGGGATCCTGTTCAACCACGAGTCGCCACGCCGGGGAGAGACGTTCCTCACGCGCAAGGTGACTCGCGCGGCTGCGCGGATCAAGCTGGGGCTGCAGGACAAGGTGTACCTGGGCAATCTGGACGCGTCGCGCGACTGGGGATACGCGCCCGAGTACGTGGAGGCCATGTGGCTGATGCTCCAGCAGAACGAGCCGGACGACTACGTGGTCGCCACAGGAGAGACGCACACCGTGCGCGAGTTCGTGAGCGCTGCCTTCGACAAGCTGGACCTGGACTGGCGCGAGCATGTCGTATTCGACCCGCGCTACCTGCGGCCGGCGGAAGTGCCGTACCTGTGCGGAGACGCGTCGAAGATCGAGAGGCGTCTGGGCTGGCGAGCGAAGACAAGCTTCGACGAGCTTGTGCAGGTGATGGTGGACGCGGACCTGCTGCTCGCGCGCAAGGAGGCGGCGGCTGCACGAGCTTAGCGAGGCCACCCCTTCTGTGATACGGGACCTCTCCATGGACTTGGCCGAGCAGCGCATCTGGGTGACCGGGGGCACCGGATTCTTGGGCCGCCACGTGTGCGCGCATTTGCGCGACAGGGGCTGCCGTGACCTGTACGCGCCCTCCAGCCGAGAGTGCGACTTGCTGGAGCCAGGGCGCATCGACCGGGCGTTGGAAGAGTTCCGCCCTGACATCGTCCTCCACCTCGCCGCGCGGGTGGGTGGCATCGGCGCCAACCTGGCGCATCCCGCGGAGTACTTCTATACGAACCTGATGATGGGCGTGCCGCTCATGCACAGGGCGTGGCAGGCCGGGGTGCGCAAGTTCGTGGCCCTGGGCACGATCTGCGCGTACCCGAAGTTCACGGAGATTCCGTTCCGCGAGGAGCACCTGTGGGACGGGTACCCGGAGGAGACCAACGCCCCCTACGGCCTGGCCAAGAAGACGCTGCTCGTGCAGGCGCAGGCCTACCGAAGCCAGTATGGGTTCAACGCGATCTATCTCTTGCCCGTGAACCTGTATGGGCCGGGCGACAACTTCGACCCGGAGGGCTCGCACGTCATTCCCGCGCTCATCCGCAAGTTTGCCGAAGCCCGCGACCAGGGCCGCGACGAGGTGGTCTGCTGGGGCCACGGCGAGTGCACGCGGGAGTTCCTGTACGTGGAGGACGCGGCAGAGGGCATTTGTCTCGCGGCCGAGCACTACGACGGGGCGCAGCCTGTGAACCTGGGCTCCGGCCGAGAGGTGACCATCCGAGAGCTCGCCGAGATGATCCGGCGGCTGGTGGGGTACCAGGGGCGCCTTACCTGGGACGCATCCCGCCCGAGCGGCCAGCCGCGCCGACGCCTGGACACGAGCCGCGCGGAAGAGTATTTCGGCTTTCGGGCGCACACGCCGCTCGAAGAAGGCCTGCAGCGCACGGTAGCCTGGTTCGAGGCGCATCGCAGGGAGCTCGATGGTGGTGAGGTGGCCCGATGAACGCGGCGGCGACTCGCGCGATGTCGGCCGAAGAGGCGCTTACCCAGATAGCCGAAGATGCATGCGCCTCGGGCAACGAGGCGGACGCGGCGTACTTCGCTGGGCAGCAAGCGCGCTACGCGCACGGCCTGCGGCGCTTGACAGAGCTCTTGCCGACTGGCGCGCATGTGCTCGACATCGGCAGCCACTACGTGCATCTGGCGGCTATGGTTGCGCGTTGTGGGTATCGTGTAACCGGCCTGGACGTACCGCAGCTCGCTGAGCTCGAATTCGTGCAGGAGCGCGCGGCGAAGTATGGACTGCGCAACAAGTGCGAGCCTGACCTGTGCGCGGGCGCGTTCCTTCCCGGCGAAGACGGGATGTATGACACAGTGCTCTTCTGCGAGGTGATCGAGCACCTGGC
>CAZOBJ010000163.1:0-5441 GCA_964577825.1 uncultured Planctomycetales bacterium
GGCGAGCACCTGATCGTAGAAGTCGACGCTCTTCTGCAGCATCCGCCTGATCTTGACCAAAAGCTCCTCGTCACGGGTCACCCGGTACACGAAGGCGCTGGCCGCGAGCTCCTTGCCCCACTCCTGGGTCTCGATGGCCTCCAAAGACGGCAGGCCGTCGACGGTCTCTACCATCTGCTGGTACGCCGCTTCGCCCTCGCCGAGCGCGCGCGCCTTCATCTCGGGCCACTTCTCCTTATTCATGAAGAGCCGCGGGTGGTCGGGCCGGATGAGCGATACGAGCTCCGAAGTCGATGGGACCGAGGGCGCGCGAGCGGACTGCTCGGCCCGGCGCGCACCTTGTGGAGCGGTCCTGCGGTCCGCCGCGCTCGCTGTCAGGCACGCGAACAGCAGACTCGCAAGAACGGTCAAGAGTCCGGCCGGCCCCACCATACGTCGATTGGCGTTCATCGTCTTCCTCCGTCTGCGAGACGAGTTCTGTCTCTCGTTCGATTCCGAGGTCGCCGCGCCGCGCGGCCGACCCGTGAGCGCGCTCGCACTGGCGCCTGTCCGCATCGACTGCGAGCTCCGTGTTGGGCGGGTCGGGGCTTTGTCGAGCGGCCAGGACGCGTGCGTCACTTGCCAAATTCTACCACGACCATCCCGTGAATGCGAATCTTGGGCACGGCGATGCGGATGCGCGAGCTCGCCTCCTTCTTCCATTTGAGCGGCTTCTTGTCCGGGGCCAGGTACACCTTCTTGATCTTGCGGCCACGCGGCACCTGCGCGGTGACCGTGAGGTCGTGCACGGGCAGGATGCGCTCCAGCAAGGGCTCGCGCTCGGTGAGCAGCCCGCGGAAGGGGACCGACTGATAGTTCACGAGGTGCACGATCAGGCGGTCGCGTGTCTCCTGGCGGGACGCACACAGCTCGATGCACGGCGGCGCGTCGACCTCCACCGGGGAGCGTCCTCCGGCCCAGCGCACCGCGCGCATCATCAGCCGGTGCAGGTACGGATGCGCGTAAATCTTGTACGCCGCGGCGAACTTGGCCGACAGGTACACGACCCGGCCCTTGCCGAAGCGGTTGGTCACGAGCACCGGGTTGTCCGTCTCCTCGGGCCGGCCCCGTCCACTGATCGCGTCGCCCCGACCCTCGAACTTGCTTCCCTCGTGCCAGTGGATCGTGTACCGGCCTACGGGCTTTGCGTCGCCGAGCGCGCGCACGCGCATCACGGGCGCGGGGCAGCTCATGCGCTCGCCCGGGACCAGGATGTCCTTGAAGAACTTGTGCTTCTCGTCGAGAGACATGAAGTACTGGTCGCGCTGCGCCGGATTGTTCTTGCGCAGGTTGTAGTCCGTGCCGATGCCGGCCTGGTACGAGATGCCCAGCACGTCCGCGAGCGCGAACTCGCCGCGCGCCTTTGCGTCCTCGTCGAAGAGCGACGCGTTGAAGCTCGCTACCAGCCCGCCGCCGCCGCGCACGTACGCGCGGATCGTCTCGACCTGGTCGTCGGACAGGCACGCGGTGTTCGGGAGAACCAGCACCTTGTAGGGCCTGAGCCCTTCGGCGGTGAGATACCCCTCGGTGGCCATGTCGTGGAGGATCTGGCCGTTGACCAGGCCTTCGTGCCAGCCTACGAACCCCTCGCTGTACGATTCGATCTCGGAGTGGTACCGGAAGTCGCGGGTGTGGCGCGAGTGCAGCAGCGCGGCGTAGCGCAGCAGCTGCGCGTCCACGAGCCAGGGCTCGCGGCGCTGGATCTCCTGCGAGGCCTCCAGGTAGATCTTGTCGTACCCCGGCGAGCACATGATGGCCTTCTTCTTGTCCCAGAACCGGTGGTTGCTCCAGCCCATGCTCTCGAAGGCCGGGGTCACGCCGTTGGCGAGCGCGGTCATCACGTCCGCGAAGAACATGTCGCGGGGCTTGGGAACGCCCTTGTCCGAGTAGTGATAGTGCGTGTAACTGCCCATCTGGAACGCGATCCCGCACGCGATCTCCGGCCGGCGGCGGCTCACCGCGCGGCGCGACCGCGCGGCTCGGCTGACCCTGAGCACGCCGGCGATATCGTTGACGAGATACTCGTAGATCGCCCCGGTGCGGTCGCAGTCCCAGGCACGCTGCCAACCGCGGGTCGGATTCCCCTTGTAGTTGCAGGTATGCGCGATGTTCGGGTTCACGCGCTTGATGATCGCGTCCGCCTCTTCAATGAACTCCACGATCTTGTCATAGCGCCAGTCCACGAACCTGCGCCACAGCGGACTGTCCCAGTCCTCCTGCTCGGGCATGTCGTCGCCGATCTCTCGGCGGAAGAGCTTGCGGCATTCCGGGCAGTAGCAGGCCGTGCCGATGTTGTGCCAGTCGATCAACAGCTCGTCGAACAGGATCGCGCCGATGTCGTAGTGCGCGATCTCTTCGGTCTGCCCCATCGCGATCGCGCGCCAATGCGGGTTGTTCGGGCACAGGGTGAACACGCACCGCTTGCCCGTGGCGTCCATCTGCAGCCAGTCCGGATGCTGCGCGGCGTGCAGCATGTCGTATCCGACCTGGTACATGGCGCCGGGCACGATGCCCGCTTTGCGGCAGGCCGTGACCATCTCGCCGAAGAAGTCCCGGTCGCCCATGAGGGAGAACGTGTGCCCGACCTTGGTGGGGTAGCAGGACACGCCCGAGTGGTTCTTCGCGTGATGGTGGAACACTTGAATGCCCATGCGCTTGAGCGCTTGCACGTAGATGTCCGCGTCCAGGTGCTCGTCCACGTCCCGCTGCATGGCCTCGCGGCGCTCGGGCGGCACCGGCTTGCCGGTGGTGAGCTCGATTTGTTCCGGGTCCCGGAAGGAAAACCCGAGCATGAGCCTGCGATAGGTCTTCTCGATCCAGTCCATCGGGTCCTTGCCTGCCTTTCCCATGGGACGGCCTCCTTCGCTTCTCCAAGAGAGGGGTGTCAGAACACGCAGCCGAACCGCGCGTGGCCGGCCGGACCGCGTTGCTGTCCGTCATTCACTGAGCGCCAAACCCGCCTGGGGCATGATCTCCTGCGTGAGCGGGCGGTCGACGAGCATCTCGCCGTCTTCTTCGATGTGGATGTGGCCGCCGACTTCGCCCGTCTTGTTGAGCGCAATCGTGTAGGTGCGCTCTCCCACTGTGAAGGTCAACTCGATGCGGTCCTCGACCTCGCGCATTTCGCTGTCCACCATCTCCTCCACGGATTGATCGGCCGCTTGAATAAGGTGCAGAAAGTAGTCCTGTTCGCGCGCTGCGCCTGGGTGCACCTCCACGCGCCACCGGCCCATGGTCTCGGGAACGATCTGGTTTTCTCGTTGCTCGGCCGGAAGATGGCGCGGGAATCTGTCCCACCAATTGTCCGAGAGCGGCCAGTTCTTGCCGTCGGCCCAGAATTCTTTTCCCGGTCCTCCGATTTTGACGAGCTGCGCATCGGACGGATAGTGGACGCGACAGAAGACGCGTCCCTCGTCCTGGTCCGCGCGGAAGGTCCTGTCCGTGACTGTCGGCTCGTTCGAGGTGTGCAGGAGCCATTTCTTCGGATACTCCGCTTTCGTCGAGACGACGCGGTCGAAGATCACGAAGTGGTCCGGAGCAACATACAGGAACTGTCGTATCATCTGCACGCACTTCTCCGGCCGATAGGTTCCGGTCGCGTCGCTCGCCGCGTACGCAAACAGGGGCGCGGACTCGAACGCGAGCATCTCGGCGAATTCGGGCTTGCGATACTGGCCGCCTGAGTTGCTCTGGGCCTCCCGTCCGAACATGCCTTCAAACGTTTCGCCCGGCATGCGGATGAGCACGCAGTTGTGCGCCACACTCTGCGAGAAGTACTCGGTCTGGTGGGGCAAGTCATTGCGCGTGCCGGCGTCGAGCGCCAGGAATCCCTGCTTGTAGATCGCGAAGTGCGTAGCGTCGAACTGGGGCGAGCAGTCCACCCCGCCCCCGGGGTTGAACAGGGCGTACGTGTCCGCAGGCCCGCTTCCGCTGCGCATGAGCACGGTGCCGTTGCCTGCGAAGTGGCGCGCCAGGGGCAGGTTCTCGGGCAGCGGCGCTCCATGCTCGTCCACCGGCGACCAGATCTCGCTCCAGATCGGCACGTACCCGTACTTGCCCTTGTAGCGCTCGAAGTCCATCCGCTGCCATAGATAGCGCGACAGGTTGGTGAGATCCGGGTACAGGTCCTCGAAGAAGAAGATGTGTTGCGCCAGGTATCCGCTGAAAGGCCGCAGGAGCACTTCGAACGGCACGCTCGCGCGGGTGTGCCAGGCCGAACCCAGGCCGAAGTGCTGCGGCCCGGGAAGCAGGTTCCAGAACGCGTGATTCGGCATGAACGCGCTGTGATGCCACTCCCGGGGAATGCCCGGACCGACCGCCGCGCGCCAGGAGTGCAGGAACTTCCAGTCTGCGTCCGGCCATGCAGGCAGGGTATACTCTAGGCGTGGGCTCAGCGCCCCGTCGTCCTGGCGGCACTGGCCCCGCGACGCGAACATCTTCTGATGGTCGTTGTACCCTTCTTCCAAGAGCTCCAGCGCCAGGTCGTAGCTCTCTTGGTCCAGGTCGTCGTCGAGCAGGGCCACGCCGGCGTACCAGTACAGCTTGTCCGGTGTGTAGAACGAGCCGCCCCAGCCGTTCGTCCCGGGGAACTTGTCCAGGTGCCTGTGCACGTTCTCGATCATGTCCGAGGCGAGCGCGAGGCGCTCGTCCGGATCGAGGCCGTTCCACACCCAGTCCATGGCCGCGAGCCACGACATCCGATGCCCGCGCGGCGCGCACCCGTAGTTGGCGTGCGTGGGCTCTTTGGCGTTGTATACGTCTACGCTCGCGCGCAGCATTCTGCGGATCTTGGCGAGCAGCACCTCGTCGCCGGTCATGAGATACACGAACGCGCTGGGCGCGAGCTCCGGGGCCCAGTCTTTGACCGTGATCTCCTCCAGGGGCGGCAGGCCGTCGGCAGTCTCTTTCATCTTTTCGTACGTCGCCTTCCCTTCTTCAAGGGCTCGCGCGCGCATGGCCGGCCACATGTCCGCGTTCAGAAACAGCCGCGGATGGTCCGGCCGGATGAGCGAGCGCAGCCTGGACGCAGGCGGCGCGGACGTCGGGGACGTTGCCCGCGCCTCGCCGCGCGCCTGCCTCGCCTGTGCTTCGGGCTGGCCGTCTTGCCCGGCTGCGTCCTCGGCCGCCTGGGCGTCCGCGCACAGAAGCGACGACAGGAAGAAACCGATGACAAGCAGCACACTCAGTGTCTTCTGGTGCGGACTTGCGTGTCTCATCACTACTCCTTTCGCATGCGATTTGGCACCGCGTTGGCCAACAGCTCCTGGGGTACCCAACCCGGCCACCTTGGCCGGGGCCGGTCGACCGGCAGCACGCGACCTACTCCTCGAGCGCCAGGCCCGCCTGTGGCATGATTCTTTGAGTAAGAGGCCGGTTGACGAGCATCGCCCCATCTTCTTCGA
>CAZOBJ010000164.1:0-5411 GCA_964577825.1 uncultured Planctomycetales bacterium
AAACGTCCTGCTCGCGCGCCGCGCCGGGCTTCACCTCCACGCGCCATCGGCCCATCAGCTCGGGCACCTCCTGATTGAGTGCGCGGCCTGTGTACACGGGCCAATTCCGTCCATCAGACCAGAACTCCTTGCCCGGCCCACCCACCTTCACGAGCTGCGCGTCCAGCGGGTAGTGCGTGCGGCAGAAGAGGCGCCCCTGTGCCTGGTCCGCATGGAACGCCTTACCCGCGACGACCGGTTCATTGGCCGTATGCAGGAGCCAGGTCTTGGGGTATTCCGCCTTGGTGGACCTCACCCGGTCGAAGACCACGAAATGGTCAGGGCGCAGGAACAGGAACTGGCGCACCATCTGCGCGCACTTGTCCGGGTGATAGGTGGCCGACGCGTCGCTCGCCGCATAAGCGAACAGCGGGTGACTCTCAAAGGCCAGCGTCTGGGCGGGCGTACTTTCCTGCCCCCCCTGGCCGGCGGCGTTGCTTTGCGCCGGCTGGCCCTTGCCGAACATGCCGTAGAACGCTTCGCCGGGCATGCGGATGAGCACGCAGTTGTGCGCCACGGTCTGAGAATAATACTCTGTCTGGTGGGGCATGGCATTCCGCGTCCCCGTATCCAATGCCAGAAAGCCCCGCTTGTAGATTCCGAAATGCGTGTTGTCGAACTGGTCGGAGTCGAATTCCTTGTCGCCCCCCGCCAGGAAGAGCGCATACGTGTCTGCCGGCCCGTTGCCGGAACGCATGAAGATCTGGCCGGAGCTTTCGAAATGCCGCGCCAGGAGCAGGCTTTCCGGAAGCTCGGCCGAAACCCCTTCCTGTACGGGAGACCAGATCGCGCTCCCGAGCGGCACGAAGCCGTACTTCCCCTGTCGCTGGAAGTCCATGCGCGCCCACAGCCAGCGTGAGAGCTCGGCCATTTCGGGGTGGGAGTCCTTGCAGAAATGGATATGCTGGGCGAGGTAATTGCCCACATAGCGCTTCGTCAGATCTTTGCTCCCTCCTTCCGGGTAGTTGTCCCTATGCCAGGCGCTGGCCACGCCGAAATGCCGCAGGCCGGGCACCAGGGTCCAGAAGACAAGGTTCGGATAGAGCGCAGACTTCGACAACCAGGGCTCGGGGATCGGCTCGAGGATGCCGGACCGCCAGGAATGGTAGAAGCTCCATTCGGCGTGAGGGCTCGCAGGGAATACATATTCGACGTGCACGTATTGGAAGTCTCCGTCGTCTCCTGCTGCGCGGGCTCGCAGATTGAACATCTTGCGGTGATCATCGTACCCCCTTTGCAGAATTTCTAGAGCAAGCTCATGGTCCCCGGGGGGCAGCTCGTCGCTGAACAAGGTGAGCCCTGCATACCACACCATGTTGTCGTACTTGTAGAAGGATGTGGTCCAGCTGTAGCTCAAGAAGCGTGCCATGAACGCATGAACATGACGAATCATGCGCGAGGACAATTCCTGCCGCTTTTCGGGGGCCAAGTCGTTCCACACCCAGTCGAGCGCGGCTAGCCAGCTGATGCGCGTAAACGGGTAGTCCAGATGCGCCTGACGCACCGGCCCGTTCCAGGTAGACGCGCCTTCCGGCTGGGCGGCAAGCGTTCGGTCATAAAAGTCCATGCTCCGCTCCAGCATTCGCTGTATCTTGGCGAGCAGGAGCTCATTCCCGGTCATCCGATACACGAACGCGCTGCGCGCGAGCTGCCGGCCCCAGTCCTGGGTGCCGATCTCCTCCAGGGGCGGCAGGCCCTGCGCGATCTCCTGCATTTCCCGGTACTCTGCGTTCGCTTCGCCGAGCGCGCGCGCCCTCATCCCGGGCCACATCTCTTCGTTCATGAAGAGCCGCGGGTGGTCGGGCCGGATGAGCTCGGGCAGTTCAGCCGCGGACGGGATGGCGCCCTCGAGGTCGAGCAGCGCGCGCGCCTGGGCGCCGGGCTCCTCGGGCTGGCCCGCCGCGGCCTGCCCTGGTAGCCAAGCAAAGGCCAAGGCCGCAACTGCGAACGTGGTCCCGATCAATGCAAACGCGCGCCGTACCGTTGCCATGATCTTTCTCCGTATTTCCCGTCCGGTCCGCTGTCCCCATCCTCTGCGCAGACCGCCGGACCGATCGCCTGGCCTGCGGGACCGCGCCCTTGTCGAGCCCGGTCCGCACTCACTCCTCGAGCGCCAGGCCCGCCTGCGGCATGATTCTTTGAGTAAGAGGCCGGTTGACGAGCATCGCTCCATCTTCTTCGATGCGGATGTGGCCGCCGACTTCACCCGTCTTGTTGAGCGCGATCGTGTAGGTGCGTGCACCGACCGTGAAGGTCAGCTCGATGCGGTCCCCGACCTCGCGCACGGAGCTGTCCACCATCTCTTCCACAGACTGATCCGAGACTTGAATGAGATGCAGAAAATAATCCTGCTCGCGCGCCGCGCCGGGCCGCACCTCCACGCGCCACCGGCCCATGGTCTCCGGAATGTGGAACGCCTCCTGCTTGAGCTCTCGCCTCACCCATTCTCGCCGTTGATCGCTCAACGGCCAGTTCTTCCCGCGTGCCCAGAATTCCCTGCCCGGCCCGCCGATCTTCACGAGCTCTGCATCCCGCGGATAGACCGTGCGGCAGAAGAGGCGCCCCTGTCCCTGGTCCGCATGGAATTCCTTGCCCGAGATGACCGGCTCGTTCGCGGTGTGCAGGAGCCATTTCTTCGCGTATTCCGCCTGGGTCGACGTCACCCGGTCGAAGACCACGAAGTGGTCCGGCGCCAGGAACAGGAACTGCCGCGTCATGTGCGCGCACTTGTCGCGCGGATACATGGACGTGGCGCCGCTTGCCGCATAGGAGAAATGGTCATCCGTCTCGAACGCGATGGCGAAGCTCTCTGGAAACTCGCGATTGTCCGCCGTCTGGCCGCTGTCGTCGATGAGCACGCAGTTGTGGGCCACGGACCGGTACGAGTACTCGAAGTGGTGCATGCCGGGCTTGAAGCGACCACGCGTCCCCGAGTCCAGCGCCAGGAATCCCTGTCTGTAAATGATAAAATGCGTCGCGTCGCACTGCCCCGAACTGTACGGTCCGCCGCCGCCGTTGTTGAACAGGGCGTAGGTGTCTTCCTCTCCGTTGCCCGAACGCATGAACACGATGGTCGATTGTTCGAAATGCCGCGCCAGGGGCAGGTTGTCCGGCAGCGTGGCGCCGCGCGCCTCCACCGGCGACCAGATCTCGCTCCAGATGGGTAGGTACCCGTACTTGCCACCCCGCTTGAACTCGGCGTCCTTCCACAGAGCGCGGGCCAGCCGCGCCACCTCCGGGCGCTGATCCTGGAAAAAGTAGATGTGTTGCGCCAGGTAGCCGCCGATCACGCGTTGCGCAAACTCCGTGCTCGGGGTCAACATGATATAGTTGCCGCAGTGATGCGACCGGTACAGACCGAAATGCCGATACCCGGGCAGCATGTGCCAGAACACCCCGAGAGGAAAGAGCGCAGTCTGGGACGCCCACGGCTCGGGAATCTCCTCCGAGGTGGCCGCGCGCCAAGAGTGGTAGAAGCTCCACTCCGCCTGGCTCGTGGCGGGCACGGCGTATTCGACACTTGGATACTGGAAGTCCCCGTCGTCCCCGCGCGCGCGACCCCGCCACGCGAGCATCTTGCCGTGGTCCTTGTAGCCTCGCTCCAGAACCGCCAGCGCGAGGCGGTAATCCTCGGGCGATAGCTCGTCGTTGAGCAGTGCGATCCCCGCGTACCATGGTATGGCATCCCACTTGTAGAAGGACACATCCCAGTGATAGTCCGTGTAACGTTCCATCATGGCATGAACGTACCGGATCATGCGCGACGACAGGGCCGTTCGCTCCTCCACGGTCAGGTCGTTCCACACCCAGTCGAGCGCGGCCAGCCAGCTGATCCGCGTGAACGGATAGCGAATCCCGATATTATCTCCTCGTTCATGGTTCGAGTAGCGGGCAAACTGCTCATCATAGAAGTCCAGGCTCTTCTCCAGCATCCGCTTGACCTTCTCCAACAGCTCTTGATCGCCGGTCAACCGGTACACGAAGGCGCTCGCCGCCAGGATGTTGCCCCAGTCCTGAGTCCCGATGTCGGCCAGGGGCGGGAATCTCTTTTCAGGCCTGACGCCCGCATTGTTGTAAAAGAAGTAGATCGCATCCGGTCCGTCCAGCCCCTTCTCCAGCGCGCGCGTCTTCATCGCCGGCCACATCTCTTTGTTGAAGAACAAGCGCGGATGGTCGGGGCGGATGAGCGATACGAGCTCCGAAGTCGATGGGATCGACGACGCGCCGGCCGAGTGCTCGGCCCCGCGCTCACCATTCCGAGAGTCTCTGTCGTCCGCCGCGTTCGCTGTCAGGCACACGAACAGCAGGCCCGCGAGACCGGTCAACACACCGGCCACCCCCACCATACTTCGATTGGCGTTCATCGTCTTCCTCCGTCTGCGAGACGAGTTCTGTCTCTCGTACGCTTCCGAGGTCGCCGCACCGCGTGGCCGGCCCGTGAGCGCGCGCACTGGCGCCTGTCCGCATCGACTGCGGGCCCCGTGTTGAGCAGGTCGGGCCCTTGTCGAGCGATCGGGACGCGTGCGTCACGTGCCGAATTCTACCACGGCCATGCCGTGGATGTCGATGCGCGGCACGGCGATGCGGATGCGCGAGCCCGTCTCCTGGGTCCACTTCAGACGCTTCTTGTCCGGGGCGAGATAGACCTTCCTCACCTTGCGGCCCCGCGAGATCTGCGCGGTGACCGTGAGGTCGTGGACGGGCAGGATGTGGTCGATCAGGGGCGAGCGCTCAGTGAAGTACCCGCGCAACGGAATGGACTGGTAGTTGACCATGTGCACGACCAGGCGGTCGTGGGCCTGTTGTCGGAACGCGGTCATCTCGACGCAGGGCGGCGCGTCGACCTCCACGAGCTGGCGGCCGCCCGCCCAGCGCAGCGCGCGCAGCATCAGCTTGTGGAACGGCGGATGGCCGTAGGTCTTGTAGGATGCGGCGAACTTGGCCGACAGGTACACGACCCGGCCCTTGCCGAAGCGATTCGTGACCAGGACCGGGTTGTCCGTCACCTCGGGCCGGCCGCGTCCGCTGATCGCGTCGCCGCGGCCCGTCCAGGGGCCGCCCTCCTGCCAGTGGATCGTGTACCGGCCCACGGGCTGCGCGCCCTTGTTGGCCAGCACGCGCATCACGGGCGCGGGGCAGCTCATGCGCTCGCCCGGCACCAGCAGGTCCTCGAAGAACTTGTGCTTGCCGTCGATGGAGATGAAGTACTGATCGCGCTGCGCGGGGTTCGTCTTGCGCAGGTCGTAGTCGCCGTGCGCGCCGTCCTGATACGATACGCCCAGCACGTCCGCGAGCGCGAAGTCCGCGCGCTCCTTGCCCGTCTCGTCGAAGAGCGACGTGCCGAAGCTCGCCACCAGCCCGCCGCCCTGCTC
>CAZOBJ010000165.1:0-5371 GCA_964577825.1 uncultured Planctomycetales bacterium
GGGAGGAGGTCGTGCCCTTCTACCTCGGTGACGACGTGACCGACGAAGACGCCTTCCGGGTGCTCCAGGACGGCGGGGTCGGGATTCTGGTACGCGGCAACGAGGCGGAAAAGGCCTCGCGCACCTCGGCGGCCCGGTACGCGCTCGACGACTGCGCGCAGGTGCGCGAGTACCTCGCACGCCTCACCGACATGCTGCAAGGAGACTGAGCGATGGGCACCTGGTCGTTCACCTACGAAGGCTTCAACCCCAAGGAAGAACGCCTGCGCGAGGCCCTGTGCACGCTCGGCAACGGGTACTTCGCCACCCGGGGCGCGGCGGCCGAGGCGGACGCGGACGACGTGCACTATCCCGGCACGTATCTGGCGGGCGGGTACAACCGGCTCAAGACCAAGATCGCCGGCCGCGTGATCGAGAACGAAGACCTCGTGAACCTGCCCAACTGGCTGCCGCTCACGTTCCGGTTGGACGGCGGAGAGTGGTTCGACCCGCGCGCGGCGACGCTGCTCTCGTACACCCAGGAGCTCGACATGTGGCGGGGGCTGCTCTTTCGGACGATCCGGTTCCAGGACGACCAGGGCCGCATCACCGGGGTGAAGAGCCGCCGCCTCGTGCACATGGACTATCCCCATTACGCCGCGCTGGAGACGACGCTCGTCGCGGAGAACTGGTCCGGGCAAGTCGAGGTCTGCTCCGCGCTCGACGGGCGCGTGGTCAACGCCGGGGTGGAGCGATACAAGGCACTCAACAGCAAGCACCTGGAGCCGGTGGCGACCGAAGAGCTGAGCGACGAGGCCGTGTTCCTGGAGGTGCGTACCAACCAGTCCAGGCTGGGCCTGGCCCAGGCGGCGCGCACCCGCGCCTTCAAGCACGGCGAGGCCCTGGCCCCGGACCGCGTCACGGACCAGGAACCCGGGTACGTGGCTCAGCGGTTCTCCGTGGACCTCGCGCAGGGAGAGGAGGTCACGGTGGAGAAGGTGGTCGCCTTGTTCACCTCCCGCGATCACGGCATCTCCGAGTGCGGCCTGGCCGCGCGCGAGGCGCTCAAGGAGGCCGGGTCGTTCGAGGACCTGCTCACCACCCACGCGATCATGTGGGAACACTTGTGGCGCCGCTTCGAGATGAACTTCGAGCCCAACGGCTCGGAGCACGGCGACCGCACCGGGCAGGTGGTCCACCTGTACCTCTTTCATTTGCTCCAGACCTGCTCGCTGCACACCCGCGACCTGGACGTGGGCGTGCCCTCGCGCGGATGGCACGGCGAAGCGTACCGGGGCCACATCTTCTGGGACGAGCTCTTCATCTTCCCGATGATCAACACCCGCGTCCCGGAGATCACCCGGTCTCTTCTCATGTACCGGTATCGCCGGCTGGACGCGGCGCGCCAGGCCGCCCGCGACGAGGGGTTCCACGGCGCCATGTTCCCCTGGCAGAGCGGCAGCAGCGGACGAGAGGAAAGCCAGCGCGTGCACCTGAACCCCAAGTCCGGGCGGTGGCTGCCGGACAACTCGCACCTCCAGCGCCACATCAGCGCGGCCATCGCGTACAACCTGTGGCAGTACTACCAGGTCACCGCGGACGTGGACTTCCTGTGCTTCTACGGCGCGGAGATGCTGCTGGAGATCGCCCGGTTCTGGGCGAGCCTGTGCACCTACAACGAAGAGACCGGCCGGTACGAGATTCTCGGGGTCATGGGCCCGGACGAGTACCACGACGCCTATCCGGACGCGGACGCGCCGGGGCTGAACAACAACGCGTACACGAACGTGATGACCGTGTGGGTGTTGCGCACGGCGCTGAAGCTCTTCGACATCCTGGACGAGCCCGGGTGCCGCGAGGCGTGCGACAAGGTGGGCCTCACCGAGGAAGAGACCGACCTCTGGCGCAAGATCATCCGCAAGATGAAGATCCCGTTCCACGACGACGGGATCATCAGCCAGTTCGACGGGTACGAAGACCTGGAGGAGTTCGACTGGGAGGGGTACCGCAAGAAGTACGAGGACATCCAGCGCCTGGACCGCATCCTGGAAGCCGAGGGCAACACCCCGAACCGGTACAAGGCCTCCAAGCAGGCGGACGTATTGATGCTCTTCTACCTGTTCTCGGCCGAAGAACTCGACGAGATGTTCACGGCCCTGGGCTACCCCTTCCCCCACGAGACCATCCCGAAGAACATCGACTACTACATGGCCCGCACCTCGCACGGCTCGACCCTCAGCCGCGTGGTGCACGCCCGGGTGCTCACCCGGTCGGACCGTCTGCGTTCGTGGCAGCTCTTCACCGAGGCGCTCGAAAGCGACGTGGCCGACATCCAGGGCGGCACCACCCCGGAGGGCATCCACCTCGGGGCCATGGCCGGCACCGCGGACATCCTGGAGCGCGCGTACACCGGCCTCGTGGCGCGGGGGGACGTGCTCTGGTTCGACCCCGTGCTGCCCGAGCAGGTGGGCAGGCTCCACATCCACGTGCGCTACCGCGGCCATCCCCTGCGCATCGACATCACCCAGGAGCGCTTGCGCGTCGAGGCGCTCCAGTCCTGCGCCGCGCCGATCCACATCGGGTTCAACGGCCAGGTCCACACCCTGGAGACCGGCCAGGCCAAGCAGTTCCCGCTGGGCGAGTGAGCCGCACGGTCAAGCTCAGCCGGTCAGGACGCCCGCCAGGCGCGCCAAGCCGCCTACCCCCCATTGCTTGCCCCAGCCGTTCGCATCCGTTTGGGCCAGGGTCCTGCGCGCGCGTTCAGTGCCGGGCTCGAGCCCGACAGGCGAGGGGCGCATCGCGTTCGGTCAAGAGGTTGAGCCCGTTCTCGTCCCAGGTGTAGTACGTCGTGTCTCCCCCGTCCTGCATCGCAACCATCCGCATGCGCGCGTCGTGATGGAAGTACTGCGCCGTGCCGTCGCGGTACCGGATCGCGGTCACGAGGTCCCGGTGGTCGTAGGAGAAGTAGGTCGTCTGCGCGTTCTCACCGAATCTCCAGCACGTCAGCCCGGCTGGCCACACCGTCCTCGAATCTACAGGTGTCCTTTACGCCTTGGCGATGATTGCCGCCTTGACGGATGGGGGGGCGCCTCGGAAGCGGGGTCAAGTTCCAGCAAAAGGCAAAACCGTACGCCCCACGCGAAGGCATGTTGCAGTCTCGTTTCTATTCCCTTCAGCTCTGCCACTACCTGGCCGACATCCCTTATCTCGCCTGCGTCCGCCTGCAGGACAGCGAGAAGACCCGTGACTGTCTTGAGGCCGACCTCGGCGTCGTACCATAGCACCGTGTCACCGAAGTAGTCGTCATTGAAGCCAAAACTCGATATCTGGCGTACGTGCGCACGACTTGCAGCATTGTCCAGCTCGACGAGGTCTTTGGCGATGGTGTGGCCAGACCTGAACGTGAGCTCTCGGCCGGGCACCGGCCTCTCGAAGTAGGGCACAATCCGCCCGTAAGACCAATAGGGTATCCGAAGCAGAAACAGCAGCCATAGCAGGAGCGAAACCGCGATGAGAAATGCTGCAACGTCCAGCGAAACAATGTACGCCCAACTCGCGCACGTGCCGCTTACGGCCAGCAACGTCGAGCCAATCGGAACAGCGAAGTCCCATGCCCAAACGCGCCACCAGATCCGCCTAGCGGAGACCCGCTGTACATGGTCAGAAGGTCCCTGCTCCCGTCGGGCCGCGTTCTTGACCAGATGGTCCCGACTCGGTCGACCCTCGACGCCAAACGGGCGGTTGCCTTTGTGGGTCACGCCGTCTACCCAGGCTTCTTCGATCCGGATTCTCGATCAAAAAACTGGCGGCAGAGCTCATCGAGGTCCAGGGATGTTCAGCAAGCCTCCCTCGCGCACGGCTTTGGCGAACCGTTTGACCGTATCGATCGGGCGCTTGCCCAGATTCCGGTGCCCCTGGTCCGCGCGCCCGCAGCTGTAGTGTTTCCGCCAGGCGTCCAGGTCCGTTTGCAGCGCGTCCGCGGCGCGTACCTAGGGTATTGCGTTCGTCCCCTTGGCGCAACCCGGTCGTTTCGCATGCTTGCGCGGTGTGGGGCGATTCGCGTGCCTGGCCCAAGCCCGGGCCGATCAGAACCCGCACCCCACAAGCACAACCATTGCCGCCCAACGTCGGCCTCGCCTGGTCATGGCGCTTCTCCTTGTGAAGCCAGTCCCCCGTCTAGATCGCTTCGCGCCGCCAACGCCCGCGCCTCGCACACGCCTCACGGCCGATGACCGTGTGACGATCCTCAACGGATACCCTCGGTGTACCATTGCCGCTCACCACACGCGCTTGACAAGCAAGGCCGCGACACGCCACACATGCCCGCGGTCGGTTGACAAGACAAGCTTGATCACTCGTTCCCCGGACACGTACATGCCGAAGGAATCGGCGCTCGCCTCCTGGTCCGCTGTCTCGAACACCGCCTGGACTCCGCAATCGGGTACGCGCACCTTGGTGCGCGTCCTGTCTCCCGGGCCGTGAATCAAGAGCAACTCGTAGCTTCCCTCGTCGAGGCGAAGCCCCAGCGTCGCCTGCTTGCTGGACCGAAGGCCCTTGCGCGTGAGTGGATGTCCTCTGCGCACCGTGTCGCGCCCGAGCGCCCTGGCTTCGATCCATCCGTACCGCCGGATGTTCTCATAGGTCGTGTCCGGGCCCAGCGGCAACCAGGGGTCCTCCAGGGACTGTCGCCCATACAGGGTCTTCGTGGCTGCCCGCCTGTCGGTGGCGCCGAAATCGAGGCGGAAATACAGATTCCTGGGGATCTCGATGAGCCGACGGTGCGACCCGGATAGGGAAGGATCGTTGTTCTCGACCTGCTTCCAACCGTAGATGGTGGCGCCGGACCGCTCGATCCGCCGGGTCATGCGTGTCTCGGGGTCCATTCCGATGAATCGGTGGAAGCCCCTGTGCGCGCGCTTCACCTTGGGCTTCCCGGGGTTCTTGGGCGGCGGCCGGCGCTTGCGCGGTTGCTGCACGGGGCGAAGAGTGGCCGCCTCTCCCTTGCCCAAGCCAGCGGCTATGATGTCCCCCTTGACGTCAAGCACCTCCTCCTTGCCTCCTCGTTCAAGACAAAGAACGCCTTGCTGCCAGGGATTGTGGACCCGTACCTGGCCGCCTTGTTCGGCTTGAATCGTAATCTTCGCCACTTGCCCCCCGATCCGCTCAGCGGACACAAGAAAGGCCCCGGGCGCACGCAGGTCGCGGAAGCGAACGTCCTTCCAAGCATCCGGGACTGCTGGGAATACGAACAGCACACCACCGTGCTCCTGGAGGAGCATCTCGTTCACCGCGGCGATCGTCCCGCACCCGGTCTCCAGGATCGGCGGCAGGCCCGGCTGCGGCCCGACCATCAGCCGGTGATACGACCGGTACGGCTCGTTGATCTCTCGGC
>CAZOBJ010000166.1:0-5352 GCA_964577825.1 uncultured Planctomycetales bacterium
ACGCACGAAAAACGCCGTGAAGCGCGAGGACGGTTCGAGCATCCGCTTTGATACGAACGCGGTGGTGCTCATCGACGAAAACAAGAACCCGCGGGGCACGCGGATCTTCGGACCCGTCGCCCGCGAGCTGCGCCAGCGGCAGTTCATGAAGATCGTGTCTCTGGCGCAGGAGGTGATCTGAGGCCGCAAGGAGACAGGCGCGATGGCGCGCGTGAAGACGCAGCTGCGCAAGGATGACATCGTCCAGGTCATCAAGGGCGCGGACAGCGGCCGCTTGACCGTGGACGAGGGCGGCGACGAGCGCCTGCGAGGGCGTCGAGGCAAGGTGTTGCGCATCGACCGCGAGCGCGGGCGCGCCCTGGTGGAGGGCGTGCGGCTCGTGTACAAGCATCAGCGCGCGAGTCAGGACCCGTCGCAGCCGCGGCCCGGGCGCATTCAGAAAGAGGCGCCCGTGCCTTTGAGCAACCTGATGCTGGTGTGCACGTCGTGTGACCGGCCGGTCCGCGTGGGCGCCCGGGTGGAGGAAGACACGGACGCACAGGGCGCCCGGCGCCGACATAAGGTGCGCGTGTGCAAGAAGTGCGGACAGGACCTGCCGGAGAGGGTGAGCTGACATGGCCCGGCTGTTGGACCACTATCGCAGCGAGATTGTGCCGGCGCTCCAGCGAGAGCTCGGGCGGGCCAATCGGCTGTCCCTGCCGCGCCTGGAGAAGATCTGCATCAACATGGGCGTCGGCCGCGCACTGCAGGACCCGAAGCTGCTCGAACGCGCTGTAGAGGACCTGACCACGATCACCGGACAGCGGCCCGCGATCACCCAGGCGCGGCGGTCCGTGTCGAACTTCAAGGTACGCGCCGGCATGCGGATCGGGTGCCGCGTGACGCTGCGCGGCGCGCGCATGTACGAGTTTTTCGATCGCCTGGTCAATGGGGCGATGCCCCGAATTCGCGACTTTCGCGGAGTGAAGCGCAACGCCTTTGACGCGCAGGGCAACTATTCGCTCGGGATCACCGAGCAGATCATCTTCCCGGAGGTGGACCCAGATCGCGCCGACGTGACCCAGGGCATGGACATCACGTTCGTGGTGACGGGCGCGCGCAACGTGGACGAGAGTCGACGGCTCCTGGAGCTGATGGGCGTGCCCTTTGCGCGTCCGGCGAGTTCCGCAGCCGAACAGGTGTAGGAGAGGCAAGATGGCCCGCACGGCCCTAAGAGAAAAGGCCAAGCGTACTCCGAAGTACAGTTCTCGGGCGTACCATCGGTGCGAGCTGTGCGGCAGATCGCGCAGCGTGTATCGCAAGTTCCGCGTGTGCAGGCTGTGCCTGCGCAGGCTGGCCAGCGAGGGGAAGGTCCCCGGCGTGGTGAAATCCAGCTGGTAGGGACCGGGAGACCCTGCACATGAGCATGACCGATCCGATTGCAGACATGCTGACGCGAATCCGCAATGCGATTGCGGTGCGCAAGCAGACCGTGTCCATGCCCTGCACCAAGGTCAAGCTGGGCGTCGCCGAGGTGCTCAAACGCGAGGGGTACATTCGGGACTTCGACTTTCAGGAAAGCCAGCCCCAGAACACGCTGGTGATTGCACTCAAGTACGGCCCCGAGGGCGAGCGCGTCATTGAGCATATTCAGCGGGCGAGTCGACCCGGCCGGCGGCTCTACGTGGGGGTGGACGAGGTGCCCCGCGTGCTCAACGGCCTGGGGATCGCGGTGCTCACCACGAACCGCGGCATGCTCTCCGACCGCGAGGCGCGCGAGCAGCACGTCGGCGGCGAGGTCCTGTGCACGGTTTGGTAGACGAGGAAGCAACACCATGTCGCGTGTAGGCAAGCAGCCGGTACCGGTTCCCGATGGCGTGGAAGTGCGCGTGGCCCAGGGCGAGGTGACCGTCAAGGGCCCCAAGGGTGCGCTTACCCAGAGGCTGGTGCCCGAGCTCGACGTGCAGGTGCAGGACGATCCGGCGCAGGTCTCCGTTTCGCGCAAGAGCGACACGAAGCGACACCGAAGCCTGCACGGGCTGTACCAGCGGCTGATCGCCAATATGGTCAAGGGCGTGATCGACGGGTATGAGAAGCAACTCAAGGTCCAAGGCACCGGATACCGGGCCGAGACCGACGGCCGCGACCTGGTGCTCAGCGTAGGATACTCCAACGCGGTGCGCGTGGCGTGTCCGGACGGGATCGAGATCGAGGTGCCCAAGGCCGTGAGCCGCGAAGAGATGGACATCTTCGTTCGCGGAGCGGACAAACAGCTCGTGGGCGAGATGGCGGCCCGGATCCGCCGGGTGCGTCCCTGCGATCCGTACAAGGCCAAGGGGTTGCGTTACGCGGATGAGCACGTGCGGCGTCTGGAAGGCAAGAGCTTCGGCGCTACTGCGGGCTGATCCGGGAGGCGAGTGTGATGGACAACCACAAGGAGAAGCGCCGCCGCTTGCAGCGACGCCACATGCGTGTACGCCGCCGGATCCGCGGCACGAGCGAACGGCCGCGGTTGTCCGTGTACCGGTCGCTGAAACACGTGTACGCGCAGCTTATCGACGACAGGGCCGGACGTACGATCGCCGCCGCTTCTACGCGCAACGCGGAGGTGCGCGATCAGGTGCAGTCTACCGGCACCCAGGAGGCGGCCGCAGCGGTTGGCGCGTTGCTCGCGCGCAAGGCGACCGGGCAGGACATCCGCAAGATCGTGTTCGACCGTGGCGGGCGAAGGTATCATGGCCGCGTGCGCGCATTGGCGGAAGCGGCGCGCAAGGGCGGATTGGAGTTTTGAGGCGCCCGGGCGACCGGCCCGCCGAGGCAATGCACAGAGAGGAGCAGTTCGTGGCGGACGAACCGCAGAAGCAAGCGACGCAAGGCGAAGGTCGGCAGGCGGCGAGCGCCGAGAAGCGCCCTTCCAGGCCCTCCGGCGGTGGCGAGAGGCGTCCGCCCCGCGGAGGACGCTCCCGCGGGGGGGGGCGACGCCCGGGCCGGGGCCGCCGCGAGGATCGGCCGGAGCGCACCGATGAGCTCAACGACATGCTCGTACCGGGCGGGGTGTTCAAGTGCTCGGCCGTGGTGAAGGGCGGACGCCGATTCAGCTTCGGTGCGGTGGTCGTTGTCGGCGACGGCAAGGGTCGCGTGGGCGCCGGCTACGGCAAGGCCAAGGAGGTGCCCAGCGCCATCCAGAAGGCCATCAAGATCGGCAAGGAGAACGCGTTCCGGTTTCCCCTGGTGGGCGAGGCGACCATTCCCCACGAGGTGCACGGCCGCTACGGCGCCGCGCATGTGGTGCTCGTGCCCGCCGGGCCGGGCACGGGAATCATTGCGGGCTCCACGGTGAAGACCGTGCTGGAGCTCGGCGGCGTGCACAACGTGTTGACCAAGAGCTTCGGCACGAACAACCGGAAGAACCTGGTGAAGGCCACGCTCGCCGCGTTGCGGTCCCTGCGCGATCGGCGGGCGGTCGAGGCGCTGAGGGGAGTGAGCATCCAGTGAACATCAGCGACGTGAACCGGGCGGCGAGCCCCCATCGGCGACGAAAGCGGGTCGGCCGGGGCGAGGCCAGCGGCCACGGGAAGACCGCGGGCCGCGGGCATAAGGGGTTTCACCAGCGAAGCGCCAAGAGCCTGCGCCACACCGAGGGCGGGCAGATGCCACTGGCGCGGCGCATTCCGAAGCGAGGCTTCAACAGCGCCCGATTTCGCGAACCCGTAGGGGCGGTCAACGTGGGCACGTTGGAACAGGCCTTTGACGCGGGAACGACCGTGGAACCTGATCTACTGCGCCAAAGGGGATTCGTGCGCAAGGACCGGCGGGTCAAGATCCTGGGCACCGGCGACCTTCAGAAGTCGCTTACGGTGAAGGCTCATGCGTTCAGCCGCAGCGCCCGGGACAAGATCGAACAGGCCGGCGGTAGCGTCGAGGTGCTGCGGTAGATGCTCGATTCGTTCGCCAACATCCTGAAGGTTCCCGAGCTTCGGCGCAAGCTGTTGTTCACCCTGTTGATGCTCGTTGTGTTCCGCTTCGGGTGTTACCTGCCGATCCCGGGGATCGACGTCCCCAAGGTCCAGCAGGTGCTCAGCGAAACGCAGGGGGACGCCTCCTCGGCGCTGGGAAAGCTCTTGTCGCTGGCGGACATGTTCACCGGAGGCGCCATCGGCCGCGGCGCGGTGTTCAGCCTTGGCATTATGCCATACATCACCGCGTCGATTATCTTCCAGCTCCTGGTGGGCATTGTTCCTGCGCTGGAGCGGCTACAGCGAGAGGGACCGACCGGGCGCAAGAAGATCGTGCAGTATACGCGCCTGGCGACCGTAGGCCTGTGCTTGTTCCAGGGCACGGTCATCTGCTGGCAGCTGTTGGAGCGGCGAGCGGAGCCGGGTGCGATGAGCTTCCTCGCGCCGCAGGAAGTGCTCTCGGACGGGATGTTCCTGTTCTTCGGCGTGAGTGCCCTGACGGTGGGCACGATCTTCTTGATGTGGCTTGGAGAGCAGATCGACGAGTTCGGGATCGGCAACGGGATCTCGATCATCATCATGACCGGGATTATCGCGCGTCTGCCCAGCGCGCTGCGCATGATCCGCGCGGACATGAGCTGGGGTGGCGTGGGCGACACCGGCGACCTGCATATGGGCAAGGTCGCCGTCCTGGTGGCCATGTTCGTAGGCATGGTGCTCGCGGTGGTGCTCATCACGTTGGGGCAGCGGCGAGTGCCTGTGCATCAAGCCAAGGCCACGCGAGGACGTCGGGTATACGGCGGGCAGCGCAGCTATTTGCCTCTGCGGGTCAATCAGAGCGGCGTGATCCCGATCATATTCGCCCAGTCGCTCTTGATGCTGCCGCCGTTTATCCTCCGGCTCTTCGGCCCCACGGCGGAGCGGATGTTCAGCTACGGCGGCTACTGGTACATGGTGACGTATGTGCTGTTGATCATTTTCTTCTGCTACTTCTATACGGCCGTCACGTTCAAGCCAAGCGAGATGGCCGACAACCTGAAGCAGAACGGAAGCTACGTGCCGGGCATTCGGCCCGGCAAGCGGACTGCGGACTATCTGGAGAAGATCATGACCCGCATTGCGCTCGCGGGCGCGATCTTCCTGAGCTTTGTGGCGGTGGTGCCCACGTTCGTGAATCAGGGCATGGGCGTACGGTACGCCGTTTCCAGCTTCCTGGGCGGCACGGGGCTTCTGATCGTGGTCGGCGTGGCCCTGGACGTGGTGCAGCGCGTGGAAAGCTACCTCCTCATGAAGCATTATGACGGCTTTGTGCGCGGGGGAAGCCCGATCCGCGGGCGGCGGCGATGAGGAGGGCCAGCCGCTATGGTCGCGCGTCCGATCCTCAAGTCGCCGGAGGAACTGGACAAGATGCGCGCTG
>CAZOBJ010000167.1:0-5269 GCA_964577825.1 uncultured Planctomycetales bacterium
ACCTATGAGACGTTCCACAAGCTGGTCATGAAGAAAGAAAAGATGGCCGGCGGCGTGGAGTACGTGAAGAGCAACCCGCAGGCGCACAGCCGAGTCAAGACCACCCAGGGCGCGATCGCCTACGTGGGGCTCGGCTTCGTTGACGCGTACGTGAAGGCGCTGGAGCTTGACGGGGTCATGCCCTCGCAGAAGACCATCGCATCGGGCACGTACCCGGTTAGCCGTCCCCTGTACATGTGGACGAATGGCTTCCCCAAGCTCGGCTCTCCGACCCACGCGTTTGTCACCTTCCACCTGAGTGAACGCGGTCAGGAGATCGTCGAGGCGAAGGGCTTTGTGCCGATCACCAACTACTAGGTCGTTGCGCAACGAACGCACAAGCACATCATGGCGATGAGAAGATAGATGAAGGCAATTCCCCATGGCTAACTTGCCTCCAGACTCAGCAGCGGCCGCCTTCGGGCGGCCGCTGCTCACCACTCCCGGCGAATTGTCGCTGACCAACTACGTGCGCAAGGCTGGGCGAGCGGTCCTATTTCTCTTGACCGCCACCTCCGTTTTGGCGGTATTCCTGATCTTCTTCTTCATCATTCGCGAGGCTTGGCCGTTCATCGCCAAGTATGGCCTTGACGAGATGTTCGGCAGTACCGGTTGGTACCCGGAGGCCGACCAGGCGGAATTCGGCGCGTTGGCCATCTTCGCCGGCTCGCTGTATGTGACCGGCGGCGCCTTGCTGATTGCAGGGCCGCTGGGTCTCTTGACGGCGGCGTTCCTGAGCGACATCGTTCCATTTCAGGCACGACAAATCATCAAGCCTGTTGTCGAGCTCCTGGCTGCGATCCCGTCCGTTGCATACGGATTCTTCGCCATCTTGGTGTTCGCGCCATTTCTCCAGGAGCACCTGGGCATGGCCACCGGTGCGAACGCATTGAACGCCGCGATCTTGCTTGCGATTATGGCATTGCCCACGATCGTCAGTGTGGCCGAGGATGCCATGATGGCTGTCGGCAAGGATCTGCGCGCAGCCTCCTATGCGCTTGGAGCCACCCGCGCGGAGACGGTCGTCAAGACTATCATTCCGGCCGCGCACAACGGAATCATTGCTGCTGTGATTCTTGGGATCATGCGCGCGATCGGAGAGACCATGGTCGTGTGGATGGCCTCGGGCAACGCCTCCCAGATCCCTTCCCCCTGGTGGGACCTGCGCGAACCTGTGCGCACCATGACCGCGACCATCGCCGGCGACATGGGCGAGACGGTGAAGGGCTCGGACCACTACCGGGCGCTGTTTACCATCGGCCTTCTGTTGCTTGTCTTCACCTTCATCCTGAACCTGATCACTGAGTACTTCCTCCACCGCGTAGCCAAGAGGGCGGGAGGGATGAAGCTGTGAACCGCAGACGGATCTCGGACAAGGCCTTTACCATTGCGGCCTATGTGGTATTCGGCCTGCTGACGCTGGCCCTGCTCCTTGTGCTGGGCCCGATCCTGGTCAAGGGCGCAAGCGCGGTCTTATTCCGGGGCACGGTCGAGTTCCGCGAGCTCCAGATGGACGAGCATGAACGCGGCGATGCCCAGGCCTTGGCCGAGGAATTGGAGGCGGCAGAGGCCGCGCGCGCCCCGGTTTTCCAGATGATCGCCGAGTTCCGGCGCGGTATCGACATTGACCCGCTCGTGGAACAAGCCCGAGAGGCCAATCGCGCGTACGGGGATCTGCTCCGAGACCAGAACGTAGACCGAGACGTCTACCGGGACCGGCGCCGCGCTGCCAGAGACATCCGCAACACGTTGATCGAGGCCTATGAGACGGACCAGGAAGCGGTGGCCCACGACAAGCTGGACAAGGTCCTCGCCCACCGCGAGGACTCGATCTTCCGGGACACCCCCTTCGAGCTCATCTTCGAGATGGCCAGGGACTATCGCCGGATCGTGGAGTCTGTGGATCTCGACCACCGCGACGAATACGGCAGGGCCTTGGACGAGGTGCTCGCCGCCTTGCGGAACCTGTTGGGCCCCCTGCCGGGGGAAGAGATGCCGGCGCTCATCATGAACCAGTATGGCGCCACCCGGTGGGACCGAGCCCAGGTGCACCTCGAAAACGTGCTCTGGGCCGAGAAGTGGGTCCCCGCAGGACCAAACAAGCCCATGGTCAAGAAGCGGGTGCCTCGCGAGGAGCAGTTTGCGGGCACGTCGCTGGCCCCGCTTTTCCCCCTTCTGGAGAAAGACCTCGACGAGATGCTGCGGCCTCGATGGACCGTCCACTGGCAGTATTTCATCGACGACAGCAAGGCGAGTCACTTCTTCGGCGGCGTAGGACCGGAGATCATCGGCACCGTGCTCTTGACCATACTCGCCATCTTGTTCGCCGTCCCCCTGGGCGTGGTGTCCGCCGCGTATATGATCGAATGCGGCGGGGACAACCCGGCGATCCTCGTCATCCGCACCTGCATCAATACGCTCGCCGGCGTGCCCAGCATTGTCTTCGGCCTGTTCGGGCTCGCGTTCTTCGTGGTCTTCCTGTTGCCCTGGCTGGGGCTCTCAGAGGGCAGCAGCATCCTGGCCGGGTCTCTGACCCTGGCCGTGCTGGTGCTGCCCCTGGTGATTCGCGCGAGCGAGGAGGCCATTCGCGCGGTGCCGCACACGTACAAGGAGGCGGCCCTCTCGCTTGGCGCCGGCCAGTTCTGGGCCTTTGTCACCGTCACGCTGCCGGCTGCGTTGCCGGGCATTCTCACGGGCATCATCCTCAGCATGAGCCGTGCGGCCGGAGAGACCGCGCCGATCCTGTTCACTGCCGCGGTCGCCCTGGGGCCCATCCCGGAGAGCATCGCCCAACCCACTCGCGCGCTCTCCTACGGCTCGTACGACATGGCCGTGGGCGACCGCATCGCGGCCATGGTGCCCCACAAGCAGTTCGGCATGGTCATGACGCTTGTCGTGATCGTGTTGGTGCTCAACCTGGCGGCGATTCTGCTGCGCGCCAGAATTTCCAGGAAGCTACGCGGATGACGACAGAAGGCGAGGCAGACGATCCCATGAACACAAAGGACCCCCCGGTGCGCAATCAAGAGCTGAGGATGACTCAGAACGCCTTCGGCCCCAGGCCGCGCAGGGAGGACGACGCCGCGCGCCCGTCGGCGGACGAGGAGGGGCCGCGGGCCGTCATCCAATCAAAGGACTTCTCCCTCTACTACGGTCCAAAGGCCGGCGTGAAAGACATCACCATGGATATCTACCCGGAGTCGGTCACCGCCATCATCGGGCCGAGCGGGTGCGGGAAGAGCACGTTCCTGCGCAGCATCAACCGCATGAACGACCTGGTGCCCAATACCAGGGCCGAGGGGACGCTGCAGGTCGCGGGCGTGGATATCTATGACCGCCGCGTGAATCTGGTCAACCTACGCCAACAGGTGGGCATGGTCTTTCAGAACCCGAACCCGTTCCCCAAGAGCATCTTCAACAACATCGCGTACGGCGCGCGCCTGCAAGGGATCCGGGGGTCCGAACTGCACGGACTCGTCGAGGAATGCCTGCGCAAGGCGGCCCTGTGGGGAGAGGTCAAGGATGTGCTCAAGCGGTCCGCCCTGGCCCTGTCCGGCGGACAGCAGCAGCGGCTGTGCATCGCGCGCGCCCTGGCGACCACGCCGAAGGTGCTGCTGATGGACGAGCCGTGCTCGGCCCTGGATCCGGTGGCGACCGGCCGCATCGAAGACCTGATCGACGAGCTCAAGACCAACTACACCATCGTGATCGTCACCCACAACATGCAGCAGGCCGCCCGGGTGAGCGACTGGACTGCGTTCTTCTGCCTCGGCGAGCTCATCGAGTACAGCGGAACGAAGGAACTGTTCCATACTCCGCAGAAAAAGGCGACCGAGGACTATATCACCGGTCGATTCGGCTAAGGGGACGCACGTGGCCACCCACCTGTTCCGAGAAATCGAGAGCCTGAAGCGCAAGATGCTCGTGCTCGGCGGCCTCGTCGAGGAAAGCCTGCAGAGGGCCGAGCGGACCATTCTCGCGCGCGACATCGAGAGCGCCGACCAGGTGATTCTGGCGGACGAACGCATCGACGAGATCGAAGTGGAGCTCGAGGAAGACTGCCTGAAGGCTCTCGCCCTGCACCAGCCCGTGGCCAGCGACCTGCGCATCATTATCGCCGTCCTCAAGATCAACAACGATCTGGAGCGCATCGGCGACCTCGCCGTGCACGTCGCCGAGCGCGCGATTCACCTCGCCGAACGCACCGCGATCGAGTTCCCGATCGACTTTTCCGGGATGGCGAAGCGCACCCGCGACATGCTCAAGCGGTCCCTGGACGCGCTCGTGCAGCAGGATCCGGACCTCGCCCGCTCCGTGTGCGCGGCCGACGACGAGGTCGACGAGATCCACCGGCAGGTCTACACGCACGTGAAGTCCGGAATCCGTGAGCGCCCGCACGAGATCGAAAGCCTGCTCGATTTCCTCTCCGTGTCGCACTCGATCGAGCGAGTGGCGGACCACGCAACGAACATCGCCGAAGACGTCATCTACACGCTCGAAGGCGATATCGTGCGCCATGGGCATACCTCCAAGATCCCGCCCAAGAACGCCTGATCGCTTGTAGAGGCCTCCTTTCGGGCTTCGCGTTTGCGGCCGGCGACTCCGTGACGCGCGGTGCCTCTCTTGCGCGCGACGCGCCCCGGGCCCGCTCTCGTCCGACGATCCAACACAGTGAACAGCCGCCCTTCTCCGGCCCACAGAACGGCGCGAATCGCGCACCGTCCTCGGGCACGTTATTCGCCGGAGCCCGCATCCAGGCCGGAAAGTTGCGCAAGCCCGCCCAGCATGTACGGGTCCTTGCGCTCGAGCCACACGCGCGGGTTGCGCAGCCAGCCCTGGAGCGGCAGCCTGTCCATCTCTTCGATCTCCGGCTTGTACCGAGCGACCGCCTCTGCGGCGATCTCCTTTGCGCAGCCCATGTCGCCTGCTTGTGCAGCCTTGTCCGCCTCGCGGGCCGCGTGCAAGATCTGCGCGCACGCGATCCAGTACCGCATGCCCTCGGCGAACGCAGCCACCTGGCGCTTCTCTCGATCGGTGGTCGCGGCCGCTCGCGCCTTGTCCGTCTGCTCGCGGAACCAGTCGGTGCCCTTGTCCTGCATGAGGAACGCGATCGACCGCCCGTTGGGGATCAGGCACCCCCTGGCCGGCGGCACCGGCTCCAGGAAGAAGCTCGGCGGATTGCCTTCGTCCGCGCGCCGGGCCTGGCGGTCCCACTCCTCGTAGATCGGGC
>CAZOBJ010000168.1:0-5200 GCA_964577825.1 uncultured Planctomycetales bacterium
CCCGGCACCGCCCAGGACGAAGACGTGATCTTCCGCGCCGGCAACCTGTTCTTCGAGGCCGGGGCCTACGAGCGGGCGGCCGAGTCGTTTGAGGAGTTCACGCGCCGGCACGGCCAGAGCGAGCGGCTGGGCCAGGCGCGCAACATGCTCGGGCTCGCGTATCAGCGGCTGGGCCTGTTTGAGCGGGCCGCGAATGTGTTTCACGCCAATGCGGTCGAGCGCGCGACTGCCGAAGGCCGAAAGAGCCTGTACTACCTGGGCGAAACGTACCTGAAATGGGGCGGCCCGCGCCTCGGGGGACCGAACAGTCCGCTGCTCGCCCAGGAGCATACCTCGCAGAGCCTGGTCGGAGAAAACCGGCTGCGCGAGCGAGATGTGGCCGACTGGTCGCGGCTGGTGGCCCGGCTTCAGGAGGCGGCCGGGGCGCTGGCTCCTTCGCCCTCGCGCCGGATCCTTCGGTTGCTGGGCAGTCCATTCGAGCGTCGGGTTGCCTCGCTTCCGGATGACCGTCCGCCCCCGCCGACGCACCGGCAGGCGATCCTGGAAGGCCTCAATTCGCTGCTCGCGCGCGCGGATCTGTACGACCCGGCCGCGTGGCGCGGCACGGAGCTGAACCCGGAGCTCACGGACCTTCTGCGGCGCATTGAGCTCGCTCCCGAGGAGGTCGCGCGCATGAACCGGCTCTTGCTCGAGGCCGCGTACCCGGAAGGCATCCTGCCCGCGAGCCCCACAGAGGGACCGGTGCGCCTGCCGCGCACGGCGCGCGAGGTCTTTGCGCACGTGCGCGGGTTGCCCGGTCTCGGGCCGCAGAGCCGTCCGTGGAGGTGGAGCACGTTCGCGCTGGGCGAGACGCTGTTCACTATCGCGCAGACGCTCCAGCATCCCGAGCTCACGGACACCGATCGCGCGCGCGTGCCCGGGGCCGCGCCGCCCGCCGCGCCCGAGCAGGCGGAGGCCGAGCAAGCAGCCCCCGAGCCTGCCCAGGCGCCCGGCGCACAGGCCGCGACCGCCCCAGCGGGCGAAGAGGAAGAAGAGGAAGAAGAGGAAGAGGGAGAGACGGGCCAGCCTGCCCCGCCCGAGGTGTATCGTCCCTACTACCGCAAGGCCGCGGCTGTGCTGACCGAGGCGCTGGACCGATACGTGCTCTACCCGGACCATCCCGACGGTCTGCGGCGCGAACAGCAGGAGACGGATTTTCTGGACGTCCTGCAAAGCCGGTACCGTGCCACCTATTTCCTGGCCTTGTGCCGCCTGGAGCTGGGGCAGGAACAGCGCGGAGACGGAGCGGGCGCGCAGGGGCTGTTGCGGCGGATCATCGACGAGGACCGGTACGGCGCCGAGGTGTGGGCGGAAAACCCGCTCATGGGCCGCATTCGGCGCAACGCGCACATCCACCTTGGGCTGTCCCTGTATCGCACAGGGGACTACATGGCCGCCTACGAGGTCTTCGAGCAGGCCCAGCAGCGCCTGCGTACGAGCGAGCGGCCGTATCTTCTGTACATGATGGGCGAGTGCCTGCTTGCCATGGGCCGCACGCGCGAGGCGCGCAACAAGTACATTTCCGCGCGCAACGCGGTGCGCACCGCGGGCGCGCCCGATACGGGCGGGTTTCCTGAGACGTTCGGGGTCGAGTTTTGGCAGCGGCGCAACGAGGAGCGTCTGCGCGACCTCCAGGACCTCGCGTCCCTGGGACGCCTGGAGCTGTAGATTGTCCGGCGCAGGAGACCGAGATCATGGATGAGGCTACGGAGACCGCACGCTGTTTGCGCGACTTGCTGGAACAGCAGGAGGCCTGCTACCGCGAGGTGCTGGACCTGAGCCGCCGGCAGGTGGAGCTCATCCAGGCCAAGGACACCGCGGCGTTGCTGGAGATCCTCTCCGAGAAGCAGGCGCGCATGCAGGCGATGGAGGAGGTCACCCGCCAGGCCGGGCCGCTCCTGGCCGCGTGGGAGGACCAGCGCGCATCCGTGCCCGAGGCCGACCGCGCGGCCGTGGAAGAGATGCACGAGCGCGTGAAGACCGTGCTCGCCCGGGTCCTGGAGCTCGAGGAGACGAGCCGCCAGGCCCTGGAGGGCTCGACCGACGAGGCCGGCCGCAAGGTGGCCCAGGCCCAGCGCGGCAAGCAGATGCTCAAGGCCTACGGCGCGCGCCCGGGCGGCGGACAGGCCCCCCGGTTTACGGACAATCGCGAGTGAGGAACCCGATGGCTGCGGACGACGCTCCCGCCAAGCCCGACGCTCCTGAGCCGAACCCGGTGCCCGTGGCCGCGGCCGCCGGCATGGACGTGAACGAGCTCACCGAGCTCGTGGGCAAGTTCAACGAGTCCACGGCACGGCTCAAGGAAAGCCACGAGCGGCTGCGCGCGCGCGTGGACGAGCTCGCCAATGAGCTCGCGCGCAAGAACGTGGAGCTCAGCGACCGCGTGGAGGAGATCTCCAGCCTCAAGAACTACCTGGCCAACATCCTGGGCGGCATCTCGGACGGCGTGCTGGCCGTGGACCTGGACGGGCGTCTGAGCGCGCTCAACGACCCGGCGCGCGCGCTCCTGGACCTGCCCGCGGGCGCGGGTGCGCAACCTAAGGGCGAGGGGACCCCGCGCGAGACGGCGCTCGACGGACGGGCCGGACCGGTGGCCGGGATCCTGCTCACCGCGCTGGACGAGGAGCGCTCGCTCGACAGCGTGGAGGTAAACGTGCAGGGCGCGGACGGCCAAGCGCGAGTGCTGTCCGTGTCCGCCGCGCCGCTGCGCGAGGCCGGCGGCGCGAGGCTCGGTGCGGTGGCCACGTTCCGGGACAACACCGAGCTGCGCCGGCTCGAAGAGACCCTGCGCCGCCGCGACCGGCTGGCCGCGCTCGGAGAGATGGCCGCCCAGCTCGCGCACGAGATCCGCAATCCGCTCGGCGGCATCGAGCTGTATGCGTCGCTCCTGGATCGGTCGCTCTCCGAGGACGCGCAGGGCCGCGAGCTCTTGAGCAAGATTGCGGGCGCGGCCGGAAGCCTGAACCGGGTCGTGGAGGACATGCTGACCTTTACCCGGCCGAGCGTCCCCGACCGCAGGCCCGTGCGCGTGGGCGAGCTCCTGGACGCCGCGGTGGAGCTCGCAGGCGGCGCGCTCGCCGACGGAGCTGTCGACGTGGACCGCGTGTACAAGGCCGAGCGTCCGGTCGCCATGGACCCGGGGCTGATGCAGCGGGCGTTCCTCAACGTCATCCTGAATGCGGTGCAGGCCATGGAGCCCGGCGGGCGCCTGCGCCTGGAGGCCGCGCTCGCGGCCGCGACCCCGGACGCGGACCGGGAGCGCCTGGTCGTGCGCATCGCGGACACAGGGGCCGGGGTGCCGGCCGAGTTGCGCGACAAGATCTTCGATCCCTTCTTCACCTCTCGGGACGGGGGCACGGGCCTGGGCCTGGCGATCGTGCACAAGATCGTGCAGGACCACGGCGGCACGGTGCGCGTGGAAGAGAACGCACCTCGCGGCGCCGTGTTCGTGTTCGACCTGCCCGTGTCCGCCAAGGGGATATAGGCATGGCCGGCGAGCGCATCGTGGTGGTCGACGACCAGCAGTTCATGCGCGAGGGACTGCGCGAGACCCTGACCCGCGCGGGGTATGCCGTCACCAGCTGCGCGTCCGGGGCCGAGGCGCTGGATGTGCTCGCCGAAGGCGACGCCGCGGCCCTGGTCACGGATGTGCGCATGCCCGAGATGAGTGGCATGCGCCTGCTCGAACGCGTGCGCGCCGCGGACGCGGCCCTGCCTGTGGTCATGATCACGGCCTACGGCACGGTGGAGAACGCGGTCGAGGCCATGAAGGGCGGGGCCTTCGACTACGTGCTCAAGCCCTTCAACGCCGAGACCCTGGAACTGGTGGTGCGCAAGGCCGTGGAGCACCGTCGCCTGCTCAGGGAAAACGAGTTCCTGCGCGACGAGCTTGGCCGTGCCTTCGCCCCGGAGAACTTTCTAGGCGAGAGCGAGGCCATGCAGGCGATCTTCGCCCAAATCGGACAGGTGGCCGGCACGGACAGCACCGTGCTCCTGCGCGGCGAGACGGGCACGGGCAAAGAGCTCGCGGCCGCCGCCATCCACATGCGAAGTCCCCGCGCGGACCGTCCGCTGGTCCGGGTCAACTGCGCCGCGCTCTCGGCGGGGCTGTTGGAGAGCGAACTGTTCGGACACGAGAAAGGCGCGTTCACCGGCGCGGAGCGGCAGCGCGTGGGCCGATTCGAGCTGGCCGAGGACGGCACCATCCTGCTCGACGAGATCAGCGAGATGAGCCTGGCGCTGCAAGGCAAGCTCCTGCGCGTGCTCCAGGAGCGCGAGTACGAGCGCGTGGGCTCGTCCGAGACCGTGCGCACGAACGCGCGGATCCTGGCCACGAGCAACCGGCCCTTGGAGACGAGCATTGAGGAGGGCACGTTCCGACGCGACCTCTTCTATCGACTCAACGTGGTGCCGATCACCCTCCCGCCCCTTCGGGAGCGCAAGGGAGACATCCCGCTTCTTGTGGAGCATTTCCTGCGCAAGCACGGCGGCGCGCGCACGCGCGCGGACGCGGCGGGCGCCGAGGGCGCGCCCGAGGCCCGGCGGCTATCCGTCACGCGCGAGGCCCTGGCCATGCTGGAAGCCTACGACTGGCCAGGCAATGTCCGCGAGCTCGAAAACATCGTGGAGCGCGCGGTCGTGCTCGGCGACGGGGCGGTGCTCGGGTGCGAGGCCATCGCCCCCGGGCTCGCCCGGCACGCAGAGGGCGCGGCCGGCGCGCACACGCGCGCGGCGTTCCGGCCGCGGCCCCTGGCCGAGGTCGAGGAGGAGCATGTGCGCCGCGTGCTCGAACACTTCGACGGGCATCGCCAGAAGAGCGCCACGGCCCTGGGGATCAGCGAGCGGAGCCTGCGCGACCGGCTCAAGCGCTGGCGGGAGCGAGACGCCTGATGCGAGGGCAGTTTATGCCGCGATCGGCACTTTCTTCCGGCCTCAGCGCCCATGCGTGGCGTAGAATCTTTGCGTCGGCCAGGTGGCTCCAGCCTCAAGAACGTCGCAACCTGTTCCGTAATATTGGCTTGCGACTTTGGAAACGTATTGTTTCTCTTGGGCGCCGAATGGCACGGCAATTGGTCTTCTGCCGACGGCGCAGTGTGTACGGAGGGAGTGCGGTATGATCCGCGGGTTGTTCCAGCGAGAGATCCTGCCGGTTCTCGAGTCC
>CAZOBJ010000169.1:0-5158 GCA_964577825.1 uncultured Planctomycetales bacterium
ATGGCTCAAGGAGTCCCGGCGCATCGCCACGCGCTTCGAGAAGTTGGCGGTCAACTTTCTCGCCGTCATCAAGGTCGCCATCCTGGAACAATACCTCAATCTGCTGTTTTCAGACAGAGCCTAGTCTTGCGCTTCCTCTTGCTTCTGCTCCTCCCACCACTCCGCCCAGTGCCAGGTGTGCTTGCCCGCGCCCGTGATCTTCTCCAGGGCGTCGCGCGCCTCCACACGAAACGTATGATTCGACGAGGTGTCGTAGGGGATCAAGCCCTCGATCGCGCGCCGATCCCCGATCTCTCCGAGCGCGCGCATGGCCATTTGGCGGACCAGTGCCTGTTCCTCGTCCTTGTTGAGCACGTTCACCAGAGGCTCCACCGCATCCGGCTCCTTCAGCGAACCAAGCGCCAGGGCGGCGAACGCGCGAACCTGCGGATCCTCGTCCTCCACCGCCTCGATCAAAGGCTGGGGCGCCTGCGCCCCCTCCAGATTGAACAGGGCCTTGGCCGCCTGGCGGCGCACCTGCACGTCTTCATCCTTGAGCAACGCGCCCAGGGACTGCGCCGCATCAGAATCCCCGATCTGTCCAAGGGCCTCGGCCGCGGCCCGGCGTACCGGGGCCTTCGCATCCTTTGTGGCCTTGGCCAGAGCAGGCACGGAGTCCCCGCCCCCCGCCTGGCCCAGAGCCTGGGCCGCGTGCTCACGCACACGCGGGCTCTCGGCCTGCAGGGCCGCCTGCAGCCGATCAACCGCCGCGTCGCCGATCTTGCCCAAGGCTTTGGCCGCGGCGCTTCGCACGTCTTCGGTCGGATGGTCCAGGGCCTCGACCAAGGGGCCGACCGCCTGCTTGCCGAGCACGGTCAAGGCCCAGGCGGCGTATCGCCGCACGCGCCACTCCTCGTCTCCGAGTGCGTCGACCAGTGCGTCGAGCGCCTTCGGGTCGCCGATCTGGCCCAGGGCCTGGATCGCGCTGCGCCGCACACGCCACTCCGCGTCCTTGGTCGCCTCGATCAAGGGCGCCACGGCTCGGGGGGCCTCGATCCTGCCCAGGGCCCAGGCGGCATGCACCTGCGCGGTCGGAATGTCGCTGCGCAGTCCTTGCACCAGTGGATCGAGGCCTGCGGCCCCTCGATTGGCAAGGGCCCGGGCCGCCTCGACCGAGACGCGGGTGTGCTCGTCCTGGAGCGCCTGGCCGAGAAGTGACAGCGCGGCCGGGTCTTCGAGCCAACGCGCCGCCCAGACCGCATTGCACCGCACGCGCCAGTCCGGATCCGCGAGCATCCGCTTCACCTCGGCCGCCGCATCCTCGCCTTGCTCGGCCAAGCGCATGACTTTCAGCACGGCCTCCGGCTCGGTGACCGCGGGCTGCGCCGCAGGTTGCGCGCCTTCGGCGGTGTACGCTAGCGCGGCTGCAAGGATCGCCACGGCAACGCCGACCCGCGCCGCCCGCACAATCGAGTCTCGCAAACCAATCATGCCCCTGTTCATGCCAGCCCCTCCCTGCTCATTCGTCTACACTCGGGCACTCAACCCAATTCCACCGGATTCCTGCCGTGCAAGCGGACAATCCCTTGATCATATCGGCCATGCGGACCCTAAGCTCTCATCGCTTCCGAACGGCATGATTCATGTTATCGGCAAGGCGTCAAGGAGAATGTTGTGTCGGTGCCGCGTCCCCCAATTGGGACCAGCTGTTGCGGATGGCCGGTACCTCATCCTGGGCGAAGAGGAGTGCGCGACGTCTGGTCCTACGTATGCATAGGCCGATGAGGACACTCCATTCGCCTGTGGCGGATCACGATTCCACTGTGAGGAGACAGGTGGCAGAAAAGAGCCCCGAAGCGGACTTGCTGTCCACTCCAGGGCCTTCTGAGTTGGTACCCGCTGCAGGACTCGAACCTGCGACACTCGGATTAAGAATCCGATGCTCTGACCGACTGAGCTAAGCGGGCATCGTCAGTACAATCGGCCGCCGAGGGCTTCCCCGACCGGCAGCCTACTAGCTTATCACCAACCCGTGGTCTGTCAAGCCGCAAGGACACTCATTCGCTATCGAGAGGGCGCCGCGGCAGCCCTGCCGACTCGCAACGCACGCCCTACAAGGCCCGGTCACCGATGCTTGGGCACGTAAAACTTGCCAGGCAGCTGGTCCACCGCGCGCTTGAGCTCAAGCATCATCAGCGTCGAAGCCACCACGTGCACCGGCAGCCCGGTCTGCGCGCAGATATCATCAATGTGCACGGGGTCCGCGCCCAGCACGGCCAGGACCTGCTCCTCACGCGCGTTCGCGGTCCGTGTCTGTGGCTCGACGGAGGGCTGCTCGAGCGAAGGGGAAGGTTGGGAGGAGGCGGGAGCCTCCGCCGGGTCCGTAGCTTCCTGGCCCACGCGAGGCCGCAGTGCGTCGGCGACCGGGCCGATCTCCTCCAGGATATCTTCCAGGCCCTGCACGAGCTTGGCCTGCCCCTGGGCGATCAGGTCGTTGACGCCCGCCGCTGCGCGCTGATCGATCCGGCCCGGAATCGCGAACACCTCTCGGCCCAGGTCATTGGCCAGGCGCGCGGTGATGAGGGCGCCGCTGCGTGCCGGCGCCTCGATCACGAGCGTCCCCAGGCTCATGCCCGCGATGATCCGGTTGCGCCGGGGGAAGTTCTCCGGCGCCGGGCCCGTGTCCATGGGCAGCTCCGAGAGGATCGCACCGGAGGCAGCCACCTCGTCGGCGAGGTCTCGGTTCTCCTCCGGATACACCTCGGCAAGGCCCCTGCCCTGCACAGCGATCGTGCGTCCCCTCGCGGCCAGGGCGCCCCGATGTGCGGCCGAGTCGATGCCGCGCGCCAACCCGCTGACCACAGTGAATCCCGTCTGGGCCAGCAAGGCCCCGAAACGCTCGCCCTGCGCGCGACCGTAGTGGCTCGGGTGGCGGGTACCGACCACGGACAGCGCCACCCCGTCGGAGGGCTTCAGATGCCCCTTTACGTACAGAAGGATGGGCGGGTCAAAGGTGTTCTTGAGCGCCTGGGGATAGGCGGGGTCCTCCTGAGACACCAGGTGCACCCCGCAGGCGGCCGCGCGCTCGAGTTCCGGCCTCGGATCATACGTCTCGGCCTGCAGAACCTGCTTGGCCCGGCCAGCGTCCACGCCCTCGACCTGGCCCAGAGCCTGGATCGAAGCGCCCAGAATGGCCTGCGCGCTTCCGAAGGCCTGCTGCAGGCGCGAATAGGTGCGCGGCCCCACACCTGGACACTGAGCGATGCGCAGGATATCCTCGATGGCGTCCATCTGTGAGCAGCCCTTCCCAAGGCGCCCGACACGACATCGATCTTCCCAGCCGGGCGCGCGCACAGCCTATACGCCGCGTCACAGGCTGTCAACCCATGCAGACGGAGTTGCGAAACGGAGTTGCGTTCAACAGCCTAACAGGTATAGTATAGGAAGGTATACGCCCGTAGCTCAGGGGATAGAGCGACGGTTTCCTAAACCGTAGGTCGCAGGTTCGAATCCTGCCGGGTGTACCAGATTGTACAGGACGTGGGACCGCCGTGGTAGGCGGAACGGGCACGCGGCCTTTCGCCAGCACGCATAATCGCCCGCGTCCGAGAGCGAGACGTGGGGTCACTACCGCATTTGTTAGAAGGTGGCGCCCAGCCAAATCGCAGATGCAGGCATAGACGAGACGTTCTTTGCATTCCAAGACAATGCTGTACGTTAGGTGGGCCTCTGCGCTTGCCTCTGCTATGCATCGCGGAGACTAACCTCGCCAACCCCGATTCACTTGTCTGTCGAGATAGGGACCCGAAGCCATGCGGAACACCCGCAACGCACTCTTCGCCCTGATCGTCGCCACGTGCCTGTGCGCAGAGCCAATGCACTCCGCAGATGCACCGCAGGCCCCAGCCGCGCCGTTCGCGGCCAACCCGAGCGTGGAACGCGAGGACCCGGCGCGCCCCGGCTCTCCCATCGGATATCCGGGTAGCGTGTCCCGCCAGAACGCCGGTTACCAGTGGACCGAACAGGCGGCACGCTCCGGGCGCATGGGCGTTCGGCTGGACTCCACCGAAGGCGGCCGTACACTCACGTTTCAGGACCTGGACCTCGCGCCCGACGCGCTGTATCGGTTCTCGGTCTGGTACCGGACCCGGCAACAGGACCCGCAGCCCAGGATCCTGTGGCTGCGCGCGCCCAAGTACGCCAAGTATCCGACATCTCGGGAATGGACCAAGGCCACCATCCTGCTCAAGGGCTCCGACACCGACCGGGTGACGCTTGCTACTCTCCCCTTTGAGAACGGTCGCGCGAAGTACGTCGAGGACGCCCAGGGCGAGCGCCGCCTCGTCAACGGCGTCCCCCTGATCGTGGACCTGGACGACTTCGAGCTGCGCAAGCTCACGAGCCAGGATTTTCGCGGCAATCTGTTCCAGAATCCCGGGTTCGAGCACGGCGATCTGTTCCCGCCGGGCTGGTACGCGGTTTACAGCGCGGGACAACGCGGTATCTTCCTCGACGACCGCGACAAACATTCCGGAGACAAGTCTCTGCGCGTTGAGGTTGCCGAGGACAAGAGTACGCAGGCACTGACATCGAACCGGCTCCCGCTCGAAGCGGACCAAGTGTATCACCTCTCGTTCTGGATGAAGGCGAAGGAACGATTCACGGAGGTCAATATTCGCTTGCACGCGGGCGAGAGTTCGGATTACTTTTTCGAAGAGACTATCGAGGCCGAGCAGGATTGGACCAGGCACGACCTCTTCTTCGAGACGCTGCCCGTGAGCAACCGGCAGAGCCCCGGCAGGACCTTCTACGCCACGGTGCGCTTTCGCATTCCCGGCCAGGGCAACGTGGCATGGCTGGACGATATGGCGTTGGTCAATTTCGACGAGGAACTGTGAGCCCTCTGGGCGCTGAATATAGGACAGCGAAGGAGAATAGGAAATGAACGCACGCAAGGCGTTGTTCGCTCTCTGGATCGTAGTCGGGAGTCTCGTCTGCGCACACGCAAGGGCAGACGTCACTTTCTACGCCCCCTTTGACGAAAGCACGAACGCGGCCGAGGCCGGCGGCGATCCGGCGCAGCTCCATGAAGACGAGTACACGTTCGTGCAAGGCATCAAGGGCAACGGGGTGCTGCTCAAGAGCCAGGTGCTCTCTTACAAGGAGCCGGGCAATCTGG
>CAZOBJ010000170.1:0-5152 GCA_964577825.1 uncultured Planctomycetales bacterium
CGCAGGTCTCCTTGTCCTCGTCGATCACGATGACGTCGTGCTTCTGGGCCATGAGCTTGCGGGCGAGCTCGCGTCCGACCATGCCCCCGCCGCCGATTACCACGCGCATGTCCGTTGACCTCCCATCCGTGTTCCCGTGTGCCTGCGGTTCGTCCTCACCGCCATGCTCGGCGCGAGAAGAGCAAGAGCACCGGCAGAATCTCCAGTCGTCCCGCCAGCATCCCGAAGATATAGGTCACCTTCACCCCGGGATGGATGGCGATCATGTCCGCCTGCGAAATGTAGCACGGACCGATGTTCCCGAGCGCGCTGAACATCCCGGAAAACGACGCCCACGCATCCTGATGGGACAGAACCGCGGTGCTGCCCCCGCCCACCACCAGCAGCCCGATCCACGCGAAGAAGAGGCACGCCACCCGGTGGACCTCGTCCTCGCTCACGAGCCGACCGTCGATGACAAGCCGCGTGGAGGCGCGCTGCGAGACCCGGCTGCGAAAGAGCTCCCGTCCCATGAGCCGCGTGAGGATCGCCACGCGCAGCACCTTGATGCCGCCGCCCGTGCTGCCCACGCACCCGCCGATCACCATCATCACCAGGAAGAGCTGCTTTGCAAGCGCCGGGAAATACGCGCCGCCGATGTCCTCGGTGGCGAAGCCCGTGGTGGTGAGGATCGCCACCACCTGGAACAGCGTCGTGCGAAACGAGTCCTCCAGCGCGGCCAGCCGCTCGCCCACCGGCCCGCTCGCCAGCGACGGGCCCAGGTCGGTGCCCAGGGCGAGGGCCACGAGGATCAGGCCCACGAACCCGGCCAACAGCCGCCACCAGTACCGCATCTCCAACGTATCGCCCAGGGCCCTCGGATTCCCGGTCAGCACCCGGTAGTGGACCAGGAAGTTGATCCCGCCCAAGAGCATCACCCCGACCACCGTGTACTCGATGAGCGCCGCGTGCGGATGCCCGGTCGCTGCATAGAACCCGATGCTCTTGTCATGCGGGCTGTACCCACCGGTGGACAGGCCAGTGAACGTGTGGCAGACCGCGTCAAAGACGGGCATCCCCTCCAGGCTGAGCAGGGCAACACTGACCACGGTGAACAGGGCATAGATCCGCCACAGCATCCGCACGGTGTTGAAGATGCCCGGCGCCAGCCGGTCGGAGCTGATCTTGTGGCTCTCGGCGCCGAACACATGGTGCTCGCCCGCGCCCCGGAACGTGATTGCCAGGAAGAAGCTCAGAATCCCCAACCCGCCCAGCCACTGGCTGAACGCCCGCCAAAACAGCAGGCTGTGCGGCATCCGATCCAGGCCCGAGAACATGGTGATCCCGGTCGTGGTGAACCCGCTCATCGCCTCGAAGTATCCGTCCAGGTAGCTCGCCCCCAGCCCCAGCACGAACGGCAGCGCGCCGAAGGCACTGGCCACCAGCCACCCCAGCGCGCACAGGAGCATCGACCCGGTCATGTCCAGGACCTCGGGCCGAAACCACCGCCGCAGCAGGACGCCGGTGAGAAAGCAGGCCGATCCGGGCAATAGAAATGCGCCCAGGGTCCCCACCCCGTCTCCGCGCTCGCCCCAATAGAGCACCACCACCACGGCCGGCAGCACAAGCACCGCGCCGATCAACTCGGCCAGGCTGCCAAGATGGTGGAAGATGCTGTGCGTGCGCTGCGCCTCGTTGCGCATCCGCCGACCCTCTTGGGGCATCAAAGCGCACACAGGACGCGGCCCGCCTTGCCACAGGCGGGCCGGCCCATCAAGATCGCAGCCCGGATCGGGGTCGTGCAGCGCGAGCAGGCCCCGCGGACACTCCTCCCTCGGCCCCGTCCCTTTAGCCGCTCTCGTACAGGTCGCTGAGCTTGTCCATCAGGCCTTCACGCTTCAGGTACTCGCGATAGTCGTCCCGGTGGTTCTGCACGATGTCGCGCAGGTACTCCACGTGGTGCCGGATTCCCATGGTGTACGGGTCCACCTCCAGCCCCTTGGTGGCGCGATAGTGCGCGGCCATGAAGCGCCGCACCCCACCCAGCTCGTTCTCCATGCGCGCCTGCGCCTGGCCGCAGAACTCCAGGGTATGCTCCAGGAGATCGAGCTCGCTGTCAAAGCCGCCCACGTCGCCCTCGCGGAACTCCTGAAACAAAAAGAGGAGCTTCTCCAGGTAGGTCCGATCGGCCATCTGGCCCAGCAGGTCGGCCGTGCCCAGCATCTTGGCCAGCAAGTCCGCCTCCGGGTCGGGCGCCTCCGGGGCGCGCTTGCCGGGGCCGAGCTCCGTGCGCAGGATGATGTACCTGCAAGTGGCCCGGTCCGCTTCGCTCCATCCCTGTGCGGTGAGGTACTTGTCCATGAACGCGACGCTGCGCCGTACGTGCTCGTGCGCGTACTTCGCGCCCGTGCCCTCGGTGTCCGTTTCTTCCTGGATGTATCCCGTGTCGTGCAGAAAGGTGCTCACCAGGCCCAGGGTGATCCCCCGGCGGCTGAGCGGCTGTCCGCACACCTTGGCCCCGTGCATCAGCCGGGCCATGGCCAGCACCACGTCCGTGGTGTGGTTCAGGTCGTGATATGGGGTATTGCACTCACGGTAGCCCGGGTATCTGCCCGCGAAGAGCCGCAGCACGTCCTCGTAGACCTGCCGCACGCGCGCCAGGTCGTGCCCCGGGTCCAGGTCACGCACCGTGTCGGCCAGGACCCGCCATACGGTCGCCGGGTCGCGCAGGCTCACGGATTGCAGCAGTCTGGTGTCGCTCTCAGGCATCGCGTTGCGCCTCGATCAAGCCAGGGCGCCGGTGAACAGCGGGCCTCCCGCGGGGCGACGGCAGCGGGCCGACCGCTCCCCGTGACCCCGCGCCCCCCCGAGGACGGATCGATACAGCCGGCCACTATACACGCAGCGTATGCCCAGGTCGACCGGTTTTGCCAAGATTTTTCTCCCGGTTTCGGCCTCAAGTTGGTATCATAGCAACCGATAACAGTTGTGGATGCAGGCGATATAGCCCATTCCGGAGGAGAGGACCATGCGCGTCGACGGTCCGGGCGAACTTGGCAACCTGCGCAAGGCGCTCGACCACCACGACTCCCAGCGTACCTATCGCAAGGACGCCCCGAAGCACGAGGCGGCCAGCCCCGCCGAGGCGTCCGACCAGGTGGACCTGTCCGCGCAGGCGCGCCTGCGCGGTCGCCTGGACCGCGTCCCCGAGGTGCGCGAGGACAAGCTCCAGGAGATCCGCGAGCGCATGGCCCAGGGCGAGTATCCGACCACCGACCGGCTCAAGGACGCGGTGCGCCGCATGCTGGGCGAACTCTAGGCCGCTACCCTCGTCGCCCTGACCGACGGCACCCGATGCAAAGCGCCTTACCCTGCCCCACTCTGTAACCGAATCCGCAAGGCCGGCCACGCGCCCAATGTGTTCGCGCCCAACCCGAAGGAGAGCACAGCTTGCCAGGCCCCGACCGGCCGATCGTGTTCTTTGACCGCGACGGCACCCTCAACGCGGACCTCGGGTTCGTGTGGCGCCCGGAGGACGTGACGCTCCTGCCCGGCGTGCCCGAGGCCCTGCGCCGCCTGCGGCCCCACTATGCCCTGGTCGTGGTCACGAACCAGTCGGGCATGGCCCGAGGTCTGTACGGCCATGAAGATGTCGCCGCGGTGCATGCCCGCCTCGTCGAGCTGCTCGCGGCCAACGGGGCAGCCCTGGACCGCATCGAGTACTGCCCGCACGGGCCCGACGATGGGTGCGACTGCCGCAAGCCCGCGATCGGCATGCTCGAGCGCGCCGCCCGGGCGCTGGGGCTCTCGCTCGCGAACGCCTGGATGGTGGGCGACCGGTCCAGCGACATTGAGGCCGGTCTCAATGTCGGCGCGCGCACCGTGCTCTTGCCCGAGGCCGTGGACGCGCCTCCCTTGCGCGTGACCCCGCACTTCCACGCGCGCGACCTGGCCGAAGCCGCGCAGCTCATCCTTCGCGAAGACGGGCGCACCTGACCCGGCCGCCCCCGCCAGCACAAGGGCAAGATATGATAGAAGGATCCACCCGAGCCGTGCTCTTCGATCTGGACGGCACCCTGCTCGACACGCTCGAAGACCTCGCCGACTCTGCGAACGCGGTTCTGCGGGCAGAGGGCCTGCCCGTTCATCCGCTGGAAGCGTACCGGTACTTCGTGGGCGACGGGGTCACAAGCATGATGCGCCGCGCGCTGGGAGACAAGGCCGAAGACACCGACCTCCTGGCCAGGAGCGTGGCGGCCATGCGACGCACGTACGCGGACAACTGGAACCGCAAGACCCGTCCCTATCCCGGCGTGGCGCAGCTCTTGACCGCACTAGCCGACCGGCGCATGCCCATGACCGTGCTCAGCAACAAGCCCGACGAGTTCACGCGCATGTGCGTGCAGGAGCTTCTGCCGCACTGGCGCTTCGCGCGCGTGCAGGGGATGCTCAGCGAAGACCGCCGCAAGCCCGACCCCGCGGCCGCGCTCGAGTTCGCCCAAGCGCTGGACGTGCCCCCCGACGACTGGCTGTACCTGGGCGACACGGCCACGGACATGCGCACCGCGGTGAACGCCGGCATGTGGCCTGTGGGCGCGCTGTGGGGCTTTCGCACCGAAGAGGAGCTGCGCCAGGCCGGCGCGCAGGCCCTCGTGGCCGCGCCGGGCGACGTCCTGCGCCTTCTCTGACCGGACCGCCCGAAACCGGTTGCCTGCCTCCGATCGGACGGTATACTGGGTTCGCCCTTCCGGATCCGAGACAGAAAGCCTATGCCATGACCACGGAACTCGACCGCCTCATCGGACACGTCAGCGCGCTCAGCGCACCGACCGTGCTCGTGGTCGGCGACGTGATGCTCGACCGGTACGTGTGGGGCGAGGTGGACCGGATCAGCCCTGAGGCGCCCGTGCCGGTCCTCGACGTGCTGCGCGAAGAGGAACGCCCCGGCGGGGCCGCCAACGTGGCACGCAACATCGCGGCCCTGGGCGCGCGGGCCATTCTGGTGGGCCTGGTCGGAGACGACCCCGCCGCCCGGCGGTTGCGAGAGTTATGCGCCCAGCACGGCATGGACGCCCGGATGGCCGCCGATCGCCGCCAGACCACCACCAAGATCCGCTACCTTGCGCTCAATCAACAGCTCTTGCGCGCCGACCGCGAGGACCGCCATCCCGGC
>CAZOBJ010000171.1:0-5081 GCA_964577825.1 uncultured Planctomycetales bacterium
CCTTGAAAAAAGGTTCCGAAAGGTTCCGCGTCCGTTGCAGGAAACAGACCTTCGCCCTCCCGCGAGCGCGAAGTCCGCCCCCGGCCAACAGGCCTTGGTTCCCTCCTCGCCGCCCGGGGCGCGAGCGGTTTTCGAATCGCCGCCTTTTTGTCCATGGATATGCGTTTTTAGTGAAATGGGGGGTTCTGACGGCGCCGCGCAACACAAGAGCCGCGGTCCACCGGCGGGCGGCACATTCTGCCGGTCCGGGATCGACCCGGATCCTACCCCGCCGCCGGACCCACGCGCGCCCCAGGCGGCGCCCACAGCACGCCCTGTTCGCTCCGTAGCCCCTTTCCCCGCAACAGGTTACATATCCAAAAGAATCGAGTTTTCCTCCAAAAAGACCTTGATGAACGGCCCAGACCATGGCTGATGTGTGTCAGGTGGCGCGCAAAGGGGCGCGCTCCAGAACGGAGACGAGACCATGAGGCACGAGCGCAACGACATCGAGGCGGACCGGGCGCGCGCACGCGTGCGCGAGAACGCAGCCCAGCACTACGCCCGCGCTCAACAGGACGTGGGCGCGCTCCTGGATCTGGTCGGCGAAGAGGTGCGCGTGCACGCACAGCGCGCCGCCGAGCGTCCGAAGGACTGGGGATTCGCGGGCGACCTGAGCCGCGTGCGCCAGGGGCTCAAGGATCTGCTCGCCGGGCTCCTGATAGGCCGGTACGACTGGTCCGAGACCGAGGCGGCCCGTTTCATCGACGATCACCTCGAAGAGATGCGCAGCGCCTAGACGAGGAGAACAGGCCCATGCACATGCGCGCATTCACACAGCACGACTGGCATGCGTTCGCCGGGGCCCAGGCGTGGCCCGACCACCCGCCGCTCTTCGGCCAAGGACGGCTCGCGGACGGCAGGGAGTACGTGCTCGTCCTGGACCCCACCGGCGCGTGCCTGGTGATCGACGACGAGCAGGCCGCGTACGGCGGATACGCGCTCGAGCGCGCCTTCCCCGCGCCCGCGGAGGCCCGGGCCTTCGCCGAGGCATTGGGCGAGCCGAGGACCCGGGGCGAGTTCCTGGTCGAGGGATTCCACGAGGTCTGACCGCGACACGGTGTCGCAGCGAGTACGACAAGCAGGGAGGAGAAGGACCATGGCCAAGAAGACAGGGACCAAGAAGAAGGCGGCCCCGCGCAAGCCCCGAGGCAAGGGCAAGGCGCCGGCCAAGAAGCGCGCGCCCAGCCAGGCGCGCAAGGCACAGGCGAGCGCAGGGGACCTCTCCGCGCTCGAGAAGGAGGCCAAGGCCGCGGCCGCAGCGCTCGACCAGGCCAAGGCCCGGGCCGAGGACCTGCGCGCCAAGGCGCGGGGCCTGGAGGCCGACGCCAACCAGGCCTTGCGGGCGGCCGTGGCGCCCTATCGCGAGGCGTGCCGCAAGGCCGGCAAGCCCTGCGAGTACGCGGGCCGGCGCTCGGCCAACGTGTCCGGTCAGGTGGCCTTCCAGCTCGAGCCCGTAGACAAGGGAATCCGGGTCGCGATCCAGGGGCGGCCGGAGACCGAGGAGGTCATCCCCGCGGGGGCGCTGAAGGCCTCCGTGAACAAGGCTGCGTACGCCTACACGGACCGCCACATCGGGCCCAAGCAGGAGGTGGGCAACAAGGGCGGGTCGCTCTCCAACCGCCTGCGCGCCGCCATGCACAAGCGCACACGCACCCCATCCGCATCCGCCAAGAAGTAAACTCCTCCGAGATCCCTCCATGCAGAGAACCCGGGCCCGGCGCCCGGGCTCTCTGCGGCCGGTGGTCGTGTCGTCCGCGGCCGCTGCGTTCACACCCTGCGCGAAGAACATGTTTGACGATTGTGGATTTGGTTGTTGCGTTGGTCGGACCAACCGTATACAGTTGGTCAAGGTCCCGTACTCCAGGCATGGATCACGGGACGAGCGGCGGCCCGATCCGGAACATGTGGAGCGGCCGTCAGGGGTTCAGCCGAGGCTGATCAGATATCATTGCGCGAGCCCGAACTTCTCGCCCTGTGGTATTCCCCGAAATCGATGTGACCTGACCGGCTCGACGGCGCCTGTTGCGCAGCCGAGGCGGTGGATTCCGTCCCGGGACAGTCCGGGCAATGTACATGTGTCATGGCGACACAGGAAAGCGAGTGTATGAAGAGTTTCAACGAGTTGGCGCTGACCGCGCCGTTGCGCCGGGCAATCTCCGCCGCCGGCTACACCACACCCACGCCCATCCAGGCTCAGGCCATTCCGCCGCTCTTGGCCGGGCGCGACCTGCTGGGATGCGCTCAGACCGGCACGGGCAAGACCGCTGCCTTTGCCCTGCCCATCCTGCAGCATCTAAGCGCAACTGCCGCCTCAGACGGACGGCGGCAAGTGCGCGCCCTGGTCCTCACGCCCACGCGCGAACTGGCCGCCCAGATCCTGGACAGCTTTTGCACCTACGGCAAACACACCGGGCTGGAGGCCATGGCCGTGTTCGGCGGGGTCGGTCGCCTTCCCCAGGCACAGAAGCTGCGGGCGGGCGTGGACATTCTGGTCGCCACGCCCGGCCGGCTGCTCGACCTGATGGGTACGAGGGAAGCTCAGCTGCGGCATCTGCAGGCCTTTGTTCTGGACGAGGCCGACCGCATGCTCGACATGGGGTTCATCCATGACGTCAAGCGTATCATCGCGGCTCTGCCCCCAAAGCGGCAGTCCCTTTTCTTCTCAGCCACCATGCCCCGGGCGGTGGCCGCTCTGGCCAACAGCCTGCTGACCCGGCCGGTCAAGGTGGAGGTCGCGCCCCAGGCCACTCCGGCCGAACGCATTGATCAATCGGTGCTCTTCGTGGATCAGAAGCGCAAGGACGACCTGCTGCAGACCATTCTGGGCGAGCCGCGGTTCGCGCGGGTGCTGGTCTTCACGCGCACGAAGCATCGAGCCGACCGGGTGGCGCGCAAGCTCTCGCGGTGGAACATCCGCACCGACGCCATCCACGGCAACAAGACGCAGAACGCCCGCACTCGAGCGTTGCAGGCCTTTCGTGCCGGTCAGACGAGGGTGCTGGTGGCCACCGACATCGCCGCCCGGGGGATCGACGTGGAGGACATCACCCACGTCATCAATTACGAACTGCCCAACGAACCGGAGAGCTATGTCCACCGCATCGGGCGCACCGCGCGCGCCGGGAACGAAGGCAGCGCCATCAGCTTCTGCGCCGGCGACGAGCGTGACTATCTCTGCGGTATCGAGAGGATCATGGGCCTGTCCATCAAGGTGGTGCGCACCCACCCCTGCCACTCGCAAGAGGCCGAACGCGGGCTGATCAACGGCGAAAGCGGCGTCCAGACCCGCAAGGGCAAGGCCCGCAGGCAGGCCACCGCCCGTGGCGGCAACCGGCAACCCCGCCGCCGCGAAGGGGCGCGCGCCGGGCGCAACCTCGCTGGTCGATGATTCTCTCGGTGGACCGGCCGCGTCAACGCCGCGATTCTCGGGGCGGGCGGATGCGCCGGCGCTTCCAGGCGCGCAAGACGTCGCGCAACACGTCTCCGGCTTCGGGATCGCTCTGTCGCCGTTGCTGCAGGTAACGCAGGTCGCGCGGATCCTCCATGGCGCCCAAGGCCTGGTAGATCTCCCGGCGCACCATGTCGGGCTGCTCTGGCGCTTCCAAGGTTGCCTTGAGCGCCGGACGGACGGCCCCCACCCCGGCCAGGCCCGCCAGCAGCGCGCCGTAGTAACGGATCTCCGGATCCGGATGGGCCAGGCAGCGCCGCAGCAGCGCCGGCCCGACCATCCCCTGCCGCGCGCCCGGATTCGCCGCGCGTACGTGTAGGGCGTGCCGGTGCAGCCCGATCGCCGTCAGGGGGGCGCCATCGGGCCAGGCCAGCGGCGTCAGCCACCGCCCCGTACGCAGAAAGTGGCCGTACTGTACGCGGTTCTCCGCCGTGTCCTCCAGAAACGCGTTATGGCGCGTCCGCCGCCCGCCCAGCGATCTGTCCAGGGAGCGGTTCCAGTACGGTGGGGCGGGCAGCGCCTCCAGCGCGCCCTCGGCGCCGCTCACGTTGCGGTTGATCTTGTCGAAGACCGAATGCAGATTCAAGAGGGCCTCACAGCGTTGTTTGAGCGCTGTCAGGTCCGCATCCGGGTCGTGCGGCGTGCCCAGAAAGAGCACGTGTCGCAGGCGCACGGGAGAGTCGGCCGTGGCCAACTGCAGAGCCGCCTTGTTGACCACAATCGTCCCGGCGCTGTGTGCCAGCACGTCGATATGCGGTTGCGGCCCTGCCTGGCGCCACATGAGTTCGCAGAAGGACGCCAGAGTCGCAGCCGCCCTGCTCGTGGCCGTGGGCGCGGCCATCCGCCGGGTCGGGTCGTACTGTCCCCAGTGATGGAAGATCGCGACCTGCGCGCCCGTGCGCCGGCGCAAGTGGCTCAGAAACCGGCTCTGCGTCGCCAAGTCTCCGCTGCTGACGCCCGGCACCAGGATCAGTACGTGCGTCGTCCGGCCCAGAGAGCGAACGGCGGGCGCGTCCGGCACGCCACGCAGGAGGTAGACCTCCTCACCCAATGGCTCCATCGCCGGTCCCGCGGGGTCCGGCAGCGCAGCGGAGAGCCAGCAGCCCGTGCACCATGCGCACAGCCCGGCCAGGAGCATCGACAACCAGCACTTCCACCGCGTCTTGCGCACGCCGTCTCCCGCTCAATGAGGCATAGGGCTTCGGTGGGGCTGCTCGGTCCGGATGCCCTGGCCCCAAGAACGATACCAGATGCGATGACAGAGAAGCAACAGGAGACGTTGGACGCGGGAGCTTAGCTCCCAAGCCCAACATGCCCTTTGGGATCGCTGGCGGGGCGCAGGGCCGATGCCTCAGTGCGCTGTGCGTCCGCTCGCGGTTGTAGAATTGAACATACCGCGCCACGCCGCAGAAAGATGTCCGGGAGCATTGCTCGTCGATCACTTGCTTCAAAGCGAGAGCCCCACCCTCTCGGGGCGAGACCGACAATACCCGGTCGACCGGCCCAAGCCCAGCAAAGCGCACTGGCGCCGCAGAGAAATGCGCGTATGGTCCGGCTCGAGCATGGCGCGCTTCTGTTCAATCGTCGCCGA
>CAZOBJ010000172.1:0-2789 GCA_964577825.1 uncultured Planctomycetales bacterium
GTGCGCGTCACCGCCTGCACCGCGTGCGCCCAGCAATACCGGCTCGTGGACGCGCTCAAGGACCTGGGCGTGGAGGTGTTCGGCATGGGCGTCGTGTTGACGAACTGGCTGAAATCGGATAACAGGGTCGTCACGTTCTAGGGGCTGCCTGCACCGAGCCGGGCTGGCCTTCCCGCAGCGCGGGCTGGAAGAGGAAAGCCAAATGGCACCGACCGACCCTCAGCCGAAGAGTCCGCCTTCCTGGCAGCGTACCCGACTGCATGTGCTTTTCGGACTCGTCTTCCTTCTGCTGTACATCGCGTTCTTCTACGCGATCGTGCATCCGAAGTTCCTCAGAGATATGACGAGTCGCACAGGCTACATTGTAGGAAGCAGGACCCTAGTGAATCGCTGTTCGGTGCGTCCAACACGGCTCAACATAGCTCTGTACTATCTGTTCTACCCCGCGATCCTGCTCCATGATGCGGCGTTCAACGAACAGGTCGTGTTGGAAGGGAGCGGCCCGTTGGGCACTGTAGACGGCCGCCGCTGCGAGCCTGGGGCGGCCGTGTCTCAGGCGACCTGCGCGCCTACGGAGAGGCGGGGTGAAGGATTACACGAGCCGGTGCGCGTCTCGCGTGAGCAGGCACGTCCTGCGCAGCCATTGGAGGACCGTTCATGACCCGCATGCAGTGCGTGGGCTGGGCGTTCGTGGTCCTGTCCCTGGCCGCGCTCTTCCTGACCACCCCGAGTCCGCGCGCGGCCGGCCATGTGCTCGCGCCCGGATTGATCCCGGTCTTCGGCGTGGCGTTCTGCCTCGGGTTCCTGGTCGCGCAGGCCGCGGCCGTGTGGTACTGCCGCAGCGTGCGCGCGGGCGTCGCCGCAGCGCTTGCCGCGGGCGTGGGACTCTTGCTCGCCTGGTTCGGCTGGTCCATGGACCTGTGGCAGGGGTTTGAGGAGTACGACATCTCGCTCGCGCGACACCTGCTCATCGGGGCCTCGTGCGTGTCCGGCCTGGTGCTCGGCGGGGGGCTGGCCAAGCCGGGCGTCAGCGGGTTCGAGCCGCCCGCGGACCGCTGAGGCGACGTGCCGATGCGGGTTTCGACCACAAGGACACGAGAATCGACGTATCGACACGCGTTCGCACCCCTTTGTTGATCGAAGGCAGGAAAGGAAGCGCGCATGAGCCCCGCCCGACGGGACCCGAAGGCCTGGGTCGACGACACGTTCCGCAGGATCATGATGGGGTTCTTCTTCCAGGACCCCAAGCAGATCGAGCGCACCACGGGCGCCCCGGTGTCCGAAGAGGCGCGCGAGGCCATGCGCAAGGACGCGGAAAAGTACCTGGACCCGCAGATCTACGTGCGGGCGCTCCAGCGCATGGGCCTCCAGGTCCTGTACCATCACGCCAAGAGCCACAACGGCGTGTGCTGCTACGCGACCAAGGTCGGCCACCGGTTCAGCCTGATGGGCGACCGGGACTTCTTCGGCGAGCTCGTGACCGCCTGCCGCAAGGCGGGCATCGTGCCCGGGGCCATGTACCAGGTCGGCATCAGCCGCCTGCAGGCCGCCGAGCACCCGGACTGGCAGCAGCAGGACGCCACGGGCAAGCGGTGCTCGCGGCGGCTGTGCCCGAACAACCCCGCGTGGCGGGCCATGGTCATGGCCCAGACCGAGGAGATCGCCCGGTACGACATCGGCGCGTTCATGTACGACGAGCTGTCCTTCTTCTGGCACAGCATCGGCACGGCCTGCTACTGCCCGCACTGCCGGGCCAAGTTCCGCGACGAGGTCGGTGACGACCTCCCCGAGACCGAGGACTGGGGCAATCCCCTGTGGCGGCGGTTCGTGCAGTGGCGCTACGACAACATCGTGGCGTTCGTGCAGGAAGGCGACGCCATCCTGCGGCGGGTGAACCCCGACATCGCACACACCAGCGTGTACTACGGGTATCCCACGAACACCTGGCGCCATGCCTGGGACACGGACCGTACCGCGTCAATCTATGACTACCTGCTCTGCGACGTGAAGGACGCCGAGCGCGTCTCGTACCGCGCGCGCTGGTACCGAGCGCTCAAGCCGCATCGCCGACCCGAGATCAACTGCATGAACATCTTCCCCTTCGGCAGCTACACGCACTACCACTACTTCGACCGGAACGTCCCCAAGGCGCGGGAGGTGTTTGTGGCCGACGTCATGACCGCGCTCGCCAACGGCGCCACCCCGGGGTTCGAGTGCATGGGTTGGTCCAACCACGAGTTCTGGGACAAGAAGAAGCGCACCATGTGCTCGCCCGCGTACGACAAGCATTACCTGGAGGCCGCCCGCGAGATCAAGCGGCGCGAGGCGTGGTGCACGCGCGCCGAGCCCATCCGCTATGCCCGGCTCATTCACTCGCGCCACACCCGCGACCATCGCCACCACCAGCACCCCGGGGCCGAACCGTACGTGGAATGCTTCTACGGCTGGTTCCAGGGCCTGGTCGACGGCCAGGTGCTCTATGAGATGGGCACGGAGCAACACCTCTCCGCCGACGGGCTCTCGCCCTACGCCGCAGTGGTGCTTCCGGACATCGGGTGCGTCTCCGACGACCAGGCGCAGGCGATCCGCGAGTACGTGCGCGCGGGCGGCGGCCTGGTGGCGAGCTTCAGCACGTCGCTCTTCGACGAGGAGGGCGACCAGCGCGACGACTTCGCGCTCGCGGACGTGCTGGGCGTCCGGTACGTCGGCGGTGCGGACGGGGATTACAGCCTGCGCAAGACGAGCCCGGTGGCCGGGGACCAGTACGCCATGCTCCTGGACGCGCCGCA
>CAZOBJ010000172.1:2889-5061 GCA_964577825.1 uncultured Planctomycetales bacterium
AAGACGGCGCGCAGAGCGGCACGGAACGCATAGAGACTCGTTCGCACCGGACTGTTGGCCAGGAGCAGAAAGGACAAGGCGATGCCACCCGTACGCCCGAACGCGAAGGCATGGCTCGACGACGCGTTCCGCAGGATCATGTTCGGGTTCTTCTTCCAGGACCCCGAGCAGATCGAGCGCGCCACGGGCAAGCCCGTGTCCGAAGAGAAGCGCGAGGCCATGCGCAAGGACGTGGAGAAGTACCTGGACCCGCAGATCTACGTGCGCGCCCTCCAGCGCATGGGCCTCCAGGTCCTCCACCACCACGCCAAGAGCCACAGCGGCGTGTGCTGTTACGCCACCAAGGTCGGCCACCGGTTCAGCCTCATGGGCGATCGGGACTTTTTCGGCGAACTCGTGACCGCGTGCCGACGCGCAGGCATCGTGCCGGGCGCCATGTACCAGGTCGGCATGAGCCGTCTGCAAGCGGCCGAGCACCCGGACTGGCTGCAACAGGACGCCACGGGCAAGCGCTGCCCGCTGCGCCTGTGCCCGAACAACCCCGAGTGGCGGGCCATGGTCATGGCCCAGACCGAGGAGATCGCCCAGTACGACATCGGGACGTTCATGTACGACGAGCTGTCCTTCCACTGGGGGAGCATCGGCACAGCCTGCTACTGCCCGCACTGCCGGGCCAAGTTCCGCAAGGAAGTCGGCGAAGACATGCCCGAGACCGAGGACTGGAGCGACCCCCTGTGGCGCCGGTTCGTGCAGTGGCGCTACGACAAGATCGTGGAGTTCATCCAGGAGGGCGACGCCATCCTGCGGCGCGTGAACCCGAACATCGCGCACACGGCCGTGTACTACGGGTACCCCACGAACACCTGGCATCGGGGCTGGGATGCGGACCGCACCGCGGACATCTACGACTATCTGCTCTGCGACGTGGCCGGCGTCGAGGCGATCGGGTTCCGGGCGCGCTGGTACCGGGCGCTCAAGCCGCAGTACCGGCCGGAGATCAACTGCGGCATCTCCTTTCAACTCAAGAGCTACACGCACTACGGGTACTCGGACAACTCGCTGCCCAAGCCGCGGGACATGTTCCTGGCCGACGTCATGACCGCCCTGGCCAACGGCGCGACCCCCGGCTTCGAGTGCATGGGCTGGGACAACCACAAGTTCTGGGACAAGAAGAAGCGCACCATGTGCTCGCCCGCGTTCGACAAGCACTACCTGGACGCCGCGCGCGAGGTCAAGCGGCGCGAGCCGTGGCTGCACGGCGCCCAGCCCATCCCGTACGCGCGGCTCATGCACTCGCGGCACACCCGCGACCATCGCCACCACCAGCACCCCGGGGCCGAGACGTACTGCCAGTGCTTCGAAGGCTGGTTCCAGGCCCTGGTCGACGGCCAGGTGCTCCACGGCATGGGCACGGAGCGTCACCTGTGTGCGGAGGGGCTCGCGCCGTACGCGGTGGTGGTGCTCCCGGACATCGGGTGCATCTCCGACGACCAGGCGCAGGCCATCCGCGAGTACGTGCGCGCGGGCGGCGGCCTGGTGGCGACCTTCAGCACGTCGCTTTTCGACTTGGAGGGCAGGCCGCGCGACGACTTTGCGCTCGCGGACGTCCTGGGCGTGCATTACGTCACGGGCGCGGACAACGACTACAACGTGCGCAAGACGAGTCCGATGGCCGGAGACCAGTACTTCATGTCCCTGGACGCGCAGCACCCGTTCTTCAAGCACGTGATCGTGCCCGGCGAGCGCATGACCTGCCCGGCGGCCGCGGTGCACGTGCGCCCCGCGGAAGGCGCCGAGCCGGTCGGCCGGTTCACGATCTATCGCCAGACGGAGAAGTTCGAGGGCCGCGGCGACGCGGCGGCCGGGCGCGGCGCCCCCGAGGAGACCGACCACCCCGTGCTCGTCACCAATCGGTTCGGCAAGGGGCGGGCCGTGTACCTGTCGGCCAAGTTCGCGTCCGCGTACAAGGTCCACGGCCACCCGCCCGTGCACCACATCATGACGCGGGCCGTACGCTGGGCGGGCGGGCGCCAGCCCGTGGAGGTGACCCCCTCTCCGAGCGTGGAGCTGACCGCGTTCCACCAGGCCGAGCGCGAGCGAATGGTCGTGCATCTGACCAACTACCAGGCCCATCCGCGCCGCGGCCAGCAGACGCGCCCCTTTGTGGAGCGC
>CAZOBJ010000173.1:0-4990 GCA_964577825.1 uncultured Planctomycetales bacterium
GAAGCACGACGTCATCGTGATCGACGAAGACAAGGAGACCTGCGACAACCTGTACGCGGATCTGGGCGTGGCGGCGATCCAGGGCAGCCCGGGCCATGTGGAGATTCTCAACGAGGCCGAGACCGCGAAGGCCGACCTGGTGGTGGCGGCCGCGCTCTCGGACGCGGACAACCTGGCCTGCGCGATTCTGGCCAAGAGCCTGGGCGTGCCGCAGGTGATCGTGCGCCTGCACAACCCGGCCTACGAGAACGCGTACCGGATCGCCGGGGTCAACGGCATCGTCCGGGTCACGGACCTGATGGTGAACCAGATCATGCTCGAGATCACCTTCCCCAAGGCGCAGAACATCTTCACGATCGGCCAGGGACGAGCGAACATCTTCATGGTGATCGTGCCGCCCGGGGCCACGGCGGCGGGCCGCACGGTGCGCGACATCGCCGAGGAGCGCGCATTCCCCGAGCAGTGCGTGTTCATCGCGGCCTACAACCCGGAAGAGGAGACCTTCGCCATTCCGCGCGGCGACCAGGTGATCCACGAGGGCGACGAGCTGTACCTGGTCGCACGCGGCGACGGGGTGGGGCGGGCGATCGAGTTCTTGACCGCCCAACGAGCGTAAACGGAGCTACTCCTCGGGCGGTCCGTCCTCGCAGTACAGGAACCGGCCGCACCCCTGGCAGCGCACGAGGGTGTTGCCCACGAGGATCTGGTTTTCCAGGTTCGGGGTGAGCTTGCGAAAGCAGCCCTGGCACGCCCCGTTGAGCATGGGGACAATGGCCACCCCCCGGCCGGAGCGCAACACGCGCTCGTAGTCCTCCAGGACCTCCTGGTCCAGGACCCGGGCCTGGGCCTCTCGCTTGTCGCGCAATTCGTCCTGGCGCGTGTGCAGTTCCTTCTGCTCCGCGTCCACTTCGGCACTGATGCGATCGAGCTCCTGCTGAGCCTCCTGGGCCTGGGCGGCCAGGGCATCGCGTTCTTGCCTCAAAGTGTCCACGAGCTCGAGGTGTTCGAGCTCGGTCGTTTCCTGGGCCGAGCGGCGCTGGGCGGCCTCGTCGATGCCGTGGCGCAGGATCGTGTATTCCTTGTTGTTCTTGATCGTGCTCAGCTTGTCCTTGAGGCGGTTGATCTCCGTCTCGATGCGCTTGGCCTCCAGGTCGGCCTCGTCAGCTTCGGCCTGGGCCTGGCGCATGGCCGCCTCTTTCTCGGCCACGGCCGCGCGGGTGGCCCCCAAGGCCAGGCGGGCCTGTTCGCGCGCCTCCGGGCCGGCCTTGATCCGTCGGCGCACGCGGAGGATTTCGGTGTCGGTTCGCTGCAGATCGCGTAGGCGCTCGAGCACTTCGTTCATGGTCTGTTCGCCTTAGCCGGAGAAGCGCGCCGAGCGCGCACAAGCCCTGCGTCAGCCCTCGAACGATTCCTCCAGGAACCCCTCCAGGGGCCGGGCCCGGACCGGGTGCTGCAGCTTGGCCAGGGCCTTGGCCTCGATTTGCCGCACCCGCTCGCGGGTCACGTTGAACTTGCGGCCCACCTCTTCGAGGGTGTAGGTATAGTCGTCCCCGATGCCGTAGCGCAAGCGAATGATTTCGCGCTCGCGGTAGCTGAGGCTGCCGAGCACGCTCTCCATCTTGTCCTTGAGCATCTCGTAGCTGGCCACGTTGACCGGGCTCTCGGCGGTTTTGTCCTCGATGAAGTCACCGAAGTGGCTGTCGTCCGCGTCGCCCGCGCCGATGGGCCGGTCCAGGCTGATGGGCTGCTTGCTGATCTTGAGCACGCGCCGGGCCTCGGGCACGGGGATGCCGGCCTCGTGGGCGATCTCTTCGATGGTCGGCTCGCGGCCCAGACGCTGCACCAGGAGCTTGGTGACCCGCCGCAGCTTGCTCATGGTCTCGATCATGTGGACCGGGATGCGGATCGTGCGCGCCTGGTCGGCGATGGCCCGAGTGATCGCCTGGCGAATCCACCAGGTCGCATAGGTGCTGAACTTGTACCCGCGGCGGTACTCGTACTTTTCCACCGCCTTCATGAGCCCGCTGTTGCCCTCCTGGATGAGGTCGATGAAGGACAGGCCGCGGTGGCGGTACTTCTTGGCGATGGAGACCACCAGGCGCAGGTTGCCGCTGGACAGCGCCTGCTTGACCTCCTGGTACTTCTGGTAGCGACGGCGCACCTGCCGGTCGCGCACGTGCAGGCGCTCGGGCGGTTCCTTGACCTTCACCAGCAGGCGCTCCAGCCGCGTCTCGGCGAGCTCGAGCTTCTGGCGTTCGCGGGCCGAGAGGCGCGAGCCGCGGGACCGGTAGCCGTCGATCTCGCGGGAATACTGGCGCACGTCGCGCGAGGCGTTGTGCAGCTCGCGCATCTTGGGCACCAGATCCTTGGTGGGCAGGCCCAGCTCCTCGATCAGGTGCCCCGCGCGCAGGTTGCGCTCGCGCATCCGGCGCATGGTCGCCTCGTACTCGGGCGAGCCGCGCTCCAGGGCCCGCAACGCCCGGAAGTCGGCCTCGTTGCGTTCCTGCATGCCCTGCAGCGTGGCCGCGTGGCCGGGCAGCCGGGCCTTGATCTCCTCCTTGCCCAGGCCCGAGGGGCTGGTGGTGCGGATGACCTTGTCGAGGCTGAGGCGATTCTTGCGCACGTTGTCGTAGAGGTCCTGAACCATGTCAATGCTGATGGGGCTCTGCAACAGGCGCAGACGAAATCGCTTGCAGTAGAGCTCGATCTGCTTGGCCAGCTCCACCTCGCGCTCGCGGCTGAGGAGCGGAATGCTGCCCATTTCGCTTAGGTACATGCGCACCGGGTCGTGGATGTCGTCCGCGGTCACCTCGGCGGTCTCCGGCTGCTTGGTCGCTTCCTGTTTGGCGGCCCCCTCCGCCTCCTCGCTCTCGTCGTCCTCAATCAGAGACCGCCCGGTGGCCGCCAGAGCCAGAAGCACCTGGTCGATCTGGTCGGGTTGATTGACCGTCGGCGGCAGGACTTGATTGAGCTCCGAGTGGGTCACCAACTGTTTGTCCTTGAACTTGTCGAGCAGGTCCTGGATGACCGCATCGTCCACGCTCATGTTGTCAGTCTCCTCTGTGGCCTTTCGTCATACATCGTTCGGGTGGAATCGACCCGCGCGTGCACAAGGTTGCCCCAGTGCACGCTTTGTTCAAGCTCCACGGGTGTCCCGCCCTAAGTCCTTGTCAGCGCTAAGCCTGACATCCCTTGCGATCTGGGCGACCCCTCAGGCCGCGGACCCGTCCAGGATGTCGGAGGGCTTCTCTTGACGCAATTCCTCGAGCTCGCGCTTGAGCTCGATCAGACGCACCATCAACGCATCCACGCCTTCGGGGGCCTCTGCGTGCTTGGCCTCGCGGATTTCACGCTCCAGCGAGCCGATCTCCTCCTCCAGGTCGCGCAATCGCACCCAGTACAGGCCCTCGGCGAGCGCCTCTTCGGTGGGCTCGGGACCGCGATCAAAGGCCAGCTCGGAGAGGAGGCTGCCGGCCTCCGGGTGCTGGAGCCGTGTGAGGAGCACATCCGTGGTGAGGCGGTCGAGCTCACCCCAGGCGTCGTGGATCTCCTCGGCGACCTCGCGGTGGAGCTCCGTGCCGAACTCCTCGGGCGGCTTCACCCGGCAGATCGCGTCGCACCAGTCCCGGCGGCGCAGCATGTACCCGAGCAGCCACCGCTCCGCGCGCAGACGCGGTTCCAGCTCTGCGGGAGGGCCCTCGTTCTTTGCGGCCGGCTCGCCCTTGCGTTCTCGCGCGCCGCGCGTCGAGCGGCGCGGGGTCGGCTGGGGCAGGGACTGCACGGACACCCCCGCGGTGGAGGCCACGGTCTGGCGCAGCATGTCTTGCTTCAGCGGGTCGGGGCTGAGGTTGACGACCTCCATGGCCTGGCGCACGGCCCGGGTGCGCTCGTCCACATTGCCCAGCTCGCGCCCCTCGAAGGAGCGGCGGATGTGGTAGGAGAAGGCGTCCTCGGCCTTGTCCAGTTCGGCCCGGAACGCGTCCGCGCCCTGGCGAGGCAGGAACTCGCACGCGTCCTTGATCTGGGTGGAGCGCACCACGCGCAGGGGCAGGTCCTGCTCCACGAAGGCGCGAATCGCGCGGTCCGTGGCGCGGTCGCCGGCCTCGTCCGCGTCGAACCGGGCGATGACCGTGTCCGCGTACCGGCGCAACAGGCGCACGTGTTCGGCTGTGAGCGCGGTGCCCAGGGTGGCCACCACGTTGCGCAGGCCGTGCTGGTGGCACATGATCGCGTCCGTGTAGCCCTCCACGACCACGGCGGTCTTGGTGAGCCGGATCTCGCGCGCGGCCGCGTCCAGGGCGAACAGGACCCGAGACTTGCTGAACAGCGGCGTCTCGGGGCTGTTCATGTACTTGCCCACGCCAGGCTCCTCTTTGAGCACGCGTCCGCCGAAGGCGATGGGTCGGTGCTGGGTGTCCAGGATCGGAAACATGATCCGGCCCTGGAAAAAGTCGTATAGTCCGGACGAGCCCTTGCGCACGAGGCCCGCCTTGTCGGCTGCGGCGCTGACCGCCTCGCGCTTGCCGCCCGCGGCGCGTACCAGGTACTCCAGGAGCCCCGTCGAGCGCGGCGGGGCCCAGCCCAGGCGCCAGGCGCTGATGGTCTCGTCCGTGAACCCGCGGTCCACGACGTACCGGCGCGCGTGCGAGGCGCGGGCGAGCTGCTCCTCGAAGAACGCGGTCGCCTTGGAACAGACCCAGTAGAGCTGCTTCTTCTCCATGGACCGGCCGCGGGCTTGCTCCTTGTCGCGGGGCTGCACGCGGTCCAGGGCGATGCCCGTGCGCTCGGCCAACAGCTCCACGGCCTCCGGAAAGGAGAGCCCATCCATCTTCATCACGAACTTGAACACGTCCCCCCCTTCGCCGCACCCGAAGCACTTGTACAGCTGCATCTCCGGATGCACGGTGAAGGAAGGGGTCTTCTCCGCGTGAAAAGGACACAATGCCTTGTACCGGCTCCCCGCGCGCTTGAGGGGCACGTCGCTTTCCAC
>CAZOBJ010000174.1:0-4885 GCA_964577825.1 uncultured Planctomycetales bacterium
GGAACCAGTCGTAGAGCGGGCGGTGGTTCTCGTACTCCAGGCTGCACAGCGAATGCGTGATGCCCTCGATCGAGTCCTCCAGCCCGTGGGCCCAGTCGTAGGTGGGGTAGATGCACCATGCGTCGCCCTGGCGGTGGTGGGCCGCGTGCAGGATGCGGTACATCACCGGGTCGCGCATGTTCAGGTTCGGATGGGCCATGTCGATCTTGGCCCGCAGGGTCTTGGCCCCGTTGGGGAACTCGCCCCGGCGCATGCGTTCGAACAGGTCCAGGTTCTCGTCCACGGACCGGTCGCGGTGCGGGCTGTCGCGCCCGGGCGGGGTGTCCACGCGGCCGTCCTCGCGCACGGCGCGGGTGCCGCGCAGCTCGCGCATCTGTTCGGGGGTGAGGTCGCACACGTAGGCCTTGCCCTTGCGGATCAGGTCCTTGGCCCGCGCGTACATCTCTTCGAAGTAGTCCGAGGCGAAGAAGAGGCGCTCCTGCCAGTCCGCGCCCAGCCACCGGGCGTCGTCCACGATCGCGTCCACGTACTCGGCCTCTTCGGTGAGCGGATTCGTGTCGTCGAAGCGCAGGTTGAACTTGCCGCCGTACTCCTGCGCCACGCCGTAGCTCACGTACAGGGCCTTGGCGTGGCCGATGTGCAGGTACGCGTTCGGCTCGGGCGGAAACCGGGTGTGCACCCGGCCCTGGTACCGGCCCGCGCGCACGTCTTCGTCCACGGCCGCGCGGATGAAGTCCCTGGCCCCTCCGTCCGGCCCGGCCGGGGGGGCGGCGCTCTTGTCTGGCGCGGTTCGGCTCACAGCGGCCTCCTGCTGGGAAGGGTCGACGCACGCGCGCATGCGCGCGATCCGCGCGCCCACCCTATCCGCCGCGCGCCGGCAGGTCAACCGTGCGCCTCGCGCGGCTCAGGCGCCCACCGCGTCGCGTCCGCGGCGCAGGGCCTCCAGGTTCGCGGGGATGGTGTGGTGGTGGCGTTCGGGCAGCACCGCGCGCAGCCCGGCCTCCATGGCCTGTTGCGAGAGGAGGTCGGTGAGCTCCAGGAACGCGCCCACGAGCACCAGGTTGGCGGCCGCGGGCAGGCCGGCCTCCTCGGCCATGCGCGTGGCGGGCACCTCCACCAGGCGCGCCGGGCCCGCGTACCCGTCCGCGGACACGAGCGAGCTGTTGGCCAAGAGCAGGCTCCCGTCCGGCGCCGCGTCCGCGTACCGTGCGAACGAGGGCGCCGCGAGAAGAAGCAGCGCGCTGGGCGCCTCCACGAGCGGGGTAGTCACCGGCTGCGCGGAGACGACCACCTCGCAGTGCGACGTTCCGCCGCGCACTTCCGCGCCGTAGGTGGGCAGGAACGTGGCGTACTGCCCGGCCTGCATGGCCGCCCGGGTCAAGAGCCGCCCGGCCAGCAGCACCCCCTGCCCGCCCAGCCCGTCGATGATCAGGCGTTCGGTGCGCACGAGCGGACCTCCGGACTCCCGGCGGGACCGGCCTCCTGCGCGGTGCGGTCGCGGTACACGCCCAGGGGGAACACGGGCTCGAGCACCTCGTCCACCCACTTGGCGGCCTCCACCGGGCTCATGTGCCAGTGGGCGGGGCAGGCGCTGAGCATCTCAATGAAGCTGTATCCTTGTCCGGCGAGCTGCACGTCGAAGGCCTTGCGCACCGCCTGCTTGGCCCGCAGGATGTGGCGCGGGGTGTTCAGGCTCACCCGCTCGATGTACGTGGGCGCCTCCAGCGTGGCCAAGAGCTCGCACATGCGCAGGGGGTGGCCTTCGGTGGCCGGGTTGCGGCCCGTGGGCGTGGTGTAGGTCTTCTGCCCGGCCAGGGTGGTGGGCGCCATCTGGCCCTTGGTCATGCCGTAGACCGTGTTGTTGAGGAAGAAGACCGTGATCGGCTCGCCGCGGTTGGCCGTGTGCATGGTCTCGCACAGGCCGATGGCAGCCAGGTCGCCGTCGCCCTGGTAGCTGAAGACCACGGTCTCGGGCCGCATCCGCTTGATGGCGCACGCCACCGCCGGGGTGCGCCCGTGCGCGGCCTCGCAGCAGTCGATGTCCAGGTACTCGTACAGGAACACCGCGCACCCCACCGGGCCCATGCCCACGCACCGGCCCTGGATGCCCATCTCCTCGATCGCCTCCGCAATGATCCTGTGCGCCACCCCGTGGCCGCACCCGGGGCAATACCGGGTGGGCGTGTCCTTCAGCGGCGCCGGGCGCGTGTACACCGGGCTCATGCTTCTCCCTCCGAAGCGTGCTCCTTTGCGGGTTCGCGCGCGGCCGCGCAGATGGCCCGGACCGTGGGCACGCCCCCGCCCGCGCGCCCCAGGAACCCGACGGGCCGCGCATCCCCGAGCGCGAGGCGCACGTCCTCGACCATCTGGCCGTTGTTGAGCTCGACCACCAGCACCCCGCGCGCGGACGCGCACGCCTCGCGCAGGGCCCGGTCCGGGAAGGGCCACAGGGTGATGGGCCGAAAGAGCCCCGCGCGCACCCCCTCCGCGCGCAGGTCCGCGCGCGCCTGCGCGCACTGGCGCGCGGCCAGACCGAAGGCCACGAGCACGACCTCGGCGTCCTCGCACCCCTCGGCGGCCCAGCGCGCCTCGGCGGCGGCCAGGGCCTCGTACTTCTCGCGCAGGTGCTCGTTGTGCCGCTCCAGCGCGCCCTCGTCCATGAGCAGGCTGCGCACCACGCGCGCGGGCCGGTCCGCGTTGCCCGAGAGCGCCCAGTCCCGGTCCATGGACGGGGGCTCCTGCGCGGGCAGGAAGCTCACGCCCTCCTCGACCTGCCCCAGGTACCCGTCGAACAGGACCATAACGGGCGTGCGCCAGCGCTCGGCCACCTGAAAGGCCACGGGCATGAGCTCGGCGATCTCCTGCGAGGACGCGGGTCCGAACGCGGGCGTGCGGTAGTCGCCGTGGCCTCCGCCGCGGGTGGCCTGGAAGTAGTCGCCCTGCGCGCCCGCGATGTTCCCCAGCCCCGGCCCGCCGCGCATGACGTTCACAATCACGGCCGGCAGCTCCGCTCCGGCGAGGTAGCTGATGCCCTCTTGCTTCAGGCTGATGCCCGGGGAGCTGGAGCTCGTCATGACCCGCGCGCCCGCGGCGGACGCGCCGAAGAGCATGTTCACGGCCGCGAGCTCGCTCTCGGCCTGGATGAACACCCGGCCGCGCTTGGGCATCTCCGCGGCCATGTAGGCCCCGAAGTCGTTCTGCGGGGTGATCGGGTACCCGGCGTAGAAGTGCAGCCCGGCGCGCATGGCCGCCTCGCCGGCGGCGACGTTGCCGGTCACGAACTGGCGCTCGTCGGTCACCGTACAGGCGTCCTTTCCTCGCGTTCGGGCGCGGACCCGGGGGGCAGGGCGCTCGCCCCGGGCGGCGTGATGCCGAACCGCTCGCGCAACGCCGCCAGGGCCGCCCGCCAGGCCGCGGGCCGGGGCCGCAGCCCCTGCACGAACCACAGGTGCGTCTCGCTCGCGCCCAACAGCTCGGCCGCGGTCGACGACCATCGTCCCCGCGGAACGAGCGTCCCGCCGTACGCGCGCGGCGTGACCCACACCGACAGGGACGCGGGCGTGCGCCCGTCCCCCACGTACGCGAGCGTGCGGTGGCGGAAGGTGAGGTGCACCGCGTCCGTGCCGCCCGACCAGCCCGGCGGGCCGAAGGCCGGGCCCATGGACTCGAGCATCCAGCCCGCGGGCAGGGCGGCGAGCACCTCCTGGGCCAGGGTCCGGGCTTCGCGCGCGGCCTGCGGCGAGGCGTACTCCGGCTTCTCGATCACGCACCCGGACAAGAGCCCCGCCCCGACCGCAAGCGGCACAAGCACTACGAGCGCCCTGCGCACCATTGCCTTCTCCGCGCTCGGTTCTTTCTCCGACCCGAACGGCCGCATCCCCGGGCCCTTGTCCCGGGGCCGCGCGCCGCGTCAGTCTACCTCTACGATCTCCACCGCCGTGTCCGGGCACACGAGCGCGCAGAACCCGCACCCGGTGCAGTCCTCCGGGCGGGCCATCTCCACGGGATGGAGCCCCATGCGGTTGTAGGCCTCGCTCGCCTGCAGGGCGTCGCGCGGGCAGTAGGCCATGCACAGGCCGCAGGCCTTGCACCGCTCCGGGGCAATGCGCACGAGCACCTTGCGCGTGGTCGTCATGTCGTCCCCTCCGCATCGGCCGGGCCCATGGGCCGGGCGCTCCCGCCCCACCCCAGCTTGCGCCGCAGGATAGTATACCGTCCCTGGCCGGGCATCTCTACCAGGCGCAGGCACGCCTGTGCGGCCTGGACGACGACCTCGTCCCCGGCGTCCAGGGGCACATTGTACTCGCCGTCCACTGCCGCGCGAGCCCCCGGCGAGTCCGCGGCCAGGCGGATGCGCAGCCGCTCGGCGTCGCTGACCACCAGGGGCCGGTTCGCGAGCTCGTGCGGGCAGACCGGGGTGAGCACCACCGCACGCAACTCGGGCGAGAGGATCGGCCCGCCGGCGGACATCGAGTGCGCGGTCGAGCCCGTGGGCGTGGCCACGATCACCCCGTCGCCGCGCAGCGAGATGAGCGGCCGGTCGTCGGCTTCGATCTCGAGCTCGACCATGCGCCCGCCGCGCGTGGCCACCAGCACATCGTTGAGCGCGCGGCACTTGCGCGCGCGCGCCTGTGCGGGCAGGGTGCACGCGAGCATCATGCGTTCGGTGACGCGCACCTCGTCGTCCAGGAGCGCGCCCAGGCCCTTGAGCATCTCGTCGGGGGTGAGCGCGGCCAGGTACCCCAGCCGCCCGACGTGGATGCCCAGCACGGGCACCGGCGCGCCGTCCAGCCGACGGGCCACGTTCAGGAGCGTCCCGTCCCCGCCGAAGGTGACGATCGCGTCCGCGCCGAGGTCGGCCAGGGGCCCGTTGTCCTCGGTCACC
>CAZOBJ010000175.1:0-4877 GCA_964577825.1 uncultured Planctomycetales bacterium
CGTCCGGCGGGGGCGCGTATTCGTCCAGGATGGACAGGGCGCGCGCGTACTGCTCGCGCAGCATCCGCGTGCACACCGCGTCCTCTGCGCCCTCGATGCCCGTCCCCAGGAACACGAGCCCGAGATACCACCGCGTGAGCGCATCGTGATACAGCACCCGCGCCAGGCGCTCGTCCCAGTACTCGGCGCACGCGCGCACCGCCGGGAAGAGCGCCTCGCCGATGGCCCTGCGCTCGCGCTCCGGCAGGTCGTTGTACAGCCAGTCATACGCCGACAGGATCTCCGTGCGCTTGTAGGTCCGCCCGGGCGGCACTCGGCCGGCCGCGTGGATGAGTGCGTACGCCTCGGCGACGTGCTTCAGGTACTGCACGCCCTTGTCGTAGTACTTCCGCTCTCCGGTGAGCAGGTAGACCAGGGCCGCGTGCTCGGCATAGGCCTCCCAGTTGCCGTGGGGCCTCGCCTCCTTGGCGAAGTGGCCCGGCCTGCCCAGCATGCGCCTCTTCAGCCGGTCGTCGATGTCCGGGGGCGCCGGATAGCCGTCCACGTGCCTTTTCAGCTCGGCCAGCCACCCCTGCTGCCTCGGGGTGAGCCCCTTGTCCTTGATCCGTTGCAGGATGTCCGCGTTGAGGAAGAGCCGCGGGTGGTCCGGACGGATATTCTTGAGCACTTCGTCGAACGCGGGCGGCTCCGGCGTCTCGGATGCGTGCGCGGCCGCCGCCCCGGCCAGTGCGACCGGAGCCGGGGCCTTTGCAGGCGAAGGCGTGTTGTCGCCGGCCACCGCGGCCCGCCCCAGCCCCAGCGCGAGCCCCACACCCAGCGCAATGCACATGAGCTGATTCACCTTGCCCTCCTTATGCATGGGCGCGAGGCGCGGTCACTCGCGCGCGAGCACGACATCCTTGACCTGCCAGGTCTGGTCCGGGTCCACATGCTCCACGGTCACGGGCGCGTACCCGTCCGCGGCCACGGTCACGGCGTACGTGTACGCATGGGTTGTCACCTCTCCGGTCCCGGCCTCGGGGCGCGTCACCTCGTCGGTGACGTACAGCGCGTCGGTCTCGCGCAGGCCCGGCGTGGCCCCGTCCGCGCCGGTCACGGCGATGCCGCGGCCCACGGCGCCGGGCGCGTCCTGCTCGCAGGCCACGGCCACCTGCGCGCCGGCCACGGGCGCCCCGGACGCGTCCCGCACGCGCACCACCAAGTGGCGGCGGCTGACGAACGCGGGCCGGGTGGTCTGTCCCTCGTGCCGGCCCCGCGGCCAGGTGTACGCGCGCAACGCCGGGGGGTCCTGTGCCGCGCCGAAGAAGCAGTCCACGGCCAGGATCCCCCACGGGCCGTACAGGAGCTCGTAGTTCATTGTGTTGTTCTCGAACCGGCAGCGCACGAGCACGGCCTGCAGCCCGCCGTGGTCGCGCAGCCCGCAGTCCATGTGGCGCACCGCGCTGTCCACCAGGTACTGGTCGCCGCGCAGCTCGCCGCCGTGCTCGAAGATCATGCGTCGGACGTACGCGTCCGCGTCGGTGTTGATCCGCGCCTCGGTGAACCAGGAGATGGTGCTGCGAATCAAACGCAGGTCGCCCCACACGATGCGCCCGTCCACGGTCAGGGCGAACCGGTTCTCCGGTTTCTCGGTGAGCGCACTGACCTTGGCGTGGCACACCCAGAAGATGTTGCCCCCGTGCACCACGAGCTCGCGCTCGCCCGGTTCTTCGCAGGCGAAGAGCACGGTCGGGGTCACGGTGTCGTCCTCATACAGCCCGATGCGCAGGCCGTTGTGCGCCTGGTAGATTTGCCACCCGCGCTTCTTCGGCTCTGCCACGATCAGGTCGCCGTACATGACCAGGCGCTCCCGCTTCGCGTCCGGCCCGCCCACCTGGAGCACGCTCTGCGTGCCGTCGCCGGTGCCGACCACCAGGTCCGTGCGCACGGTGTACGTGTCCGAGGCCCGGTCGTAGGTCACCTTGCCCCAGTTCCCGGCCCGGTCGGCCTCCAGCACCTGGGCCAGCCGGCACGGCGCCTCGGCCGGGAACTCCAGGCACCGGATCGCGCCGGCCTCGGGGTCAAAGACGACCTGGCCCGCACCGGCCCCCGCTGGCGCAAGGGTCGCGAGCGCAAGTGCGGCCAGTGCCGCGAGCAGGGCCTTGGATGCGGTCAGTCGCCTCTCAGTTGTTCGACAGGTCGTGTGCATGGCGAGTCTCCTTGTCCGGCGCCTCGAGGTCGGCCCCCTCGTAACCGATTCCTAACCGTATACTTCGGCGCCCGTTTTTCGGCAAGGGGAAACGCGCCCGCGGCCGCGGGATGCCGACAGTCGTCCAGTAGCCGGGCCTTCGGCCCAAGCCCGCGCGCGTACAGCCACCTCTCCCTCCCCCTATCCCCCTCCCGGAGGGAGGGGGGACGCACTTCTCCCTCTCCCCTCGGGAGAGGGCCGGGGTGAGGGACGTTTCTCCCTCTTTCCCGCGAACAGGCCAGGCCGACGGGCCCGCACGCCTTGCCGCGCGGCTTTCGCCTTGCTTTCGGGTCGTACCATGGTATAGGGCCACCTGTCGGATTCACCAGGAGGTACACCGCGAATGGCCCCCCGATTCGCAAAGGCTTCAACCGGACAGGGGCCGCGTTCGCGGCGGGACGACGAGCGTGGCGCAGACGTCACTCCGATCGCCGGTCACCTTTTCATGGAAGGAGGAACGGATATGCAGTCGGCACATATGCATCGAGCCCTGAGCGCCTGGATCCTGGCCCTCACCTGCCTGGTGTTCACCATGTCCGCGGCCCTCCGGGCGGACAACGCCCTCTTGTACCTGGACCGCAACTACTACACGACCGAGCAGGCGGCCAGGGGCGTCTTCACGCTGCCCGATGCGCAGGCCGATGCCCAGCTGACCGCGCAGATGGAGATCCGTCCGGCGGGCAGGCCGGCCATCCAGGCGCAGGCCCCGATGCAAGACGCGAAGACGATCGTCGCGCAGCCGCTCGAGGACGTCCCGCTGGGAGAGCACCCCGTGCTCCTGCGGGTCGTGGACGCCGCGGGCAGGCCCGTGGTCGAGCGCGTCGCCACGCTGCGCAAGGAACCGCCGGCCCCCGAGGGCATACGGGAAGTGAAGACCGACCGCGAGAACCTGGTCATCCTGGTCGACGGCGAGCCCTTCTTCCCGATCAGCCTTGACGGCGTGCCGATCGAGTACATGGGCGAGGTTGCAGACGCAGGCTTCAACTGCGTGGTCCGCTGGCAGAATCCGGGCAAGAGATTGGAGAACGCACTGGCCCAATCCGAGGAAGCGGGCCGCCGGGTGGTCTTGGACTATCTCGACGCCTGCCAGGACCATGGGCTCATGAACATGGAGTTCTTGACTTGTTTCGGATTCGGATACAAGGGCATGAGGATGCAGGAGCTCCTGTACAACGGGTTGGCTCGCTCGGATGCTTTCCAGCGCTTCATGCTCGACCCGATGCCCTTTGTATTGAGCGTGACCAAGGATCATCCCGCGGTCCTGGCCTATTACGGCCCGGACGAAGTCGGGGAGTTCCCCGGCCGCGAGCTGTGCGCCAGGTACACCCGCCTTGTCCACGAGTACGATCCGTATCGTCCGACGTTCTACCTGTTCTGTTCCTTTGTCCCCGATTGGCCGGAGTGCTATGACGTCGCGGGCCAGGATTGGTACTGGGGCCTGGGGCTCAAGCCCACCATCACTACTTACCAAGAGGTGCGAGACGCCATCGCCGTGACAACAAGGCACCGGGTCCCCTACATCCACATGCCGCTCTTGGAGTCGTTTGCCGGGTCGCGCCGAGGCATCTCGGCCGCGGAGCAGCGGATTCAGACCTATCTCGCGATCGTGGGCGGTGCGAAGGGCATGACCTGGTTCAAGTGGCCGGCGAAGTACCACGCCAACTGGGAGGAGCTGCAGACCCTGGCCGGCGAGCTCGTTGCGCTCAGCCCCGTCCTGTTGGAGGGCACCCCGCCCCAGGCCGTGCGCCACACCCCAGAAGGAACCGAGGACACGGTGCAGGTGCTCATCCAGGAGCACGAGGGCAAGACCTATCTCATCGCGGCGAACGCCAGCGCTTACGGGGCGCAGGCCACGTTCCGGCTGCCCGGCGACTACACCGGCGCGGCCAAGGTCTGGTTCGAGGATCGCGAGGTGGAGGTGACGAACTCTCAGCTCACCGACCGATTCGACGGGTACGGGACCCGCGTCTACGAGCTCCCGGGGCGGTGGCCATCCGGGGGGACGGTGCTCGTGTCAGTAAAGCTCAGCACGGAGCGCAACCCGGGCGCGCTGCCGATCATGCCGTCGGAGACCGAACTTGCCGGGACCAGGAACCTGGTCCCCAACTCCGGATTCGAGCAGGAAACCCTGCCGGACTGGCCCGACTACTGGGGCAGCGCCTATGACATCCGGGGGAACGAGGCGCCTGGGTACATCGGCGGGGAAGACAGCCTGTGGGCTCCCGACCGGCGAACCGCATTCGAGGGTCGCCAAAGCTTGCGGATCCGACGGCCCTGGCCGGCGGGGGAGGATGACTATGCCGAGAAAAAGACCATCGGCGCATCCCAGATACGGGTTCAACCCCACCAAGGCGGGCCGCACACGTTCTCCGTGTACTTGAAGGCCGCCGAGCCCGACACCCGGGCGCTGCTGTGGATCAACTGGCAGGAACCCAAGGCCATCCAGGTGTCGACCGACATGGGAGCGCTACAGCTTCGCGGCAACCATCCCGGAGGGCGCCAGGTACGCCACGGTCCAGATCGAGCTCAAGGATCCGACCACGTTGTGGGTGGACGCCGCGCAGTTCGAGACAGGCACCGAGCCGACCGCGTACGAGTCCACGACGCCGTAATTGGCTCTCGCAGGGCCGCAGGCCGTGTCGCGCAGGCA
>CAZOBJ010000176.1:0-4842 GCA_964577825.1 uncultured Planctomycetales bacterium
TGGCCGGCGAAGTACTTGTCGTAGCTGGCGAGATCCAGGTGGCCGTGGCCGGACAGGTTGAAGAGGATCGTCTGCGGCTTGTCCTTGTCGCGGATGGCCTCGTCGATCACGCACCGGATGGCGTGATTGGCCTCGGGCGCGGGGATGATGCCCTCGGTCTTGGCGAAGAGCACCCCGGCCTCGAAGCAGGGGATCTGATGCACGCCCACGGGCTCGATGATCTCGTCGCGCACAAGGGCGCTCACGATCGGGGCCATGCCGTGGTACCTGAGGCCCCCCGCGTGGATGCTCGGGGGCACGAAGTCGTGACCGAGCGTGAACATGTACAACAGCGGCGTCTGCCTGGCCTCGTCGCCGTAGTCGTAGGCGAGCTTGCCGCGCGTGAGCGTGGGGCACGCGGTGGGCTCCACGCCCAGGAACCGGATCGGCTCGCCCGAAAGGCGGTCGGGCAAAAACGGGGCCATCAGGCCCGCGTAGTTCGACCCGCCCCCGCAGCAGCCGACCACCAGGTGCGGGGTCTTTTCGCCCGCGAGCTCGAGCTGCTTCTTGGCCTCCAGGCCCACGACGGACTGGTGCAGGAGCACGTGATTGAGCACGGACCCCAGGGCGTACTTCGTGTCCTCGCGCAGGGCCGCGTCCTCGACCGCCTCCGAGATGGCGATGCCCAGCGACCCCGGGCAGTCCGGGTCCCGTTCGAGCACCGCGCGGCCGGACCGGGTCGCGTCGCTGGGGCTGGGGATGATGTCCGCGCCCCAGGTCTTCATCATGCTCTTGCGGTAGGGCTTCTGCTCGAACGAGCAGCGCACCATGTACACCATGCACGCGAGGCCGAACTTCTGCGCGGCGAAGGACAAGGCGCTGCCCCACTGGCCGGCCCCCGTCTCCGTGGACAGGCGCTTGACACCCTCGCGCTTGTTGTAGTACGCCTGGGCCACCGCGGTGTTCACCTTGTGGCTGCCCGCGGGCGAGACGCCCTCGTACTTGTAGTAGATGTGCGCCTTGGTGCCCAGGGCCGCCTCCAGGGCGCTCGCGCGGATAAGCGGGCTCGGCCGCCAGATCGACAGGACCTCGAGCACCTCCTCGGGGATGTCGATCCAGCGCTCGCCGCTTGCCTCTTGCTCGAGCAGGCCCATGGGGAAGATGGGCGCCAGCTTCTCCGGGCCCATGGGCTTCCTTGTCTCCGGGTCCATGGGCGGGGCCAGGCCCCCGGGCACGTCCGGGATCATGTTGTACCACTGGCGGGGCATGTCCTCGGTGTTCAACAGAATCCGCTTGCGCTGCATGGCCTCTCCTCTCCGTGTCTGAGCGCTCGTGTCTGTGCGTTCGCGCGCGTAAGGGGCGCGCCCCTTGACCATAGCCGCACCGCGCGCGTGCGCAAGAGGTTTTCTCCCCCCTGCGCGGGCCCGCCCCCTTGCGCCCGCCCGGCGAGGCCCCTACCATACGGCGCCATGCGTACCCTGGGAATCGCGTGCGGCGGCGGTGGCAGCCGGGCGCTCTGCCACCTGGGCGTGTTGAGCGTGCTCGAGCAGGAGGGCCTGCCTGTGGGGGCGCTCTCCGGCTCGTCGCTCGGGGGGCTCATCGCCGCGATGTACGCGTTCGACCCCGACGCGCAGGCCGTGTGCGCGCGCGCGAGGGAGTACTTCGCCACGAGCCCGCATTTTCGCCGGTACCGCCGCCCGACCCGGGACGACGGGCTGCGGCCCGGCACGTCCATGCGCGACGCCCTGCGCCAGCGGTTCCACACCGTGGGCCTGTTCGCCACGCTGGCGGTGCGCCCGTCGCTCTTGCGCCGCAACCCCGCACAGCGCGCGGCCGCGGAGCTTTTGCCCGACCGGAACCTGACAGACGCGCGCCTGCCCCTGGCCCTCAACGCCGTGGACCTGACCGAGGCGCGGCTTCAGGTCTTCACCCGGGGCAGCGTGCGCAAGGCCGTGACCGCGGGCACGGCCGTGGCCGTGGTGTTCCCCCCGTTCGAGTGGGACGGACACCGATACGTGGACGCCGCGCCCGTGTCCGCGGTGCCCGTGCGCGCGGCGCGCAGCCTGGGCGCGGACGTGGTGCTGGCCGTGGACGTGCGCACCCCCGCGCCGCGGCAGGAGACCTTCCGCACCGGGTTCGACGTGGTCAGCCGCCTGGAGACGACCTCCAGCCAGCGAGCCAACGACGTCGAGGTCCGGGAGGCCGACATCCTGCTCACTCCGGACACGGGCGCGACCTTCTGGGGGGACTTCAGCGCCATCGACCAAACCATCGCCGCCGGGGAGCACGCCGCGCGCGAGGCGCTGGGGGCCATTCGCGCAGCGCTCGGCTGAGCGGCCTTGCCCCATGCGCGCGCACCCGTTAGAATGCACCCGCAAGTGAGGGCAGCAAGGAGCCAAGCATGCGCCGCGCCATCCTTTCCGGACTCCTGTGGGGGCTCGTCTCGGGCCTCGCGGCCGCCGCGTTCGTGTTCGTGATGCGCGACGTCGTGTTCCTGCCCCTGCTCGTGCGCGAGGGCGCCGAGGCCATCTCGCCCCGCGGCCCGGACGGGGTGCTGATCCTCTCGGGCGTGTTCACCGGGCTCGCGGTGGCGGTGCTGCGCGCGAGCCGCGTGGCCGCGCGGATGCTGCGCGACCAGGCCGAGGGCCTGCCGCCCGGGGACATGCGTCCGGAGGAGCTTCTGCGCATCCACCGCCAGCGCGACCACGCGGGCGCGGCGCCGCCGCTGGAGAGCCTGCGACCGGCCTTCGAGCGCGCGGGCCAGGGGCACATCTTCCGGTTCGTAGACCGGCTCGACGCGAGCGAGCGCGCGGCCTTTGCCCGGCAGCTCGCGGCCGTGGACCTCGACTGGGTGGCCGCCCGGTACGACCAGTACCGCCGCGAACAGGAGCGCACGACCGCGGCCGCGCAGCTCAAGCCCGCGCCCGTGGTCCCGGTACCCGACTCGGACGAGGACCGCCGGCGCGAGGCCCGGGCCCGCGAGACCGGACAGGCCGCCCTGTGCGAGGGGCGGCTCGCGGCGTTCCTGGTGGCGGGCGGCCAGGGCACGCGCCTGGGGTTCGACGGACCCAAGGGCCGCTATCCCATCGGCGCGGTCACCGGACGCACGCTCTTTCGCATTCACGCCGAACAGATTCGCGCGCGCGCGGCCCGATACGGGGTGCGCATCCCCTGGTACGTGATGACGAGCGAAGCCAACGACGCAGCCACGCGCGAGGCGTTCGAGCAGAACGACTTCTACGGCGTGGCGCCCGAGGACGTGTTCTTCCTGCAGCAGGCGAACGTCCCTGCGCTGGACTTCGACGGCAAGCTGGTCTTGGCCGAGCCGGGGCGCCTGGCCACGAGCCCCAACGGCCACGGCGGCTGCCTACAGGCCCTGGTCGACAGCGGCGCGCTCGAGGACATGCGCCGCCGCGGCGTGGACACGATCAGCTACTTCCAGGTGGACAATGCGCTCGTCACGATCTGCGATCCGGTGTTTGCGGGCTATCACCTGCAAGCAGGCGCGCAGATGTCCAGCAAAGTCGTCGAGAAGACCGATCCGTCCGAGAAGGTGGGCATCGTGTGCCGCAAGGACGGCAAGCTGTGCGTGGTCGAGTACAGCGACCTGGACGACGAGACCGCGCGCCAACGCGACCCGGACGGTAAGCTGCGGTTCCGGGCCGGGTCGATCGCCATCCACATGCTCGGGGTCGACTTCGCCGAGCGCGTGGGAAGCGGCACGGACCTGCCCTGGCACGTGGCCGTGAAGAAGGTCGCGCACATCGACGACCAGGGCCGGCCCGTGGACCCGGACGAACCCAACGGCCTCAAGTTCGAGCGCTTCGTGTTCGACGCTCTGCCCCTGGCGCGCGAGACCGCCACCATGGAGGTCGTGCGCGACGAAGAGTTCGCGCCCGTGAAGAACCAGTCCGGCCCGGACTCGCCGGACACGAGCCGTCGGCTCCAGACCGAGTACGCGGCCCGGATGCTCGAGGCCGCCGGGTTCGAGGTGCCCCGCGACGACCAGGGCCGCGCCGCCGGACCCATCGAGCTTTCGTACCTCTTCGCCCTGGACGCAGAGGACCTGCGCGACAAGCTCGAGCCGGGCTTCCGGGTCTCGGGCCCCGCGGTCCTCGAGTGACCCGCCCGCCGGTCCGGCCGCGCGCGAGCGGACGCTAGCGGATGCTGCCATGACTCGAGAATGTTCCGTCCCGGTCGCCTGGTTCGAGTACCTGGCCGCGCGCGCCCTGGCTGGGCTCCTGGCGCTGATTCCCCTTTCCGCGGCGGTGGCCCTGGGCCGCGGGCTGGGGGCGCTCTTCTTCCATGTCGACCGCCGCCATCGCAACCGGTGCATCGCGCAGATCCGCGCGGCCCTGGACGTGGGCGAGCCCGAGGCCCGGCGCATCGCCCGGGCCATGTACCGGCACCTGGGGACCATGCTCGCCGAGGTGCCGCGGCTCGGGAAGCTCACCGCCCGGGACGTAGACGCCCTGGTGGACTGGGGCGCGGGGCCCACGCGCATCCGCGAGCTCCTCGCCCAAGGCAAGGGGCTCATCCTTTTCACGGGCCACGTGGGCAACTGGGAGGTGTGCGGCGCCGCGTTCGCGCTCAAGGGATATGCCAAGGGCGCGGTGGCGAGGCCGCTGGACAATCCCCTGATCGACCGGTGGCTGCGCAGACTGCGCCAGGCCTCGGGCCAGGAGATCTGGGACAAGTTCGGCGCCATGCGCCGGGCGCTGCGCGCACTGCGCCAGGGCCACGGGTTCGGGATCCTCGTGGACCAGGACGGCGGGCAGGACGGGGTCTTCGCCCGGTTCTTCGGCCGCACGGCGAGCACCATGCCCGCGGCCGCGGACCTGGCCATGCGCACGCGCGCGCCGC
>CAZOBJ010000177.1:0-4822 GCA_964577825.1 uncultured Planctomycetales bacterium
GTGTCCCCGTACAGGTGCGGATAGTCCGCGCACAGGCCCACCCAGGCGTCCATGTGGTCGGGCTCGTGGAAGAAGCTGCGCATGCCCGCGTGCGCGGCGATCACGGTCACGCCCGCGTCGAGCGCCGCGCGCAGGCGGCGTGGGTCGTTCCACGCCTTGTTCAGGTTGCGCGTGGCCCCCTCCGACCCGGTGTGGCACAGGAGCGGCATGCCCAGGCGGGCCAGCTCCGCGAGAAACGGCGCGGCGCGCGGGTCGTCGGGCGCGAAGTTCTGCGCGGTGGGAAGCCACTTGACCAGGACCGCGCCCGCCCGCGCGCAGCGGTGGAGCTCCTCGGCCGCGTCCGCGCGCAGCGGATGGACGGACACCCCGGCGCGCACCTTCTCGTGCGCTCCCGCGAGCGCGAGCACGTAGTCGTTGGGCACATAGAAGTCCGTGAGGTCGGGCCGCGGCTCGCCCGCCTCGTCGCGCGCCCAGTCCAGGGCGAGCACCACCCCGGCCGACAGGCTCGGCGCGCCCTCGAGCGCTCGCACGAGCCGCGCGCGCAGGGCCGTTCCCAGGCGCGTGCGCGCCTCGCGTCGCGAGATGCCCAGGCTCCACAGCATCACCCGGAACCCGGGCGCGCGCAGCCGGCGCGGATGGAACCAGCAGCCCGCTGCGGCCTCTTGCACGTCGGCTTGTGCGGCCTGGGCCTGGGAAGGCTTGGAGAGAACGGACGCTTCGGCGGGGGGCTCGTCGGAGGCGGCCTTCTCGTCGCGGCGCGGCCCGGGTCCGCCGGCGCCGGCCAGGTGGATGTGCAGGTCAAGCGCCTGTAGACTCATCGCGCGCCTCGATCGCGGCGAGCGCAGCGTCCAGGCGCGCGAGCACGCGCTCCCGGCCCACGAGGTGCAGGGTCTCCTCGATGCCGGGACTCGCGGTGCCGCCGGTCACCGCCACGCGCAGGGGCTGGGCCACGGCCCCGAGCTTGCGCCCGTGCGCAGCGGCGTATTCGTCCACGCACGCGCGCAGGCGCTCCTCGGTCCAGGGCGCGACCTCGGCCAGCGCGGCGCGCATGTCCGTGAGCACCTCGCGCGCCTCGGGCTTGCGCAGCACCTTTCGCACGCGCTTGTCCTCGAACGCGATGTCCACGCCCTCGGTGAAGAAGAACGCCGCGCAGTCCGGGAACTCGCCGAGCGTTCGCAGCCGCTCGCGGTAGAGTTCCGCGAGCCGCGCGAACCAGTCCGCGCCGCGCGCCTCGGGGCCGTGCCCGGCCGCGCGGGCGCGCTCGGCGAGCTCCGCGCGCAGGCGCTCGGCGGGCAGGGCGGCGATGTACCGGCTGTTGAGCCACGCGAGCTTGTCCGCGTCGAACCGCGCCGGGCTCGCGGCCACCCGGTCCAGGGAAAACGCCTCCACAAGCTCGTCGCGCCCCAGGCGCTCGCGGTCGTCGCCCGGCGACCACCCGCACAAGGCCAGGAAGTTGAAGAGCGCCTCCGGCAGCACGCCCTTGGCTCGGAACTCGCCCGCGTACGCGTCGCCGTCGCGCTTGCTGTACGGGCGGCCCTGGTCGTTGACGATCATGGGCAGGTGCCCGTACCGGGGCACGGTCCCGCCCGCGGCCCGCCACAGGAAGAGGTGCAGGAACGTGTTGTCCAGGTGGTCGTTGCCCCGCAGCACGTGGGTGACGCCCATGCTGGCGTCGTCAACTACGTTGGCGAGGTGGAACACGGGCGACCCGTCGCCGCGCACGAGTACGAAGTCGCGCAGGTCGTCCAGGGGCTTGGTGCGCCGGCCCAGGATCAGGTCGTCGAAGAACACGTACCGCCTGCGGAACGTGACCCGGCGGACCGGCCGCTCGGTGAGCGCGTGCACGTCGCAGGACCGGTCGGCCCCTGCATCCGCGGACGGGGTCTGCGTGGCGCCGGGCGGGGCGCACTTCTCGCGCACCGCGCCGCGCACCTCGTCGCCTGGGAGCGTGCCGCCGCCGTCCAGGTGAAAGACGAGGTCCGCCTCGATCGCGTCCCAGGGCACGGGGCGCACGTACTCGCGGCCCGTGCGATCGTTGCGGTCCACGAGCACCAGGCTGCGCGCGGTCCCCCGCAGCGCGGCCGAGGCGCCCACGTCGATGACCGCGTCCTCGCCCGGGTCGGTGACGAACGCGGGGTCGTACAGGCCCCGGTGGATCTTGAACACGGTCGCGGGCATGGCGTCCGAGTTGCGGTACGCGTGGTCGAGGTTGAGCAGCCGGTCGGCCGCGGCCTGGTGGCGGGCGCGCTGGGCGCTCTGGTACACGGGCGGCTCGTCGTGGTCCAGGCCCAGCCAGTCCAGGGCCTCCACGAGCGCGGCCACCGCCTCGGGCGTGGACCGCTCGCGGTCGGTGTCCTCCACGCGCAGCAGGAACCTGCCGCGCTCGTGCCGGGCGAAAAGCCAGTTGAACACGGCCACGCGCACGTTGCCGATGTGCACCTGCCCGGTGGGGCTGGGCGCGAACCGCACCCGGATGTTCTCGCTCATGGGGTTCCTCTCCGCGTACGCTACGGGCCTGGGGTCGCCTCCAGCTTGGTCGTGCCCGTCACGGACAGGGGCCAGGACTGCTGTGCGCTCTGCATGGTCATGGTCATGTCCTGGGTGATGCGCGCGGCCTGGGTCCAGCCCGTGTTCAGGGGCATCGTATACACGGCCTCGACACTCCCGCGCAGGTCCGTGGGTTGGATGGACAGCTCCGGCGGCCCGGCCTGGGCGTCCTCGTCCGGGGCCAGGTACTCCGAATCCACGGTGAGCACGGCCAGGCCGTCCTCCACGCGCTCCAGGGTCCAGGTGTTGCGCATGCGCGTGGGGAACCCCACCGTGAGGTCGGTGACCCGGGTCCAGGAGTCGCCCACGGCCACGGGCTCCTCGGGATAGGCCGCGGTCATCACCTCCAAACGCTTGCGCAGCCCCTCGCCGCCGAACAGGTTGCGCAGGTTCTCGCGAACCCGGGTGCGCGCGGGTCCCTCGGGCACCTCCAGGGCTTCGAGCACATGATCGATGAGCGCCTCGGCGCCGCGCAGGGCGCGCACCTCGCCGCGGGGGGTGAGGTCCGTCTCGAAGCTCGCGCCCAGGAGCGCGGCGAAGGGCCTGGCCCGCGGGGGCACGGTCTCCGGCGGGGTGTCCGAGTTGTACTGCACCATGCCCTGCGGGCCCTGCTGGGTGATCTTGGTCCAGCTGTAGGTGTACCGCAGGGTCATGAGGCCCTGATCGTCGACCTGGAGCACCTCCACGTCGAAGCCCACGCCCAGGGTCTGGTCCATGGCCACGGTTTCGCCCTGCATGGTCTGCTCGATGTGCTGCTCGGTGAGCATGGTCACCGTGCCCTTGTACCCGGCGGGCAGGTTCAGGCGCAGGTCCACGGTCTCGCCCGCGCCCGCGGCCGCGGCCGCCACGGCCAGCGCCGCCGCGAGGAGCGCGGCGCGCAGTGCCTGCGCAAATGCCGTCCTGCGACCCGTGTGCGCGCGCAAGGCGCGTGTTCGCGTTTGTGCAGGTGTACGCATGGCGCGTCCTCCTTGTTCATGTCCTGCGCTGCGGATCAATGGCCCTGCCGCACGGTCCCCTCTCCCCTCGGGAGAGGGCTAGGGTGAGGGACGCCACGCATCCTCGCGCGCACTTCTCCTCGTTGCGGGGCAGCATTCCTCGCGCTCGCGGGTCGCCTCCTGCGCTCTCGCCCGGCGCAACAACCGCTCCCTCCCCCTCACCCCCTCCCGGAGGGAGGGGGAAGACGCGCGCACGGTCATTTGCCCCGCTTGTTCCCCCGCGTCCTGCGCCGCGTCTTGCTCGGCTTGTCCCGCGCCTTGCCGCGCTTCTTGCCTTGCGAGTGCGCCTGCTTCTTCTCGATCTTGGCCCAGGTGTCCTTCAGGGTCACGGTGCGGTTGAGCACCGGGCGGCCCGGCCGCGTGTCCGGGTCCACGCAGAAGTAGCCGATGCGCTCGAACTGGCAGCGATGCCCGGCCGGCGCCTCGCTCAGGCTCGGCTCCACGTAGCACGGGTCCACGACCTCCAGGGAGCGCGGGTCCAGGTCGTCGAGGAAGCTATCCTTGCCCTCCCCGGGGCGCGGGGCCGCGAACAGGGGCCCCACGAGCCGGACCTGTGCGGCCACCGCGTGCCGCGCGCTCACCCAGTGCAGGGTGCCGCGCACCTTGCGCCCGTCGGGCGCGTCCCCGCCCCGGGTGGCCGGATCGTAGGTGCAGCGAAGCTCGACCACCCGGCCCTGCGCGTCCTTGACCGCCTCGCGGCAGGTGATCAAGTATGCGTAGCGCAGCCGCACCTCGCGGCCGGGCGCGAGCCGGTGAAACTTGCGCGGCGGGTCCTCGCGGAAGTCGTCGCGCTCGATGTGCAGCGTGCGCCCGAAGGGCACCTTGCGCGTGCCCGCGGACGGGTCCTCGGGGTTGTTGACCGCGTCGAACTCTTCGGTCTTGGCCTCGGGGTAGTTCTCGATGACGACCTTCAGCGGCGAAAGCACGCCCATGACCCGCGGCGCGGTGCGGTTCAGGTCCTCGCGCACGCAGTGCTCGAAGAACTGCACGTCCACCCAGCTGTCGGCCTTGCTCACCCCGATGCGCTCGCAGAAGGCGCGCACCGCCTCCGGGGGCACGCCCCGGCGGCGCAGCCCGCACAACGTGGGCATGCGCGGGTCGTCCCAGCCGCGCACGTGCCCGCCGCGCACGAGCTCCAGGAGCCGGCGTTTGCTCAGCACCGTGTGGGTGAGGTTCAGGCGCGCGAACTCGATCTGGCGCGGGTGGTGGACCCCCAGCGCGTCCAGGAACCAGTCGTAGAGCGGGCGGTGGTTCTCGTACTCCAGGCTGCACAGCGAATG
>CAZOBJ010000178.1:0-4780 GCA_964577825.1 uncultured Planctomycetales bacterium
CCATGGCCCACGCGGTGTGCAAGGTCGGGTGCTGCGGGTTTACGCGCAGGCGGGCCGAGCTGCTCGCGAGCTTCCGGGTGGTGGAGGTGCAGAAGACCTTTTACCAGCCGCCGCGCCCGTCCACGGCCGACCGGTGGCGCGAGGAGGCGGGCGAGGCCGTCGAGTACACGCTCAAGGCCTGGCAGCTTATCACCCACGAGCCGTCGAGCCCCACGTACCGGCGCCTGACCGGCGAGCTCTCCGACGCGCAGAAGCGCCAGGCCGGGGCCTTCCGCTGGACGTCCGTGGTGCGCAGCGCCTGGGACCGGACCGCGGACATCGCCCGGCGCCTGCGGGCGACCAAGGTGGTGTTCCAGTGCCCCAGGTCCCTGCGGCCCACGGACAAGGTGAAGGACAACCTGCGCATGTTCTTCGGCGGCATCGACCGGCAGGGGCTCACCTGCATCTGGGAGCCGCGCGGCTGGCCGCACGAGGAGGTGAAACCCCTGTGCCGAGAGCTCGACCTCGTGCACTGCGTGGACCCGTTCGCCGACCGGGCGGTCACCGGGGGCCTGCGCTACTGGCGGCTGCACGGCATCGGCGGGTACCGCCACGAGTACACGGACCGCGAGCTCCAGGACCTGGCCGACCGCCGCCCGTGCACCCGGTCCACCTACGCGCTCTTCAACAACATGACCATGTTCGAGGACGCGACCCGGTTCCAGGCCCTGGTGGGCGCGTCGTAGGCGATCCAGTTAGAAGCACAGCCGCGCTGCGCCGCGCTCAGCCCTTGCCCTGGCCCAGCGTGCGCAAGACCCTGGGCGGGTACAGGCCCGCGAGCACGCCCAGGGGCGGGCCCAGGCCATCGAGGGCCAGGTGCGCGGCGCCCGCCTTCTTGAGCCGGGTGACCGTGTCGGCCGCGCGCAGGGCATAGGCGATCACCTGGTCGAGGTGGGGCGCGTGCCCGCAGCAGAGCACGGCCTGCGCGTCCTGCTCGGCCAAGACCTCGAAGAGCTCCCGCGGGGCCGACCCGCCGAGCAGGGCGTCCGTGCTCTCCACGGCCGCGAGCCCGGCGCCCAGCACCTGGCTGGCGAGCTCCGCGGTCTGGCGCGCGCGCACATAGGGGCTGGACAGGATCCGCTCGGGCCGGAGCCCCAGGGCGACCAGGCCCTGGGCGGCCGCGCGCGTCTTGTCCATGCCCTCTTCGGTGAGCGGGCGCTGGGGGTCGGGCGGGCCGTTCGGGTCGTCGCGCGAGACCGCCGCGCCGTGGCGCATGATCCACAGGTCCATGCTTTCTCTCCTTTTTGCCGGGTCCGGGCCGGGCACGTGCCTTCCAGCCCCATTCTCGCACCGGGCGGGTCTATTGCAAGGGGCAAGGTCAGCGTGGACGCACTGACCGGCGGCGGTCTGCGCGGCCCTGCCTTGCGCGAGCTGCGGGGTTGGGCATCCCCACCGCGTAAACCTCATTGCGCGCGATAGGCGATCCGCTACAATCAACTTCGGATGGAAGGAGGCGGTGCTGTCCACGGGCCGCGCGCACGACCGAGCGCATGGCGTACGCGCACAGGCACAGGAGCATGCCATGGCACAGACCGAAGCGAGCTCGTCCGAACCCGGACCCAAGCGACCCGCGCGCATCCGGATCCCCACCTGGGTGGGGCTGGGGCTCGTGGCCGCGTTCGCGGTCCTGACCTTCCTGGAGTCGGTTACGCTGCGCTGGTACGTGATGGTGCCGCTGGCCGTGGCCGCGGCGCTCTTGATCGTGTTCCAGCTCCTGCGCACCGGGCGAGGCAGGCGCATCGAGCGGCTGGTGCTGTTGGTGGCCGCGGGCGTGCTCCTCTTCTTCTTTCTGTGGCGCGACATTGCGCTCACCAAGCTCGCGAAAAAGCACCATGACGAGTTTTTCCGTACCGACCTACAGGAGCAAGGCGCCCCCGACGCGAACCGGCTGTACGCGGATGCGCGCCGCGCGGCCACTCACCCTTGCATAGCCCTGCCGTCCGTGCGGTGAACCGAAAGACATCCATGCGAACACCACAGGACGCCTGTCCCCCGCGGCTCGCTCGCGTGGCCCGGGCCAAGGGCCCGCCCCTCGCTCAGGTCCTGTGCGCCTGGTTCGGCCGCGAGGCGCGCGACCTGCCCTTCCGCGCCACGCGCGACCCGTACCGCATCTGGCTCGCGGAGGTGATCCTACAGCAGACCCGCATGGAGGCGGGGCTGGCGTATTACGAGCGATTTGTGCGCGCCTTTCCCACGGTCCGCGCCCTGGCCGCAGCGAGCGAGGAACAGGTGCTCAAACTGTGGGAGGGCCTGGGGTACTACAACCGCGCGCGCAACCTACAGGCCGCGGCCCGGCAGGTGGCGGCCTCAAACGGAGGGCGGCTGCCCCGCACGGCCGCGGCCTGGCGGCGCCTGCCCGGGGTGGGCCCCTACACCGCGGGCGCCGTGGCGAGCATCGCGTTCGGCGAACCCGTGCCCGCGGTTGACGGGAACGTGAAGCGCGTGCTCGCGCGGCTCTTCGCCGTCGACGCGCCGCTGGGCACGGCCCGAGCGGACCGCGCGTTCTGGGCGCTCGCCGCGCGGCTCGTGCCTGAGGACGACCCGGGCGCATGGAACCAGGCGCTCATGGAGCTCGGCGCGCGGGTGTGTACGCCGCGCAGCCCGGGCTGCGCGCAGTGTCCCGCATCCCGCTTGTGCCGGGCCAAACGCACCCGCCGGGTCGACCGCCTGCCCGTAGTGGCGGCCCGGCGCGCCACGCCGCACCGCACCGTGGTCGCGGCAGCGATCCGCCGGCGGGGGCGCTACCTTGTGGGCAAGCGCCGGCCCGGGGGCATGCTCGCGGGCCTATGGGAGTTCCCCGGGTCCACGGTGACAGACGGCGATGCGCACGAGCATGCGCTCGCGCACATCGTGCGCGAGACTACGGCCCTGAACGTCAATGTACGCGAGGCGCTCGGTGCAGTGGACCATGCGTACACACACTTTCGCATCACCCTGCATCTGTACGCATGCGACGAGGTGCGCGGCCGGGCGCGGTCGGACCATTACGACCGGCTGCGCTGGGTGGCCCCGCGCGAGCTCGACGATCTGGCCCTGCCCGCCTCGGACCGGCGGCTGGTCGGCGCCCTGCCGGAGCTGCGCGCGGATTGACCCGAATGCGCAGCCGCGATACAACCGCACCGGCGTCCCGGACCGTGCGAAAGGACCATTATGCTCTGTGCCGGCATTGACGCGGGCTCGCGCACGATCAAGGCCCTGATCTACGATCCCGCACGCGACCGGGTCGTGGTCGAGGCGGTGGCCGACCAGGGCGTGGGCCAGGCCGCGCGCGCGCAGTCCCTGTACGCTCAGGCACTCGAACGCGCCGGACGCACGCACGGAGACGTCCTGCGCGTAGTGGCCACCGGGTACGGCCGGCACAAGGTGGACTTCGCCGACCGGGCGGCCACGGAGATCACCTGCCATGCCGCGGGCGTGCGCCACGATCATCCCAAGGCGCGCACCGTGCTCGACATCGGCGGGCAGGACAGCAAGCTCCTGCGCCTTTCGCCTCGCGGGACCGTGGACGAGTTCGCGATGAACGACCGGTGCGCGGCCGGGACCGGCCGATTTCTGGAGGTGGTCGCCCAGCGCCTAGACGTGTCTCTGGGGGATCTCGGCCGCATGGCCTGCCGAAGCGAGGAGCCGGCCAGGATCACGAGCCTGTGCGTGGTGTTCGCGGAGACCGAGATCGTGGGCTTGCTCGCCGAGGGGGTGGAGCCCGGGGCCGTGGCCTCGGGCGTGGAGCAGTCGATCGCCGCGCGCATGGCTGCCATGGCCGGCGAGATGGTACAGGAGCCCGTGCTCTTTACCGGAGGCGTGGCCCTGGTGCCGGGTATGGACCGGGCGCTCGCCCAGGCGCTGCATGCCTCCGTGCAGGTCGCCGACCGGCCCCAGATGGCCGGAGCCCTGGGCGCCGCGCTCCTTGCCGCGCGGGATCTTGTCCAAGGCGAACAGGGTGCACAGCCCGCTTGAGCTGTATGGCGTCCCAGACCGGCGGGCTCTCGCCCCCTACCAGCGAGGCGAACGGCGGGCGGCCAGCAGGTCGTCCGCGCGGGTCGGCCTGGCGGCCACGCGGTCGGCGCGGACCCGCCGCGTTGCGAACACGCGGGCCTCTGGCGCATGGTCGAGTGTGCGAAGCGCCTGGACGATGCGCCGGTCCCGCAGCCCCGGATCGAACCCGATGCTGTACTGGAGCTGGCGACGCGCCGGGCCGCACAGGTACACGGGCGCGCGGTCCACGTCCGAGAGAGACATGGTCCCGTTCATCAGGCACCGGTAGCCCGCGCTATGCGCCAGGCCGAACACGTGGCAGACCTCGTGCGCCACGAGCTTGTCCAGACGCAGGCGCTCGTCATCGCTGCGTGCCTGCGACGGATCGCCCCACGCACGGGCCGTGGACACCACGCACGCGCGCAGGTCGCGGTAGGCGAGTCCGAACACGGCCGACAGCCGGCCGCTGAACATGTCCTTGTCCGTGAGCGCCGCGCACAGGAGCGCGTCGTCGGGCATGTGCCGGTTCAGGGCGAACAGGATCTCGTCTCCGTCGTACCGGCGCCGCTCGGGGTCGTAGGCCGCCGCGGGCGGACGGGGGCCCGTCACCAGGCGAACGGGCAGAGAGAAGAACGCGGCCAGGAATCGGCGCACCTCGCGCGCGGTCTGGAAATCCTCGAAGCCCTCCAGGCACACGAGGTAGATGGTGCGCCGCTCGGGGCTCGGGCGCAGGGGGTCGCTCGACACGTACTCCAGGAACGTCATGCCC
>CAZOBJ010000179.1:0-4613 GCA_964577825.1 uncultured Planctomycetales bacterium
CCATGTCGATAAACGCCCCGCCGCGGCTACGAGCCACGTCCTGGCGCCACGCGCCGGGGATGGGCGGGAACCAGCAGGTGAGCTGCGCCCGGCCCATGACCGCCCGCCCGATGGCCCCGGCCTGCGCAAGCTCGCGCGCCTTGCGGTTGTACACGTTGTTGCGCATGCAGAAGCCGAGCATAAACTTCACCCCGCCCTCGTCGCAGGCGGTCTGCATCTCGTCGACCTCTTCGAGGTTCAGCGCCATGGGCTTCTCGCACAGCACATGCTTGCCCGCCTGCGCGGCCTGGACGGTCTGGCGGCAGTGGACGTCGGACGGCGTGGCGATGTACACGGCCTCCAGGTCCTGGGCCAACAGCTCCTCCTCGGAGGCGCACGAGTGGCCCACGTCGAACTGGTCGGCCACCTCCTTGGCGCGAGCCTCGTCGATATCCATAACCGACACGAGCTCGCCCTGCGAGGACATCTGCTTGAACTCGGGGATCGTGCGCCGCGCGGCAATGCCCCCGCAGCCGATCACGCCCCACTTGACCTTGTCCGCCATGGCGATTCCTCCTGACAGGCTTCCCGGACGGCGGCCGGCGCAGCGCTCCCGCGTGCCGCACGGCCCACAAGGGAATTCTGGACCCGTGCGCAAGAGCGGTCAAGGGAAAAGGCATGGCCGAACCGGCGGATGCACCTTGCCCGAGGCGCGGCGGCCGACGCCCCGCGCGGTCTCGTCTGCGCACGTAGGGGAAAGATGACCCGGCGCTACGCCCGGCTGTCCAGGGGCCCGCGCCAGCACGCGCACGCGCCGTCGTAGCGCCAGCCCTCTCCGGGGTCCAGGGGCAGGCGCTCGCGCAGGGCCTCGGCGCGGGCGAGCATCTCGTCGAAGGGGAGCATGCCGCTCACAACGTCCAGGGTCTGCACGGACAGAGCCCCGGCCACGCACCCCGCGCGCAGGGCCTCCTCCGGCCCCAGCCCGCGCAGGAACGCGGCCAGGAAGGCGGCAATGGCGCTGTCGCCGCTGCCCGTGGCGCTCACCACCGGCACGCGGAAGGGCGCGGTCCACAGCTCCCGGTCGGCCCACGCGGCCGCGGGCGGGCCGCCGGCCCCGCCGACGCGCCCGAGGTCCGCGGCCGTGCGCAGATACAGGCCCCGCACCCCGCACTTGACCCCCGCGATGCCCACGCCCATGTCCAGGAGCCGATCGGCGATCATGCGCACGTCCTCGGCGCGCAGGACCTTGGTGAGGTCCCGACCCCCGGCCTCGCGGCGGCGGGCCTCGAACCGGGGCCGGTCGAACATGAGCAGGCTCTCTTCGGCCGAGGGGAGAAAGACGTCCACGTGCGGCAGCGCCCGGCCCAGGATCGCCTCCCAGTCCGCGCGCCCGCCCGGGCTGGCCGGGTCCGGATACGACTGGTCCAGGCTCGTGATCGTGCCGCCGGACTTCACCCGCTCGTACATGCGCGCGAGCTCGCCCTCATCGGCGTAGAATCGCTCCATGATGCACGGATACCCGAAATGGAAGAGCCGCGCCTCGCGCACGAGCGCATAGTCCACGTCGTCCGCGCAAAAGGTGTCGTTCGCACCCGGACAATGCAGGATGATCCGGTCGATGCCCGGCGCGGCCAGCACGCACGAGTAGCTCGACTGCTCGCCGGCCACGACCACGAGCCCGCGCTCTGCGCCCGCCTGTGCGCACAGCCGCCGGATCGCCTCGCCGAACACGTCCTCGCCGATCTTGGCCATCAGCTCAGCCTTCAGGCCCATGCGCAAGAGGCTGAGGCCCGTGTTGCTGACCGCGCCGCCCGTGGACAGCGTAGCCGGGCCCACGCGCACCAGCCGGCCCGGCGCGAACACCGCGCTCGGATCCGAGCCCAGGCCCTGGGGGAAGGCCGGGGTCACGTCCAGGCACAGGTGTCCGGCCACCACCACGTCGAGGGATGCGTGCATCGCCTGCTCCCGCGGCCCATGCTCTACGCGCGCGTGGCGCGCACCATGTCCAGAATCGCCGTGCGCACGGTCTCGTTGGCCGGCCGCACGCACACCACGGAGTCCTGTTTGCGCCTGACGAGGCCCGCCCTCTCGAAGTCTTCGAGCGTGCGTTCGAAGAGCTGCCTGCTCGCGCCGGTGCCGCGCACGAGCTCCTCCATGGACAGCTCCCGGTCCCAGTTGCCCACCACCGTTCGCAGGAGTCTGCGGTGCAGCGCGCCCACGGATACGGACTGGACCATCTCGGCGGCCTCGCGCCGCCGCACGTACTGCTCCACCCGGTTGCGATCCTGGGCGGACACCTCGATGAACTGCACGCCCATGCCCAGGCGGCCCGGCCGGTCGTCGCGCCACCGGACCACGCCTAGGACCTGGACCCGCGAGCTCGTGCCGCTGGGGGCGAAGCCCAGCTTCACGAAGCTGCCCACCGGCGCAGGCGCGTCCGTGACCACAAACGCCCCGTTCTCGGACAGGTCCTTGAGCCGCGTCTCCACCTCCCTGGCTCGGGACCCGGGCACGCGCACGCGCTGCACGCTCACCCCGATGTCCGTGGCCAGGCGCCGGTACTTGCGCTTCTGCTCCTCGGCCACGGGCGGCACCTCGGAGAGAGCCACGCGGGCGCTGCGCCGCTTGCGGCCCAGGGCGTCCAGGCGCTGGGCCACGGACGCGGCCGAGCCGGGACGCCGGTCCGGGTCCGGCGCCAGCAGCTCGCGCAGAAGCAGGCCCATCTCGTCGGGAACCTTGGGCACGAGCGATCCCGGCGCCGCGGGCGCGGGCGCCGCCTCGCCGCGCACGAGCCTGGCCCAAGCCTCGGCCGGATAGGGATGCGCGCCGGTCAAGGCCATGTACAACGTGGCGCCCAGACCATAGAGGTCTGTGCGCGCGTCCGCCTCGCGGCCCTGGAAGAGCTCGGGCGCGAGGCAGAACTCGAACGCGCCCTTGTGCACGGAAGGGCCGGCCACGCCGCCCACGAACAGGGCGCGGGCCAGGCCGAAGTGGAGCACGTGCACGCCGCCCCGCGCGTCCACCTCCAGGTTCGAGGGACTCACGCTCCAGTGAAACACGCCCTTCGCGTGGGCCGTGGCCATGGCGGCGGCGATCCGGCTGCCCATGCGGGCGAGCTCGCGGGCCTGGAACAGGCGCCCGTCCTCGAATCGCTTGAACAGGGTCTCGCCGTGCACCAGGGCGCTCACCACGAAGTGACGATCCCGGTCCGTGCCCACATCGTACACAGCCGGGATGCTCGGGTGGTCGAGGCCCGCGACCTTGCGGGCCTCCTCCAGATAGGCGCGCGCGCGGGCGGGTTGCTCACCCAGGGCGCGGTCCATCACGTCCACGGCCACCTCGCGGCCCAGATTCACCTGCTCGCCCCGGAACCGCGTGCCCAGGGGCCCGCGCTCAAGCACTTCCCTGAGCCGGTACCCGCCCAGACTCACCGCTGCGGCCACGGTCTGGGACCCGTTCGGCTGGGGCTTGGCAAGCGGATCCACGGGCGCCTCCGCCAAGGGAGAGGCTGGCGCGCTCGCCTTGCTCATCAGCACGGTTTCGCGACCGTCGTAGGGGTTCACGGTCTCTCCACAGGACGGGCAGCGCGCCTCGCCCCCGGCGTCCAGGCCCGACACGGTGAAGCTGGCCGCACAGTTGGCGCAGGTGAGGTGAATGTTGCTCGCGGGCCCGGGGGCGAGGGCCAGGCGCCTGCCGCACTCCGGGCAGGTGACCGATGCGCCCGGGCGCGCATCCACCGCAAAGGAACGGCCACACAGGGGACAGTGGAGGTCCATCGGGTCCCTGCCGTCTCCCGACCCTGAAACCGTTACTAAGCCGCATACCACGGTTGAAGCATACAGGGGCTCGGGCTGGAGTCAAGGCGACCGGCCAAAACCGCGCGGCCCAAACCGGCAGCGTCGCACCCCATCCCCTTGGCAGCGCAAAGGTTGACGCGGTCCACTCGGGCACTTCGCGCCCGCAGAGGCCGCTGCCATCGGCCGGTCGCGCACATCAGCGGATCACGTCGTAGGGGCGAGCCTCGATGTCCGACTTGTCGCCCCGGCCGTGCGCCCGGATGTTGCGCCGCCACTCCAGGAGCTGGCGCAGGTAGCCGCGCTCCTCGAATCGACGCACCGAGGTGCGGCAATGGTCGGTCTGGACCCATACGAACGTCGCGCCCGCCTGCCGGCCCCTGCGCACAAAGTCGGATCCCGTGCCCTGGGGGATGGATTCGTCGAACCCGCCGACGCACTCGTACACGCTCCGACTGGCGACCACCGTGCCCGCGGGCGGCAGCCGGTGGCGCCGGCAGTACAGGTTCATCAGCCCGTAGAAGAACACGGACCGGGGATAGACCCGGTCCGGCAGGGCGCGGATCCCGCCTACGCTCTCGTCCCGCCCACGCACCGCGGCGGCGAGATCCTCGAACGCGGGCGGCGCGATGCGGGTGTCCACGTCCCAGAAGAGCAGGAGTTCCTGCTGCGCAACTCTGGCGCCCAGGTTGTTGCCGAAGCTCATGCCCGCGTGCGGATCCTCCACGAGGCGCACAGGGTACTGGCGCGCGAGCGCAGTGGTCCGGTCCGTGCACCCGTTGCATGCCACGATGATCTCCGACGGCGCGGGCCAGGCGTCCTGCGCGGCCAGGGCCTCCA
>CAZOBJ010000180.1:0-4532 GCA_964577825.1 uncultured Planctomycetales bacterium
AGTTCTCCGACCACCGCATGCCCAAGGACCATCCGGACTGGTGCCATCAGCTGCCGGATTTGCGGGGCCTGGACACCACGGACGAGGCCCAGGGCATGCGCGTGGGCGGCGCGTGTCTGAACGGCCCGTACGGCGAGTTCGCCCTGGAGCAGGCGCGGGAAGTCGTGTCGGCCTACCCCGTCAAGGGCTACTACGTGGACTTCCTGGGCCTGTTCGGGCTCGAGGACTGGCGGTGCCCGTACTGCGAGCCCCTGTACGAAGAGGCCCTGGGCCGCCCGTTCCGTCCGGTCTCGGAAATGGACCACGACGAGTACGTGGCCTACATCCGCTGGCGTTACGCGCAGAACGACCGGTACGCGAAGCGGCTGAGGAAGCTGATCAAGGACCTGCGCCCGGACGTGGAGCTCGTGCACAACCTGCATGCGTTCCAGGCCGGCCCGAATATGCAGCGCATCGGGTTCGCGGCCGAGAACTGCGACTTCCTCAGCGGCGACCTCTTCCACCTGCGCAGGGGCATGCTGCAGGTGAGTTGGAAGACGCGCGTGTACGGGGCCTACAGCCGCAAGGGCCGCGGCGAGGTGCTGCTCGACTCGGTAACCGCGTACAACGACTTCACCACCACCAAGGCCCCGGACAGCTACAACGCGGAGATGTGGACCGGTCGCAGCAACAATTGCGCGATCTGCGGCGGAGTGATCGTGAACCTCGACGGCACACTGGACAAGCGCCTGTTTGCTCTCACCAAGAAGCTCTTCGACGAGCAGATTCCGTACGAGCCCTGGCTCGAGGACATCGAGCCCGTGGCCAACGTGGGGCTGGTGCACAGTCACGACACCCTGGAGTTCCGCCCCAGCATTCCTCCCAAGGATACTCTGGCCAAGACGAACCATCACGAGCTCGCGCTGGAGGGGTGGGTGCAGGTCCTCATCGCCTCGCACGCGCTTTGGACGGTCGTGCCCGAGGAGATGCTCACCGACGAGGTGCTGGGCCGGCTCAAGGTGCTCATTCTCCCGGACGTCGCTTGCATGAGCCGCACGCGCGCGGCCGCGGTGCGCCGGTTCGTGGAACGAGGCGGTGTGGTCGTCGCCACGGGCGACACCTCGCGGCTCGACGAAGACGGCCATGCGCGCAAAGACTTCGCGCTGGGCGATGTGTTCGGGGCCCGGTTCGTGGAGGATCGGGCCTTTGCGCGCAACCAGCTCAAGGTGGACGCGAGGCTGCTGCCCAGGGGCGCGCCGTGGGTCAGCGACGTCGTGTGCCTGCGCGACGGTCAGCGCGTCGTGCGCGCGCACAAGGACGCGCGGGTCCTGGGCGAAGTATACATGCGCCCGATCGAGGTGCAGATCATAAACGTGTTCGTGCCGACCGACCATCCTGGCCTGTTGGAGAACCGGCACGGGCGCGGCCGCTGCTACTACTTCGCGGGCACGCCGGGGTTGCACTACCGCCTGGTGGGGCAGGACAACATTCGGTTGATCCTGTCCGCGCTCCTGGACAAGGCGCTGGGCCGCACGCCGCCCGCGAGCCTGGAGGGCCCGGAGAGCCTGGAGCTTTTCGCCCATACCCAGATGGGGCGCGGCCACCTGGTGGTGAGCCTCGTGCACGCGCTGGCCGGGACCAGCCGGTCGGTCGGCGCGCCCGGGTACAGCGGATGCCGCCAGGCGCCCATGCGCCACGATGAGATCGCCGAAATGCCGCGCATCGCGCAGGTGACCTTGCGGCTGCGTGCGCGGGGCCGCCGTCCAGTCAAGCGCGTGTACCGCGCGCCCGACCGGCGCCCCCTGCGCGTGCGTCATGAGGGACGCGATGCCGTGGTGACGCTGCGCGACGTGGGCGTGCACACCATGGTGGTGGTCGAGTACGGTCCGGCGGCGCGTGCGTCGCGTAAGAGACGGTGAGCAGGGCGAAGAGCCCGCGCCTGCATGAATCGGGATCGTCGTGCGAATGATCGGATGGAGGAAGAACCTATGGGAACGGACCAGAACCAGGACGCGTCCGCGGGCGGCACGCCGGAAGGCTACAAGCCGGGCGAAGAGCTCATCTCCATCGAGGACTTCCAGCGCGTGAAGCTGCGGGTCGCCGAGGTGGTCGACGCGAGCCTGCACCCGAACGCGAACAAACTCGTGGTCCTGCGCGTGAAGGTGGGCGAGCGAACCAAGCAGCTCGTCGCCGGCATCCGCAAGGACTACCGGCCCGAGGACCTGGTGGGCAAGCGCATCATTGTGGCCGACAACCTCCAGCCCGCGCGGCTGCGGGGCGTGGAGAGCCAGGGCATGCTGTTGGCGGCCACGGACGGCGACCGGGTGGTGCTCCTGACCACGGACAGGCCGGACGTGACAAGCGGCAGCGAGGTCTCCTGACCCGCCAGCCGAAAGGGACGACGTAGTGTTCACCATCGACCTGCCCGTAGCCGGGCTGGAGGTCTTCTGGCCGGCCGTGATCCTGCTGGGCGCGTGCATCGGGTGCCTGACCGGGCTCTTCGGCGTGGGGGGCGGGTTCTTACTCACTCCGTGCCTGAAGTTCCTGATCGGCGTGCCGTTCCCGGTGGCCGTGGGCAGCGATCTGGCGCAGATCTTTGTGACCGGGTCGTACTCCACCTATCGACACAACAAGCGGGGCAACGTGGATGCGAAGCTCGGCGTGGTGCTGGCCGCGGGCGCGATTGCGGGCACCTTCGTAGGCGCGGCGCTGCTCCAGTGGCTCAAGACCCAGGCACCGCCCGTGACGATCGCGGGCAGCGAGCAGCCCGCCGTGGACTTGGTCCTGAGCGCTCTCTTCGTCGCGCTCATGTGCATCGTGGGCGTGGCAATCCTGCGCGAGACCGGCAAGGCCGCCGACCAGGGCGAAGAGGAGGCCGACACCTCGCTCGCGCGCGCGCTGCGCAGGCTCGGGCTCGCGCCGGTCCTCGCCTTTCCGCGCAGCCGCATCCATCGCCTGAGCCTGTGGGTGCCGATGGGCCTTGCGTGCGCGGTAGGCGTGCTGACGGGGCTGTTGGGCGTGGGCGGCGGGTTCGTGATGTTCCCGCTCCTCGTGTACCTGATCGGCGCGCCCACGGCCGTGGCGGTGGGCACGAGTGCGTTCCAGATCATGTGCGCGACCGCGTACGGGGCCACGGACCATTACTTCAAGGGTAACGTGGACCTGGTGCTCGTGGCCCTGCTGCTCGCAGGGTCGATTGCCGGGGCGCGCTTCGGGGTGTGGGCCCACCACCGCCTGGGTGGGCGGCGCATCCGGCGCTATTTCGCCGCGATCCTGGCCCTGGGCGTGGCCGTGGTGGTGATCGGGCTTCTGAACCAAATCCTATCCGGTGGGCCGGCCCCCACCCACTAGCCCCTGGGCGAACGGCGAGTGCGCCGACTTGGGCGAGGCCCTGGCGCATGCGCAGGGCAGGGGCCTCGTCCGCAGGCTCAGGAATCCGCCGTGGGCGCGGCGGCCCCCTGCGCGGCCCCCTGCGTCGCCTCGGCCGGCTCGGGCTGGGACGGCTTGGACGGCACCAGCACCATGCGGATTCCCACGACCACCAGGAGCAGCCCGAAGGCCCGCTTGAGCGTGGGCGCGGGCAGGATGTGGGCAAGCCATGCTCCGAGCATCGCGCATCCGATCCCGCCGGCGGCCACGAGCGCGGCGGACTTGAGGTCCTGGACGGCCAGGTGTCCGTGGCGCACGTGTCCGATGACTCCGCTGGCGGCCACGGGCACGATCACGGTCAGGGACATGGCCACGGCCTTCTTGATGGGCAGGTCCAGGAGCCACACCAGGCCGGGCACCACCACCACGCCCCCGCCGATGCCCAACAGCCCCGACAGGGTGCCCATAAGCGCGCCGAGCAGAAGAAACGGGATGTATGACATGCGTGTCCTCCGATACCGGGCTTAGGAGTCTGCGGACGCGGCGCGCGGACCGTAGCGCTCGGGCTTCGCGCCGCGCAGCTTCTGCACAAGATACAGGATCGACAGACCGAGGAGCACCACGATGCTCACCACAGTGAGTATCGGGAGCGTGAGGTACATCGCCGCCCGACGGACCGGACGCGGGATCCAGCGCATGCGCCTCAGCCCTCCATCCGGCGGCGCACTGTGGCCGGGACCTGCGCGCACGGGACGCGCTCCTGCGTGCCCTCGCGCATGTCGCGCAGGGTGGCCTCGCCTGCGGCGAGCTCCTCCGCGCCGAGAATGAGCGCAAAGCGCGCGCCACGGCGGTTCGCGCGCTTCATCTGGGCCTTCAGGCTGCGCGCCTCGAAGTCCATGTCCGCGGCCAGACCCGCGGCGTGCAGGTCAGCCATGAGCTTCGCCAGTGCGGCGCGCGCCTCGTCGCCCACGGCCACGCCGTAGACCGCGAGGGGCTGCGCCGGGGCGGATTCGCCGCGCGCCTCGAGCCCGAGCAGGACCCGGTCCACGCCCAGGGCGAAGCCCACCGCGGGCATGGACAGCCCGCCCAGGAGCTCCACGAGCCCGTCGTAGCGCCCGCCGCCGCCGATGGCGTCCTGGGCCCCGAGCGCGGCGTGGGTGAACTCGAACACCGTGCGCGTGTAG
>CAZOBJ010000181.1:0-4470 GCA_964577825.1 uncultured Planctomycetales bacterium
CGTTGTACAGCAGGTTCTTGCCCTGCTCCCGGGGCGCGGGCTCCGGTCCGAGGGCCCCTGGTCAACTACGTTCACAGCCATGCGCACCGCCTCGTCGGGCGCGCGGTCGGTGTTGAGCGTCCGGTACACGCGCACACCCCAGCCTTCCAGCCGGTCGCTGAACCCCTGCGCGCCCACGCGCTCGTAGGTCTTCTCCAGGTCGAAGAAGTTCACCACGCGGCTGTCCGCGGTGAGGGAGCTGAGCGTGTACTGCACCTCGCGCGGCCGATTCGCGCTGTTGGCCGCCAGGATCACCTCGCCGCCGTCAGGATGGTTCTTGACGAGCACCTGCACGGCCGGCATCTGCACCTTGGTCGACTCCTGCATCACGGGCCGGAAGTCGGTCTGCGCGGCTGCTGGCCCCGGCGGAAGCGAGGCCTCTCCCGGTTCGGCGGCCAGGTTGCAGGTCACGTTCTGCGGCGGACCCTCCTTGAGGAGGAGCGGGGTGAGCGCATTCACCTCGGAGAAAATCTCGGTCGCCGCCTTCCACTCGGCCGGATGGATGTCGTCGTCGTACGTGAAGATGATCAGGGCCTTGGCGCCCTGGATCAGGGGCACGTAGTAGCTCATGCGCATCTCGTGCGGCGTGATCTTGCGCGTCTCCTCGCGCCAGCAGCCCTGGGGCGTGGCCACGAACGGCTTGTGGAATCGCGTGGCAAGCTCGCGCATGGCCACGCAACCGCGTGCCAGCTTGTTGGGGCCATCGATGTAGGGCATCCAGTAGCTGTGCCGTCCCAACAGGTCGTAGAGTCCGTAGGCCTCCGGCTCCCAGTCGCGCCAGCTCGAGCCGTACAGGATGCGGTATGGGTCCCCTTGCTGGAAGGTGAGGTACAGCCGCCGGGCAAACCCGTACCACGCCGTGCCCGGCTCGTCCAGGCCGTAGTACCCGATCACGCCGTCGAGGTCGCGATAGCGACGCAGCGCGCCGGGCAGGGCCTCCATCAGGGTGTCCATGTGCCCGGCGAACTCGTCCATGCTCATCCCGTAGTTGACCCGCGGGCCGAACGCGGCCAGGGGCAGGAACGTCTTGATCCCGTGCCGGGTCGCGATCGCGGTCTCCGCGGCCAACTGCGCATAGCCCTCCTCGGTGCGCGGGCCGCCGCCGATGACCCCGCTCCAGCGCACGAGGCAGTTCACGCCCCCGTCGCTGAGCTTCTTCATGGTCTCCTCGGTCCACACGCCGCCCGTGTACATGTATCCCACGGGGAAGAACGGCTCGCCGTCGACCAGGAGCTGATTGTCGATGTGGTCGAACTTGACCGTGGTCGACGGGCCCGGCGGGCGCTTGATGAGATCGCACTCCGCCTGCGCGACCTCTGCCCCCGCGCCGTCGCGCAGGGCCACGGTCGCCGTGTACGTGCCTGGCGCCAGGTTTTCGAGGGGCACCGTGTGCATCGCCCGGCGACCCGGCTGCGCGAACGTGCCCTGGTGGACCGCCTCGCCGCCGCGGCGGGTGACCTCCGCAAAGAGCGCGAACCCTTCCTCTCGCGCATGCGCTTGCGTGAACACCGCGGCGCACACGAGCCGGGCGTCCGCCTCGTCCGTGTAGTAGCTGCGGTCCGTGTACACCTTGATGATTTGCAGGTCCTCTGCCCCGGCCACCTCGGTCCAAGCGTCCGGGACCGCGTCCTGGACCTGCACGCGCGCGCTGCGCCGGCCGAGCTCGGCCACCGGCACCTGCCAGCGCACGGTCTGCACCGCCGGGGTCAGGTCCACCGTGCGCAAGCGTTCCTGAGCGGGCCCGCCCTCAAGCTCGTCCATGAGCCGCAGCGTGGCCGCGCCCGCTTTGCCGCCGGAGTTCACCAGCTCCACGCGCACTGCGTATGCGAAGCCCTCCTCGCTCATCTCGTAGTTGAGCGCGGTCGCGCGCGCCACCATGGGCGCGAACGTGGGCGCGACCTCTTGCCCGGCCAGTCCGGAGAGTGCGCCGAAGTATTCCGGATCATGGAAGCTTCGCTTGAGGTCCGCCCAGGTGTAGTACGAGGCGCCTTGCTCCGTCGTCCGATTGCGGGTCAAGTTCAGGGCCAGGGGCGCCTGGCCGATGGGCCCGGTTCCGAGCACGTAGAGCGGGATCCCCAGCTCCGCGGTCCACCCCCCTTCGACGCGGCTCGCCGCCTGGACCCAGGGCGCTCGCCACACGCGGTCGCGTTCCTGGCCCTCCACCTTTTGCTCGAAGAAGGCCCCGCCCGCGCCCAGCATGAAGTGGGCGTACATAGGCTCGCCCTGGCGCGGCCCGAGAAAGACCTCCACCGAATCCTCACGACTCGGGGACGTGTGGCCGGTCTTCTGGGCCACGATCTCTCCGTCCGGCTCCAGGCACCGGAACCCGACGTACAGCATCTCGTCCGTGGCGCACACCCGGGCCTCGGTCTGTGCGGGCGCGGGATCGTCGGTCCCGAGCACGCGGAAGTCTTCTGTAACCGCGGCCTGCTGCCAGCAGACATCGTCCAGGCTACCGTCTACCGTGGGAGCATTGTCTACATGGGGCACGGTCAGCGTCGCCGCGCAGACCGAGGTGCACAGACCCACCCCTGCCACCACCGCGAGCACCACACGCAAGATTCTCATGATTCTCACTCCCTGCGAATCCCTTTCGGCCCCGTGCGTGACCGCGGCCCGGCGCCGCGTCGACCGTAAGTGACTACGCGGCCGGGTTTTTGTCAAGTCCGGCCCCAGCCCGCTTCCTCGATCCAACTGTATGGGGCCCGAATACGGGCCCGCGGACCCGCAAAACGGTTGCCAGCGCGCCGCGCTTCTGATAGGGTGAAGATGCACGCGAGAGTACGTACGGTTGACGGCCCGGAGAGGTGTCCGAGAGGCCGAAGGAACACGCCTGGAAAGCGTGTGTGCGGAAACGCACCCGGGGTTCGAATCCCCGCCTCTCCGCCAATAACCAGCGCCCCCCTGAGCGGGGCGCTCTGCATTGAACGTTGCGACGATGTCGCCGACAGGAATCGGCGCGTAAGGCCTGCCTGACATTGAAGCACGCGAAACGGCGTAAGAGGGCGGGCGGCGCGGAGTTGTCGCCGTCGAGGCGCCATTGCCCTGGAGAGTCGTGTATGGCCCAAGCAGATGCACCGGTCATCACCGGGCTGGGGCTGGTCAGCCCCTTCGGCGCGGGCCGCGAAGCGTTTGCCCGGGGCCTGGCCGCGGGGCAGAGCGCCATCCGCGAGCTGACTCTCTTCGAGCCGACCGGCGCCTGCGAGCGGGCAGCGGAGGTGGGTGAGTACAATCCGGCCGACTATCTCGTCTCCACGCAGACCTACCTGGACCGCACGAGCGCCCTGACCGTGGGCGGGGTGCGCCTCGCGCTGGAGGACGCGGGCCTGCCTGTGCCCGTTCCGGCGGACGCGGGCTCTCCGGTCGGGCTCGTGTTCGGCACGGCGTGGGGGTGCGTGGAGAGCATGCACCGGTTTGCCCAGCCGCTCCTCGCGGGCAAGCCCCGCCGCGTGCAGGGGCTGGTGTTCAGCCACAGCTTCGCGAACAGCCCCGCCAGCCTGGCGGCCATCGACTTCGGGCTGCGCGGGTTCGGCGCGGTCCATGCCGGCAGTCGCCTCGCCGGGTTGTGGTCGATCGCGTGCGCGGCCTTGGCCGTCCAGGAAGGCGCGGCCCCGTGCGTAGTCGCAGGTGCTGCGGAAAGCCTGTCCGCGCCCGTATGGGCCCACCGGGCGAACGCAGGCGAGTTGTGCGCGCAGGGGCCGCCGCGCCCCTATGACGCGCAGGCCGCGGGCACGGTCCCGGGCGAGGGGGCCTGCTTCTTTGTGGTTGAGGCCCCGGGCCATGCGGCCGCGCGCGGCGCGCGCGTGCACGCGCGCATCCGCCACTGGGCCGAGACGGGAGACCCCGAAGCCCTGGGCGGGTCCTGGATCGAGCTCGCGAAGGGCGCGCACGCCTATGGGTGCGCGCCGGGCATTCCGGACATAGACCGCGCCGAGACCGCAGCCCTCTGGGCGGTCGGCTTGCCGTCCGCCCTGTCGCACGCGCCGCTTCTGGGCGACGCGCTGTCCGTGGCCGGACCGTACGCCCTGGCCCACGCCCTTGCGGACCGGGCCCTGCCCGCGGTGGTGGTGCAGGCCGGCACCGAGGGTGCGGCCGCGCTATACATCGACTCGTAGACGAGGAGGAGGCCCCATGTCCCTGCGCAACGCCCTGGCAACCGCGTGCCCGGTGGAGGAGCACGTCACGATTGATGTGGAGGGAACAGACGTCCACGGCATGCTGCGCCTGCCCGACGAAGCGGCCCGGCCCTGCCCGTGCGTTCTGGTCGCGCATGGGTTCACCGGCAGCCGCAACACGGACTCGCGCCTGTTGGTCTGGGTCTCACGGGCGTTGGGGCACCGCGGGATCGGCAGTCTGGCCATCGACTTCCGCGGATCGGGCGAGAGCGAGGGCGACTTCTGCGACATGACCTCGCGCACCGAGATCACGGAC
>CAZOBJ010000182.1:0-4455 GCA_964577825.1 uncultured Planctomycetales bacterium
GTCGCCGCCAAGACCGACCAGTACTGGTTCGGCCGCGCACGATCAGTCAGCACACTGTACATCAACGGAGACAAGGTCGAGCGCAGCGGCGCGCTGCATCTGTATCACACCGCGCCCGTGGACATCGCCCCGTATCTCAACCCGGGCGAGCGCAATGTGATCGGATTCTACGGATTTCGGCGGGCTGATCCGCCCCCGCTTGCCATTGCGTCCCAGGTCGTGATGCAGAGCGGAGACGTCGTGGACATTCAGAGCGGGACGCACTGGCGGTGGGCCTCCGAAGCGCCGGACGGGTGGAACGAGGTCGGGTTCGACGACAGCGAATGGCAGAACGTAGAGGAGACCGCGCAGCTGCGGCTGGCGGAACGCGACTTCGGCGGCAAGCTGTGCCTGCTCGCGTACAAGGGGCCGATCGTTGTCGAGAACCCAACCGGCAGGTTCCTCTATTTCCGCGACGACGCGCCGGTCTCGGTCCGCGTGCGCGTGCCCGGCGGGCTGGCCGACCGGGCGCCGGCGCTGGCCTGGCGCCTGGGCGCCTCGGACGCCGAAGGCAACGTCACCGGCCTGGCCCAGGGCGTGGTCGAGACGTTTGAGCGGCGCGGCCCGTCGCTGGTGTATGCGGTGGACCTGGGCGAGCAAGCGCACGGCGTGTACGTGCTCGGCCTGGCGCTCCAGGACGGCCAGGGCGAGGCGGTCTACACACGTCCGCCCGAACCGCTCATGGTGCTGCGCAGATTCGACCAAGAGCCGGTCCAGGGCGAATCGTATACCGAGGGGATGGAGCTCGCGCTCGAAGACGAGATTGATTTCACGGACCCGGACGACCCGCACCCGTGGCACGAGTGGACGATCGTAATGCCTAGGGGGCATGCGCGCGAGGAGGAGGCGCCTACGGTCCTGACCTTCGAGGACCTGACCTACCGCCAGGTCCGCGACTCGGCCTGCGACTCGGGGTTCAGCTACCGGTTCGAATTCGACGAACCCGGGGCCCTGTACCTGATGGAGCTCACCTATCCGGACAACCAGCGCAGGCGCATCGGGGTTTCGGTGACGAGCAAGAAGCGCGGCGTGCGCTTCGCCACCCAGGCGGGCGTGGGCGCGGAGACGGGCGGCAAGTTCTACACCACGGGCGAGATGCAGACGCTTCGCTGGATCCAGGTCGCGGATGCCGGACCGCACACGATCGACATCGTGAACTGCCCCGGTCACACCCGGGCCGCCGCGGGCAAGCTCACCATCAGCCGCATCGAGGGCGACCTGCCGGCGCTCGCCACGGGCGCAAGCCGCCGGCACGGCATCCTGTCAGAGCGCCAGTTCTTCGACAAGGGCTTCGGCCGAAGCTTCGGCGTGGACCGGCCTCTGAGCCGCGACGAGGAGCGGGCCCAAAGCGAGGAGCCCGTATTCCAGACCTACCTGAAAGACCTCGTCTGGCTCAAGACCGCGGCCGAAAACTACACGCAGTACCTGCGCTTCGCCGGGCAGAACGTGCAGGTGATCGGGTGCTACCAGTACACGAACGCGAACACGCCGTACATGCCGGTCACGGACATCGGGCATGCGCGCCTGCCCTGGTGCCCGCGCTCGACGCTGGCGCACTGCTTCGCGGTGAACGGCATCGACTTCTTTGCCGGGGTCGAGTACTCGCAGTCCTACGACATCGGAAGCCGGGCCAACAACGCGCAGGTCGCCCAGGGCGCGGACACGCTGAACATGGTCGATGCCCGGGGACAGCAGCGGTATGCGGACATCCTGTTCACGACCGTGCGCAACTGGATGCACCCCGCGGTGGAGGCGCAGTATCTACAGACCCTGCGCCGAGTCACGGACACCTTCGCGCACCTGCCCAGCTACCGGGGCGTGCATACCTTGATCGGGCCCTCGCAGGGCGCGGCCGGATATTGGATGCCGGCCCTCGGCGACGGTCAGAAATGGAACCATCCGCTGGTCTTCAGCTTCGACGACGTGACCATGGAGCGCTTTGCGCGGGAGGCGGGCGTCTCGCTGCCGGCGGATGCCTCGGACCCGCAGCGCTTCCGCAAGCGCGCGGCGTTTGTCCGCAACGACCCTGAGATCCGCGAGCGTTTCTTGCAGTGGCGGTGCGACAAGTTCACCGAGCTCATGGCCAAGGCCGCGCGGGCCGTGCAGGCGGGCGGCGACTTTCAGCTCGTCACCATTCCTCAGATCGAGGATCGCGATACGCTCGCCTATTATCACGCAAGCGGTCGCACGGTGTCGGACATCCTTCACGACTTCGCGCTTGATGTGGACGCGCTTGCAGACGTCGAGGACGTGTGGCTGGGACGCTGGACCGTCGCTCAGCGCGTGGCCGGACGGGCCCCCGCGCCGTACCAGGATCCGCTCCTGTGGCTGCCCGGCGAGGCGCCGGCTTTCACGCAACCCTACGCATCGGAACGCAACCGATATGTGCTGTGCCGCACGGGCTGGCACGAGGCCTATTCCGTGACGGGCGGGCTGTCGGCCGACGAGAGGCGGGGGTGGGCGCGCCTGATCCGCGGGACCGACTGGATCCAGAACCGCAAGGAGCTCACCCTCGCCCTGCAGCCGAGCGGCCGGTCCGCGCGCGAGGCCTTGGCGCAGGCGCTTGTGACAGGCGACCCGCAGCTCCTGTTGACCGGGTTCACGGATCTGGCGCTGAACCTGGGCAACGAGCAGGCGCTGCGTCCGTTCGTCAACGCGTTCACCCACCTGCCGCGCGCGGAGTTCGCCGCCGTGCTGGACACCGACCTGACGACCAACCTGGCCATCCGCGTGCTGGAGCGGGACAACGGGTCCTGGCTGTACGTGGTCAACCCCGGGTTCTGGCCGGTCGCGGGCACGATTTCGCTCACGAGCGAGAGCGCCGTGCAGAGCGTCCCGGAGGGCGAGCAGGCAACGGGCGCGGGGCGGGCCGATCTTGCGGTCGAGCTCGCGCCCTTCGGCCTGCAGGTCTTTCGGTCCGATTCTCCGCAACTGACGGTTCACGGGTACGCCACGGCCGACCTGTCCGGCCCGGAAATGGACCGTCTGCGCGCCATGCAGGAGCGCGTCGCGTCCCTGGTCGAGGAAACCTCCGCGATGAATGCGCTTGCCTCAGCGGACCGTTCGCACATGAAGTCCGAGGCGGCGCGCATCCAGACCATGCTGGACGAGGGCCGGTACGCCGCGGCATGGTCCGCGATGAAGGCCCCGCGCTTCTGGACCGGGCGCGAGCGCCTGGAGCGGGCGGTCGGCGAGGCGGCGACCTTGCCCGCGTCCCTGGCCACCGAGCCGCGCGTCGCGGGCCTGGAGGATCTGCCGGAACTCACGGTCGCAAAGACGGACGCGCCGCTTGCCATTGACGGCAAGCTCGACGAGCCGGCGTGGGCCGCGCAGCCGTTTCGCACCGGGTTCGTCACGGGCAGAAGGCGGCCCTCGCGGGTAGAGACCGGGTTCAAGGCGCTCTATTCGCAGGACACCCTGTACCTGGCCATCGCGTGCGCGGACCGCCAGGCCTCCAGGGTCCGGGTGACCGCTGCGAACGAGGACACGCTCTGGCGGTGGCAGGACGATGCGGTGGCCATCTTCGTGCAGCCGGACCCGGACCAGCCGGTGTACTACCAGATGGCCTTCAACCCCCTGGGCCTCAAGTTCGACCAGAAGGTGAGCGGCGAGGAACGCGACTACGCGTTCGCCCCGGACTGGAAGGTGGCGGTGACCCTGCACCCGGGCTATTGGCTGGCGGAAATCGCCTTTCCCCTGGACGGGTTCGACGTGGAGAGGATCGACAAGGACTGGGCCCTCAACGTCTATCGACGCTTCCGCAGGGACAGGATGCCCCACAGCGGCTGGAGCTGGTGGGAGGGCAGCTGGCACAATACCGAGCGGTTCGGCCGACTTCGGTTCGAGGGGTCGCGGTAGGGAGCGGGGCCGGCTACAGAAGCGCGGCGGGTTCACGCGGTGTCATGTAGCCCGAGCAGCTGGCTGTGGCCGGGCCTCCTACTGGTCTGCCCGATCCGTGCGCCATGGCAAGGCGGAACCGGAGATCAGTAGGGCAGAGGACCGCGGGCCGCGCAGGGGGCATGGAGGGAGCCGCTCGCCTGTCAGGGCAACGATACGATCGGGCAGTCCCGCCTGTCCGCACGTGCGTTGACGACAACCCGGCCGAAGCCACTCCCCGGTCCGTCATTCGCCCACAGCGAGCGGCGTGTCAGGGCAACGCTACCAGAAGCCTCTCGCGGCGAAGGCGTGGCCGGAGCCGGACTTGAGGTATCGTTCGAAGGCGTCCGCCTTTGTGTCGTCAGCAAGACGAAGAACAACAACCGTTTTCCAGGGACGATGCTTCGCCGTGTGTTGCGCGCCGGGCTACGGAGGGCGATTCTCCGTAGCCCCGCACCGCAACAGCGCTGCGGGGCGAAGGAGAATCGGGGTGACTGGATTTGAACCAGCGACCTCTTCGTCCCGAACGAAGCGCGCTAC
>CAZOBJ010000183.1:0-4448 GCA_964577825.1 uncultured Planctomycetales bacterium
TCGGCCACATCATCCCGGCCGGGACGGGGTTCCAGGCCTACCGCCGGGCCGATGTCGGCCTGCAGGCCGAGGCGCTGCAGTCCGTGGAGGAGGCCCATCACCCCGAGGACGAGCTCACCGGCGAGCCGGCCCCCACGGTGACCACGAGCCTGGGCAGCTGACCCCAGGATTGGAGAGAGGAGCGAACATGCCGACCATCAACCAATTGATCCGCAAGGGCCGCAAGAAGGTCCGTCACAAGAGCCGCGCCCCCGTGCTGGAGCAGTGCCCCATGCGCAAGGGCGTGGCCCTGGCCGTGAAGACCCAGACGCCGAAGAAGCCGAACTCCGCCCTGCGCAAGGTCGCCCGAGTGCGCCTGACCAACGGCAAGGAGGTCACCGCGTACGTGGGCGGCGAGGGCCACAACCTGCAGGAGCACTCCATCGTGCTCGTGCGGGGCGGGCGCGTGCGCGACCTGCCGGGCGTGCGCTACCACGTGGTCCGCGGCGTGCACGACACCGCGGGCGTGGAGGGCCGCCGCCAGTCGCGCAGCAAGTACGGGGCCAAGTCCCCGAAGGGCTGACCCCGAGGCAGCAGACGCCGGGGCCGAGTCCCCGCACGCAGAGGAGTCGTTTCCCATGGTCGTGAAGTCCACCAAGGTCACGGGCCCGGGACTGAAGCCCGATCCGCGATTCAACAACCTGCTGGCCGCGAAGTTCATCAACAACATCATGAAGCGCGGCAAGAAGTCCCTGGCCGAGCGCATCTTCTACCAGGCCATGGACCTGGTGGAAGAGAAGCTCGCCACCGAGGACCCGATGAAGGTCCTGGAGACCGCGGTCACCAACGTGAAGCCCATGGTCGAGGTGAAGAGCCGGCGCGTGGGCGGGGCCAACTACCAGGTTCCGGTGCAGGTGAGCCCCAAGCGCCAGCAGACCCTGGCCGTCCGCTGGATCCTCCAGGCCACCCGCAGCCGTACGGGCCGGCCGTTTCACGCCAGCTTCGCGCAGGAGATCATGGACGCCTACCGCAAGGAAGGCGCGGCCATGACCGTGCGCGAGAACACCCACCGCATGGCCGAGGCGAACAAGGCCTTCGCGCACTTCGCCTGGTAGGCCCCGATCCTGCACCGGGCGCCCGCGCCGCGCCACGTAGGGCACGAGCCCCGATGCGTACGTCCACGTTGTCGATGGACGGTCCGCGCGCTCAGCGCGCGATCTGGAAGGCCACGCGCCGCAGCTCTGCGGCGCGAGCGGTGTCCAGGGCCTGGGCCACGCGCTCCCAGGGCACCCGCCGGTCGGCGCGCACGACCAGGGTGGTCTGGCGGTCCCGGTCCTTGGCCGCCCGCAGCCGCTCGCCGAGCGCGTCCAGGCCCACCGGATCCTCGCCCAGGTAACAGTCGCCTTGCGCGGTGACCGTGAGCACGAGCGTCTGCGTCGGGGGCGGCTCGCGGCTCTCGCCGTGGGGCAGCTCCACGCCGATGGCCGCGACCTCTTCGAACCGGGCGGTGACGAGCACGAAGATGACCAGCAGAAAAAGCACGTCGATGAGGGGCGTCACGTTGATCCCCAGCCGCCGGCGCTGGAGGTACGCGGGCCGATGCCTCATGGCGCGCGCTCCCCTGCGGGCGCCCCGCGCAGGCGCGCGACGAGCCGCGCGGTGTGGCGCTCCATCTCGATGAGCAGGTCCTCCACCCGGCGCGTGAAATAGGCGTAGAACACGTAGCTGGGGATGGCCACCATCAGCCCCGTGATCGTGGTGATCAGGGCCTTGCGGATGCCCAGGGGCAGCTCGCCGATGTCGCGCACCCCGGTGCTGGCGATGTCGCCGAACGCGTCATACATGCCGATGACCGTGCCCAGCAGCCCGAGAAGCGGCGCAATGGCGGCCACGAGCTCCAGGATCTGCACGCTGCGCCCCAACGTGTGGCCCGCGCGCCGGTACGCGCCCTCGACCAGGTCTCGGGCCTCCTCGGGCGCGGCGTCGCGCGTCTGTAGGGCGGTCAACAGCACATGGGCGAAGGGGCTCGCGTGCGCGCGGCAGACCGCGGCCGCGCGGTCGGGGTCCTGGAACTCGCCGCGGCCGGCCACCACGTGCAGGAGTCGCACCGGCAGCACGCGCCGCCTGCGCAGGACCAGGAAGCAGTAGATGACCTCGGTCGCGGCCAGCAGGCTTGCCACCAGGATGGCCACCATGGTGTACCCGCCCTGGGCAAGGCTGTCCAAGGTCCACATGCCGGGCTCCCTCAGCGGAACTCCACGCCGAATCCGATGTCGCGGAACAGGGCGGCGTCGCGCTTCATGTCTTCGGTGAACGGCGGAAACGGCGCGGACGCGCGCACCGCCTCGAGCACGATCTGCTGCTCGGCCAGCATCTGGGGCCGGGCCTCGCGCGGCTCGGGACCCAAGAGCGACCCGTCCGGAGCGATGCCGAAGGCCACCGCCACCTGGCCGACGTGATAGCTGCGCAGGCGCGTGGAACCGACCATGCGCAGGTTCTTTTTGAGCCGCCGGGCCACCTCCTCCATGTACTCGGGGTGACGTGCGCGCAGGGTCTGGTACGCGGTGTTGCCGCGCAGGGTGACGCTCTGCGCGCGCGCGTCCTGCGCGCGGGTGCCGCTCGCCGCGCGCGCGCCGATGGGCTGGAAGTCGACCTCGGGCGCGGGGGGCGCCTGCTCGACAGGGGGTGCGGCCGGGGCAGGGCCCTCCTCGGGCGCAGGCGTGGGGTCGGTCGCGTCCGCGGGCTCGACCACGGGCGGGTGCGGACCTTCGATGTCGGCGATCGGCTCGGGCGCGGACGCGCTCGCGGACTCCGGCGCAGGTTCGGGCTCAGGCGCCGGCTCCTTGGCGGGCGAGGGAGGCGACGTCTCGCGCGCAGGGGCGGACGGCCTGGGCGCCGCCTGGTCGGGCAAAGGGCGCTCGCGTGCGGCCGGACCCGGGGCGGGCGCGTCCTCGGGCCCTACGCGCGGGGTCTCCATGGCGAGCTCGCCTTCGAGGTGCGGACCCTGTTCGGGCTTCGGCTCCGGAAAGGGGTCGCGCGCCAGCCGGGCCGCGCGGGCCACGGCGTCGGCCGTGTCCACCTCCTCGTCGGGTGCGGGCTCGACGATGAGAAACGTGTGCCGCTGCCGGGGCGCGGTCTCGCGCGCTGCGGCGAGCACCCCCCAGAAGAGGAGCCCCGCGATGAGCAGCGCGTGCAAGACCCAGGAAATGGACAGGGCCGCCACCCAGGACATGGGCCCATAGAACCGGGGCGCGCGCACAGGCATGGACAGGGGCTGGGCGCTCATGCGGGACCCTCGCCGGCCCGTCGCGCGGGTGCAACCGCGGCCAGCGCGAGGTCCACCTGCCTGCGTGTGGGCGCGCGCATGCTGCGGCTCCTTCTCGGCGGCCGGGTCAAGCGGTGGGCTCGTTCGCGGCCTCGGCCTCGGGCTCGGGGAGCTCCGCGTGGGTGCGGATCTCGCGCACCAGGGCCTCGCGCTCTTCGGGATGGTCGCGCAGGAAGGCCTTGGCGTTCTCCCTGCCCTGACCGAGGCGCTCCTCGCCGCGGCTGATCCACACCCCGGACTTGTCCAGCAGCCCGTACTTGAGCCCCAGGTCGATGACGTCTCCCTCCAGGCTGATGCCCTGGTTGTACAGGAGGTCGAACTCCGCGGTGCGGAAGGGCGGGGCCACCTTGTTCTTGACCACCTTCACGCGGGTGCGGTTGCCCACGGTCTCCTGGCCCTGCTTGATGGCCCCCACGCGGCGCACGTCCAGGCGCATGGAGGCGTAGAACTTGAGCGCGCGCCCGCCGGGGGTGGTCTCCGGGTTGCCGAACATGACCCCGATCTTCATGCGGATCTGGTTGATGAACAGGACCGCGCACCGGGTGCGGTGGATGGCGCCGGAGAGCTTGCGCATGGCCTGGCTCATCAGCCGCGCCTGTAGCCCGACGTGCTGGTCGCCCATCTCGCCGTCGAGCTCGGCCTGGGGCACGAGCGCGGCCACGGAGTCGATCACCACCAGGTCCACGGCGTTGGAGCGCACCAACAGGTCGCAGATTGCCAGGGCCTGCTCGCCGCTGTCGGGCTGGCTCACGAGGAGTCCCTCCACGTCCGCGCCCAGGCGGCGCGCGTACATCGGGTCCAGGGCGTGCTCGGCGTCCACGAACGCGGCCACGCCGCCCTTGCGCTGGGCGTTGGCCACGGTGTGCAGCGCCAGGGTGGTCTTGCCCGAGCCCTCGGGCCCGTACAGCTCGATGATCCGCCCGCGCGGGATGCCGCCCACACCCGTGGCGATGTCCAGCGCCAGCGACCCGCTGGGGATCGTGGGACAGGGGAGGTGGAACTCCGCGCCCAGGCGCATGACCGCGCCCTTGCCGTACTGCTTCTCGATTTGGCCGATGGCCTGCTCCAGGGCGGCCGCGCGGCGATCCTCGGTCGAGGTCTGCTTGGCCATGGGAGGCGCTCCTGTATCGGGGCGGAATAGGCG
>CAZOBJ010000184.1:0-4424 GCA_964577825.1 uncultured Planctomycetales bacterium
CGTACGCCGCCGTGCCCGACACGCTCCAGACCACGGGCCGCACCGGCGAGTACGACGCGCTCCAGCACCTGACCGCCCACCGGGTGGAGGCAGCGCCGACCATCGACGGGCGTCTGGACGAGGACGCCTGGCAACAGGTCCCCCTGCGCGTGGGGTTCTGGCGCATCGGCGGACACGAGCCCTCCCTGGCCGAGACCGGGGTCAAGGCCCTGTACGGCGAGCATGCCCTGTACCTCGGGTTCGTGTGCGCGGATCCGGACCCGGACGAGATCCAGGCCATCGCCGAGATCGAGGACGACGTGTTCCACGCAGGGGACGACGCGCTGGGCATCTTCCTTCAGCCCAACCCGGACGAGCCCCTGTACTACCAGATGGCCTTCACCGCCTCGGGCACGACCTTTGACCAGCGGGTCCAGGGCGGGGAGCGCGACTACGAGTACCACCCGGAGTGGACCGTGGCCACGCACCGCACGGACGAGTACTGGTCGGCCGAGGTGATGCTCCCGTACGAGGCCTTCGCCCGGGCCGGGCCGGACAAGACCTGGCGGGCGAACTTCTTCCGGGTGATGCGCAATGACCTGCTGCCCCTGAGCAGCTGGGCGTACGTGCCGCGGGACATGCACGCGCCGGACCGGTTCGGCTACCTCGAGTTCGAGTGAGCCGCCCGGCGCGGTGCGTGTGCCCGCACCCGTGATGCGGCGGGCTGTTCAACCGTGCGTGTGGTCGTAGACGTGACCGTCCACTTCGTGGGAGTGCTCGCGCGAACGGCCTGAGGCCGCGAAGTGGCGGTGCGGCCGGATGCCGCGCAGCGTGGGCACCACCACCGGGACGCCGGCTACCTCCTGGATCAGCACGTCGATCCGGAAGGCCTCGCGGATCGTGGCGGGCGTGACGCTCTCCTTGCCGCCCGCGGCCAGCACGGCGCCGTCCTTGAGCAAGAGGAACCGGTCCGCGAACTGCAACGCGTTGTTCAGATTGTGCGTGACCACAAGCGACGTGATGCCCAGGCCGCGCGTCACGGCGTGCAATAGGCTCATCGCCTCGATCTGGTTGACCGGGTCCAAATGATTGATCGGCTCGTCCAGGAGCAGGACCTTCGGCTCCTGGGCCAGGGCCCGGGCGAGAATGACCTTCTGGAGCTCCCCGCCGCTGAGCTCCGTAGCGAGCCGCATGGCCAGGTTCTCCAAGTGGACCAGGCGCAGGACGTCTTCGACCTTCTCCAGGTCTTCGGGGCTCGCTCGTCCGCCGCTGCCGCCCTTGCGCCCGAGCAGAACCGCCTCGAACACGGTGCAGTGGGCCGCCTCCTGGCGCTGGGGCATATAGCCGAAGGACTCGGCGATTTCGCGTCCGCTCATGGCCGCGACCTCGGCCCCGTCGATCAGCACCGCGCCGCCCTGCGGGGCGAGCAGGCGGTTGAGCGTCTTCAAGAGCGTCGTCTTTCCGGACCCGTTCTCTCCCAGGACCGCCGCCAAGCACCCCGGCGGCACGTCGAAGCTCAGGCCGCGCAGCACGTCCGCGTTCCGATACGAGAATCGAAGATCGTTCACCCGCAGAATCATGACCGTATGTCCCTGTGCTTCATGAGCAGGTACAGGAAAAGCGGCGCCCCGGCGAACGAGGTCAGAATCCCCACCGGCAGCACCACCGGGGCCAGGACCGTACGCGCCAGCACGTCCGAGACGAGCAACAGCAGCCCCGCGCACAGCGCCGCGTAGGGGAACAGAAAGCGGTGGTCCTGCCCGATCACCATCCGCACGATGTGTGGCGCGACCAGGCCGACGAACCCGATGATCCCCATGAACGCGGTCGTGGCCGAAGCCGCCAGCGCGGCCAACACCAGCGCGGTGAGCCGAAGCGCACCCACGCCGATGCCCAGGCTCCTGGCCGTGTCGTCGCCCCAGATCATTGCGTTGAAGTGCCACCCCTTCCAGAGAAAATACGCCGACGGGGGCACCAGCACGGCGGCGATCGCGCCGAGCTGCGGCCACTGCGCCTTCTTCAGATCTCCGAACGTCCAGAACACGGCGGACGCAATCTCGATGTCCGAGGCGAAGTATTGCAGGAGCATGGTCGCCGACCCGAAGAACGCGCTGAGGGCGACGCCGGCCAGAATGAGCGCGGCGGGCGACAGGTCGCGCAACGAGGACAGAAGCACCAGCGCCGCGACCGTGACCAACGAACCCGCGAACGCGCAGCCGACGATGACGTGGCCCATCCACGCAGCGGGCTCTTCGGTGCCCGTCGTCGCGGCGGTGCCCGCGTGCAACACCGTAATCGCGAACACCGCGCCGAACACGGCGCCCTGGGAGATGCCCAGCGTAAAGGGCGAGGCGAGAGGGTTCCTCAGCACGTTCTGCATGGCCGTGCCTCCCAGGCCGAGACACGCCCCGGCAAGGAGCGCCGCCAGCACCTGCGGCATGCGGATGTTCCAGAACACGTGCCGCGTGGCCTCGTCCGCCCGGCCCGCGAGCACGGCGGGAATGTCCCCCACGTCCAGGGGATAGGCGCCCGTGCGCAGGGACAGCGCGCCGGCGGCGAAAACCGAGACCACGAGCGCAAGGCCGAGGAGAAGCTTTCTTTTCAGATGCTGCGCGTACTGCTCTTTCAGGCCCGTTGCAGACATGTCACCTCCACTCCACCGGACCGGTCTGCGGAAAGCGCAGCGCCCGGTAGGCGGGGGGGTCTCGGTCGGGCCGGATGTCCAGAAACGTCTGCATGATCTCGCCGGCCTTGTCCTCCATGCTGACGTCTGCGAAGCGATCCGGATACAACGACTTCCCCACGAAGTAGGCGTTGAGGAGCGCGAGCTCCATGTTCGTGTTGTAGTAGTTGTACGGAAGCAGCGAACGGACCCTGCCGGACTGCGCGGCCGCGAGTAGGCGGTAGAAGTCCCTGTTGGCTTCGAAATCCCGGTCCAGGATGAGCCGGCTCGCGGCATCCACGAAAATGAAGTCCGGATCCCAGACGAGAATCTGTTCCTTGTCCACAAAAAAGTGGCCGTCTCTGCCGAGGCCGTCGGCCAGATTGCGCGCGCCCGCCATGCGCGCCGGCGGATACCCCGCCTCCGTACTGGTCAGACCGTGCGACCCCTTGTGCGAGATTCCCCCGAAATACGCCGAGGGCTTGCTCTCCGCATCGATGTCCGCGGTTCGCTTGCGCAGATCCCGCTCCAGCGAGGCCACGTACGCGTTGACCGCGGCGGCGCGTTCCTCCATGCCCAGCACCTCGCCAAGCAGAGACAGGGAGCGCTGGGCCTCCTCGCGCCACACGCCCAGCCCTCCGTAGGAGAGGTACAGCGCCGGAACGCCGGTCTTCGCCTGGATGTTGTCGAGCTGGGCGGGAGCGATACCCACCGCGACCACGAGGTCGGGCCGGCACATGAGCAGCCGTTCGAGGTCCGGCAGCGCCCCGGGCCCGCCCGGGCCCACGACGGGACGGGTGAGGAACTCGTCGTCCAGCGCGGCCGCGTAGGGCCGCACGTACAGATCGCGGGCCATGCGCTTCTCGAAGTCTTCGATGCCGACGATCCGGTCGGTGGCCCCCAGGTACGCCACCAATCGCAAGGCGCCCGGTCCCAGGGCCACCAGGCGTTCGACCTGCTCGGGGACAGCGGACTTTCGTCCCGCGAGGTCGGTCACCGTACGGGCACCGGCGCGTTCGCGTCGCGAGCCGACGCCAACGGCCAGCGAAATCGCGGCCAGAACCACCGCCACCCCGCTGATCGCGGCCGCCGCCAGGCCGCCTCTGCGCTTGTTTCGATCCATGCCGTCCTCCAAGCTGCGCACTCCATCCGCCCCCAACCTGCGTCATTGCCGCAGGGGCCCCGCCGACCGCGATGCGACCACGGCGAAACGTGGGAGACTCCCGCAGGGCGTGGTGTTCGGTTTCTTGGCCGCCGCCAATCGGCCGCTGCCGCTGCGGGCCTAGGGTGAGCGACGGCTCTTCGCAGCTTCATATTACTATTCTCCGATTCGTATTACCACCCGTTTCTTTGGATGGGACTCCCTCGATCGCTCCGGCCGCGCAAGGAGCGAGGCGAGCGCAAAGACCCGACCGGCTGCCTTGAGGACCGGCCTTAGGCCGGAGCTACGAGGAGGCGCGGGATGGGCGCTGTGCGCTGTACAGCAGCGCGTGGCCGCGGGTGAACACGGCCTGGGGCAGGCCCAGGGCGCGCTTGGTGCGCAGGTCGCGCTCGAGCGGGCTCTCGACGCGCGCGAGCGCGCGAATGCGGCGCACCGGTACCCGCCCGAGAAACCACCAGGGGCTCGCGGGCACGGGCCAGTCGCTGCCGTGCACCAGCCGGTCCACGACGTACGGCCGGTCGAGCGCGCGGATAAGATGCCGCGCGCGCAGGCCGAACAGGCTGGCGGTGTCCCCGTACAGGTGCGGATAGTCCGCGCACAGGCCCACCCAGGCGTCCATGT
>CAZOBJ010000185.1:0-4382 GCA_964577825.1 uncultured Planctomycetales bacterium
TCAACGCCGACGTGATGGACCGGATGGATTACTTCATCGCAAAGCTCGCCGAGCAGGGCATCTACACGCGCCTGAGCATGATCTGGTATCGCAAGCTCAAGAAGGCGGACGGCGTGGAGGACTTCGACGCGACCGTCGCCTACCAGCAGGAGAAGAGCGGCCAGACGCCCCGGTCCGGCGAGGACCCGGTGATGAACTCGGTCGGCATCACGTTCTTCGACCCCAGGGTCATGGCGCTCAACATCGAGCTCGAGAAGGCCATCATGACCCACCGCAACCCCTACCGGAACAACATGATGTACGGCGAGGACCCGGCCATCTGCCAGACCGAAGTCACCAACGAAGACAGCATGTTCTTCTACACGATAGACGGCATCTCGCCCTACTACCAGAAGAAGCTCGACCGGCTGTGGAGCGAGTGGCTGCTGAAGAAGTACGGCTCCAGGGAGAAGCTGTCCGCGGCGTGGGGCGCCGACCTGGGGGAGGGGGAATCGCTTGAAGACGGCACGGTCAAACGATTGCAGATCTGGGAGTTCCGCGAGGGGCTCGGGCCGAAGCTGCCCCGCGCGCGGGACCAGTTGCGCTTCTACTTCGAGTTGACCAGCGGCTACTTCCTGAAGACGAAGGAGGCCCTGCGCGCGGCAGGGGTCAGGCAGCCCATCTGCGGCACGGGGTGGCACGGAGGCGGGCTGACTTACTGGGCCGAGGTCTGCTCCAACGTGCCGGGGCTCGACTACACCGACCGGCACCAGTACTGGGCCGGCGGGCCGGGCGGCTGGCAGATACTCTCCGGGCAGCCCTTCAACTGCGAGGCGGCGCTCACGAAGCCCGAGATGATGCTCAAGCTGAGCCTGGAACGCGCGCTCGGACTGCCGTTCGGCATCTCCGAATGGGCGAACGTCCTGCCGAACCGGTGGCGGCTGGAGGCGCCCGCGCTGATGGCGTTCTACGGCAACTGCCTGAACGGCTGGGACGCGCCGATCCACTTCGCACACAGCGTCGGCTCCGGGGCCGGCAGGCGCAGCTTCATCGCGAAGCTCCACTGGATGTGGCCGGTCAACGAGCCCTCGACGCTCTGCCAGTACCCCGCGGTCTCGCAGATCATCCGGCGCGGCGACGTCCGCGAGGGCGACCTGGCGTTCGTGCGCAACTTCTCCGACGACGAGGTCTTCGGCGCGCTGCCGCTCAAGGACGTCGCGATCAAGTTCGACGTGTCCGGCCCTTACGAGATGTCCGCCGAGGAGGGCGTCAACGCGCGCTCGCTGGCCGCCATCTACGCCGCCGCCGTGGGCAAGACGGGCATCCGGTTCTCAAAGGAGGATACGCCCGACTTCTCCATCGATCTGAACCGGTACATCGACCTGACGAACCACACGATCCGCTCGGCGACGGGCGAGCTGTTCTGGGACTACGGGACCGGCTACTTCACGGCCAACACGACGCGGACGCAGGCGGCGGTAGGCTTCATCACCGACCTTCCCATCAGTCTGGATGACTGCGAGATTCGGTCGGGCAACCGCTGCGCGGCGGTGCTGGTCACGTCGTGGGACGGCGCGCCCCTGAAGGAGAGCAAGCACATCCTCATCACGGCCGTCGGGCAGGTGCGGAACGCTGACATGGAGTACAGCCGCGGCGGGCAGCGCCTGCTGGTCCGCGGCGAGCAGGGACCCGTGCTGCTGGAGGGCGTCAAGGGGTCGGTGACGCTGAACCGCGCCGGCACGTGCACCGTCACGGCGCTCTCGCCCCACGGCTACAAGACGACGGACGTGGCGCCGCGCGCCGAGGGCGGCCGGATCGTTATCCCCATGGATGGGCGCAACAAGGCCGCCTATTACGACGTGCGCTTCCCGTAACACGGCAGACCACGACGAACAGCAACGGCAGGAACCACGAAGGGCACGAAGAACACGAAGAACGACAAGAAGCGGTTAACCACGACGATAGCCTACTCCGCCGAAGTAGCCGCCTCGGCTACGAAGGCCGGACGACGGGCACGACGTTAGCGGCGTAGAAGCAACAGGAGGGGCATCAGGCGGGCGCCGGAGAGCCGTGCTGGTGCTCCACCTCTCTGTTGTATTGCTCGCGCGACCTGGTTCCCAGCCTTCATTGGCGTCGTTTTCTGCCCCTCAGCGTTTTCTGTTCGTCGTACCTCTGTGTTCTTCGTGTCCTTCGTGGTTCAAGTGGTCGTTGTGGTGCGGCTGCTGTGCGGGCCGGGGCTTGATTGCCGCCGGCGTTTGGGCTATCATGCCGGGCAACCGGATCTCGTGGGTTTGTGGAGGAAGGGGATCAGATGAGCCATCGGATTGGGCGTTTGAGCGGTCTGGCACTCCTGGGCGTCTGCTGCCTGTTCCTGGCGCTTTCGGGCTGTCTGCACTACGAGCGTGACGTCACGGTGGCCAGGCAAGACCTCCTGACTGCTGACCTGGCGGCGTTGACGGCGCAGGGAACGACGCGGGAGGACATCGTCACCGCCTTCGGCCAGCCCAGGCAGGCGCTGAAGCTCTCGGATGGCACGGAGGTCCTGGTCTACGTCTGCGAGAGGGAGGAGCGCACCAACGCGCAGTTCCTCCTGGGGTTCACCTGGGACATCACCCGCAAGCAGACCATCCGCTACAACTTCGAGATGAAGGACGACGTGCTGGTGCGTTTCTGGACCGAAGACCTGTAGCGCGCGCGTCACCCCCAGAGGACCAGCATTACCAGGCCCGCTACGATGGCGGCCGTGGCCGATAGCCTGACCGTCAACCCCTGTTCCCCGTAGAACCGGAACGCCGCGGCGACGCCTATCACGATGCTGAACTGCCTGAAGGCCACCAGGTAGCCCGTGTGCGGCGAGAGCTGGAAGGCCCACAGCACCAGCGTGTAGCTGGCGAGCCCCAGCAGAGCAGCCCCCAGGGGCATCCCCCAGCCGACGGTCTCCTCCCGGCGCTCCCCGCGCCCGAACGCCGCACCGAGGACGACGTAGGTCGCGCACGCGAAGATGTGCCATATGCCGCAATAGAGGGCGGCGCTGCCCGGCCCCCGCTGCACCGTCTCGGCCGCTATCTTGTCCAGCATCGTGAACCCCACGATCGTGCCCGCCGTCAGCAGCATCCAGAGGATCGCCCGACTGGTGTAGTGCCGCAGGTTCAGGTCGCTGTACGAGCGTTGCGGCGCCAGCACGCAGCCCCCCGCCACCATGCCCATCGCCAGCCATCCGATGCTCGTGGGGTAATGGCTGCGCAGCACGTCGATCCCCGCCACGATGAGCACCGGCAGCGCGCGCGCCACCGGGTAGACGACCGTGAAGTCCGACGAGCCGTAAGCCAGCCCGAGGAACCAGAAGTAGAGGCCGCAGATGATCCCGGAGGGCACCACGCAGAGCCATACCCGGGCGGGGAAGGAGTGGGGCAGCAGCAGGCCGCCCCCGATGAGCGCCAGGGCGCCGGGGACCGTCATCAGGAGCATTCGCCGGAAGAACGCCAGCTCCTGCCGCCGCCGCCTCGCCAGCAGGTTCCAGGCCGCGTGCGTGAAGCACGATATCAGTATGAACACTACCGGCAGGGGCGACATGCCCGGGTCACTCCATCGGAACGGGAAGGTGGCCCGGCCCCCAAGACCGGACCGACGGCAGGAAGTCGCGCCGACAGGATAGGGCGTCCCGGTGCGCCTTTCAAGCGAATCGGGGGCGCCTGGCCGGCCGCCCGGCGTTGACAGGGCCGTGCAGCCGTCCCATAATTCGGTCCGGACCGCAGCGGGCGCGCTGCGGATTGTGGCGACTCTGTGGGAGGCAGGCCATGGCGGACTCTCCAGGAACGAACCCGTTGGTGCAGATAGTGGGCGTGGTCAGCGGCGTTTCGCTGCTGACCGTTGCCGTCCTTGCGCTGCTGGCCGATGACCATCTCATGGTGGCGGCGCCGGTCACCGCGTGCCTGATGGTCCTGGGCATCGTGCTCGGCTTCCTCGCCAGCAAGTGAGCGTGAGCCGCGCGGCCGCCACTGGACCGACAATGACGGACAGGCAGAACGCGCTGGAGGTGATACGCTTCGGCTCGCCGGAGCGCGTGCCACACCAGTGGTCCTGCCACACGATCACCTACCACGGCGGGCGGCGCGAGGCGTAGTTCGGAGAGATCGAGATGGTCGAGCCGCCCCCGCAAGCGCGGCCTTCCCAGCAGGAATGACGCCGGCACCAAGATGCCTTTGGGACAAGAAAGGGCCCGGCTTGTCCGGGCGGGCACGGCAATGGCGAAGAAGAGACAGATGGGAGTGCTCGGCCTGCTGAGCATGGTTCTCTTGCTCTCAGGTTGCTCTCTATGTCTGGGAGAGAATCCCGCTGAAGCGGAAATGAAAGCGGAGCGCTGGTACAGGACGAACTGGAATCGCCCTGAGCACCGGAGAGAG
>CAZOBJ010000186.1:0-4240 GCA_964577825.1 uncultured Planctomycetales bacterium
GCGGCCTCCACGACCGGCCCCCAGTCGCGGCCCGCGCGCGCGAGCGCGGCCTCCAGGATCGAGGCCTGCACGTCGTGCCCGCGGTAGCGCACCCGGCTGCGGCCCCGGCCCAGGCCCTCGGCCACGCGCGCCTGCTTGGCGGCGAGCACCTCGGGACGGTCCATGGCCGCCCACTGGAACGGGGTCCAGGCCTTGGGCACGAAGTTCGCCACGGACAGGTGCACCGACGACCGCTTTCCGCGCCCCCCGAGCGCGGCCACGCGTTTGGCCAGCCGCGGGATCGCGTCCACGTCGTCGTCCGTCTCCGTGGGCAGGCCGACCATGAAGTACAGCTTGATCGTGCGCCAGCCCGCGCGGAACGCTGCCTGCGCGCCGGCGAGCAGGTCGTCGTCGTCGACCGGCTTGTTGATGACCCGGCGCAGGCGCTCGGTGGCCGCCTCGGGCGCGAGGGTGAACCCGCCCTTGCGCACCGAACGCACGCGCTCGGGAATCGCGCTGAGCGCGGCGTCGACCCGCAGGGACGGAAGCGACAGGCTCACCCCGCGCGGGGCGAAGACCTCGTCCAACCGGCCCACGAGCTCGCCGAACTGCGGGTGGTCGCTCGTGGAGAGGCTTAGCAACCCCACCTCGTCGTACCCGGTGGCCCGGTAGCAGTCCTCTGCGATGTCCACGATCGTGTCCACGGACCGGGCCCGGCGCGGCCGGCTGACCGCCCCGGCCTGGCAGAACCGGCACGCGTGCGGGCATCCGCGCATGATCTCCACGGTCACCCGCTCGTGCGCGGTCTGCACCACGGGCACCACGGGCGCGCGCGGGTGCGCGGCGGCCTCCAGGTCGCGCACCACCCGGCGCTCCACCTGGGCTGGCACGTCCTCGTACCGGGGCACGGCGCGCCCCTGTTCGACCGTGTACAGGCTCGGGGCGTACCATCCCGGGCACGTGCGCACGAGCTCGCGCAGGAGCGCCTCGCGCGAGAGCCTGGCCCGGTCCAGGTCCCGCAGCCGGGCCACGAGCTCGGGAAAGGCCTCCTCGGCCTCGCCCACGAGCACGAGGTCCAGGAACCCGGCCAAGGGCTCCGGATTGAACGCGCCCGCCCCGCCGGCCAGGACCAAGGGGTCGCCCGGCCCGCGTGCGGAGGCGTGCAGGGGCACGCCCCCGAGGTCGAGCATGGTGAGCACGTTTGCGCTACAGAGCTCGTACTGGAGGCTGAAGCCCACAAGGTCGCACTCGGCCAGGGGCGTCATGGTCTCCAGGGTGGTCAAAGGCAGGCCCCGGGCGCGCAGGGCCTGTTCCATGTCCGGCAGGGGCGCGAACACGCGCTCCGCGGCCACGTCGGGCAGGGCGTTGAGGAGCTCGTAGAGGACCCGCAGGCCGTGGTGGCTCATGCCCACCGCGTACGCGTCCGGGAACCCAAGCGCCACGCGCAGGAGCCCGGGCCGCGGCGCCTTGGCCACGGTGTTCCACTCGCCGCCCAGGTACTGGCCGGGCGTAGCGACCGTCAGAAGGAACGGGTCCAGGGCCCGCAGGTGCGACTCGCGACTCATCGGAGAGGTCCGTGTGGAATCCGAGGAACGATCCGGCCCGGCAAGCGCGCGGGGCCGCCCGCCGAGGGCGCCCCCGAAACGTGTGTGCCCGCCGGGACCGACATCCCGCATCGTTGTCCGACAGGGTAGCCGGGCAGGCCGGACCGGTCAAGAGACCGTTTCTCTTGCGCCGGTTCCAGCGGGCGGGTACAGTGCTTGCAGTGTGGCAGATGGGGGTTTTGTGCGGAGGCTGTCATGGCGCAGACACGGGATCGGTGGAAGCTGGTGGACGGGCTGTTGGCCCTGGCCATTGCCGAGGACATCGGCGAGGCCGACGTCACCTGCGCGAACGTGCTGCCCCGGGGCGCGGTGGCGCGGGGTGCGTTCGTGGCGCGCGAGGCCGGGGTGCTGGCCGGGATGGAGGTGGTCGAGCGTCTGTACGCGAGGCTGGACAAGGGCGTGACCGTGGAGCGCAAGGTGCAGCCGGGCGACCCCTTCGACGCGGGCGACGAGCTGGCGCATATTCAGGGCCCGGCGGGCGCGGTGCTCGCGGGCGAGCGCATTGCCCTGAACCTGCTCCAGCGCATGTCGGGCATCGCCACGCTGACGCACCGGTACGTGCAGGCCGTGGAGGGCACGAACGCGCGCATCCTGGACACGCGCAAGACCGCCCCGGGCATGCGCACGCTCGACAAGCTGGCCGTGTACCTGGGCGGCGGAGACAACCACCGCCAGGGCCTGTACGACATGATCCTCATCAAGGACAACCACATCGCCCTGTCCAGCCAGTCCACGGACCTCGCGAACGCGGCCTGGGCGGTGCGCCAGGCCAAGGAGCAGTCCAAGGTCAAGGTGGAGGTGGAGGTCGACAGCCTGGAGGTCCTGCGCCAGGTGCTGCCCGAAGAGCCGGACGTGGTGCTGTTGGACAACATGGACCCGGACGATCTGCGCGAGGCCGTGCAGACGACCGGGCAGCTGTGCCGCGAGTGGGGGCTGCGGCGTCCGCTCCTGGAGGCGTCCGGGTCGATCACCCTACAGAACGTGGGCGAGGTGGCCCGCACCGGGGTCGACCGGATCAGCGTGGGGGCGCTCACGCACTCGGTGCGCGCGCTCGACATCGGCCTGGACATCGAGGGCGCGTAGCGAGGCGCTCATGCGCGGTTCGGGCCCTCTTCGCGCAGGCGGCGGTGCCAGTCGAACTCCCGGTCGGTGACCAGGCTCTCGAGCCGGGCCAGGCGGCGGTGGAGCTTTTGGTAGGTCTGGTTCAGCCGGTGGACCGCGGCGTGGCGGCTGGTGGCGTAGGAGAGGTAGAACTCCTCGTCAGCCTCGTCGTGGAACGGCAGCACGGGCTCCGGCTTCATGAGCACCGCGGCGAGTAAGTAGATGCCCACCACGGGCCACAGCGTGCTGAACAGGAACAGGAGCACGGCCACCAGCCGCACCCAGAACACGCCCACGTCCAGGTAGTCGGCCAGGCCCTTGCACACGCCCAACAGCACCCCGTGGCGCGAGCGGTACAGGCGGTCGGGCTTCGCGGTCTCATGCATCTGTCTTCTCCTTGTCGGTTGTGTCGGTGCGGTCCAGGATCAGGGTCTCCAGGGCCTCGATGCGCTTCTCCATGCCGCCCAGGTCGCGGTGGACCTCCTGGATGAGGCGGGTGTCCTCGTCGGTGAGCCTGCCCCGGGCCTCTCGCCGGCCGCCCGTGAGGATCCGAAGCCCCACGAGCACGAGCGCGCCCAGAATCAGGAGCACCAGCACGGGCAGCAGCACGGCGGCCAGGGGGATCAAGAGCGCCATATCCATCATGATGTCTCCTCGGTTCGGGTCTCTCGTGCGGCCTGATCTTGGCCGGGCGGGGCCTTGTCCAGGAGCAGGGCCTCCAGGGCCTCGATGCGCTTCTCCATGCCGCCCAGGTCGCGGTGGACCTCCTGGATGAGACGCGTGTCCTCGTCGCTCAGTTTGCCGGCGCCGTCCCGGCGTCCACGGCTCCAGATCCAAAGCCGCAGCAAGGCACCCAGCACTATGAGCGCGACCAGAAGGAGGACGAACAATTCCGCTACGGACATCGCGCCCATGGTTGTCACGGTCCCTCCTGGGCACGGCAGCCTGTGCTGGATGAGCTCTGTACCTGGCCGGGCTGAGACCCTGCCAGGAGCAGGGTCTCCAGGGCCTCGATGCGCTTCTCCATGCCGCCGAGATCCCGGTGGACCTCCTGGATGAGACGCGTGTCCTCGTCGCTTAGCCCGTTGCCTGCGCGCGCGGCGCGGCCCACGAGCACCAGGCCCAGCACGAGCAGCAACACGAGCCCCAGGAACCCCGCGAGCCCCACACCCAGGTATACGACCGAAGGGGCCATCGCACGCTGACCCGTTGGCCCGTGCATGCCCATGGGCAGCATCGACGGTGGCTCTATGGCGCCGTGGGGCCCGATGCGCCTTGGCATGTGTACGCTTTGGACGTGGGCCGGAGTGGAATGGACCAACCGGAAGCCCAGCAAGCCCACAAGGGGCGCGGCGAGCAGGGCGACCAACACCAGGACAATCAGCGCGCAACCTACCGTCCTTGCCGCCGGTCCGCTCCGTGTGCCCTTGTCCATGATGCCGTCTCCCGGTCCGGGCCGCTATGCGCGCGTAGTCCTGCCCAGCAAGTCCCGCGCCCGAAGGCCTAGGCTCTGTCTGAAAACAGCAGATTGAGGTATTGTTCCAGGATGGCGACCT
>CAZOBJ010000187.1:0-4132 GCA_964577825.1 uncultured Planctomycetales bacterium
GTCTTGTTGAGCGCGATCGTGTAGGTGCGCGCGCCCACGGAGAAGGTCAGCTCGACCTGGTCTTCATCCTCGCGCACGGAGCTGTCGACCATTTCCTCCACGGACTGGTCCGCCGCCTGGATAAGGTGCAGGAAATGGTCCTGTTCGCGCGGAGCGCCGGGCCTGGTCTCAACCCGCCATCGTCCCATGACCTCCGGGATGATTCTCTCTGCTCGGTGCCGAGCGGGAAGATTCCTTGTTCTCTTCTCCCACCAATCGTCGGTCAGCGGCCAGTTTTGACCGTCGGCCCAGAATTCCTTTCCCGGTCCCCCGATCTTCACGAACTGTGCGTCCGTCGGATAATGGACGCGGCAAAACATGCGTCCGCCGTCCTGGTCCGCGCGGAATGTGTTGCCCATGACCGTCGGTTCGTTCGAGGTATGCAGGAGCCATTTCTTCGGGTACTCCGCACTCGTCGAGGCCACTCGGTCAAAGACCACGAAATGGTCCGGCGCCAGGAACAAAAACTGCCGGATCATCTGCGCACACTTGTCCTCAAGATAGGTGTCCGTGGCGTCGCTCGCCGCATAGACAAAGTCGGGCCTCGTCTCGAACGCCAACGCCTTGGCGTATTCGGCCCGGCGGTACTGTCCCCCCGAGTTGCTCTCCAACCCGCCGTACCCGTGGAATACCTCATCCGGCATCCGAATGAGCACGCAATTGTGCGCCACGGTCTGTGGCCAGTAGTTCCTGGAGTGCGCAGCAGAGTTGCGGGTCCCGGTGTCCAGGGCCAGGAACCCCTGCTTGTAGATCGCGAAGTGGGTGCTGTCCAAGTGGGGCGAGCAATCCACGCCCCCGCCAATGTTGAAGAGCGCGTATGTGTCCTCTCGACCGCTTCCCGTGCGCATCAGGATGGTGCCGTTGCCCTCGAAATGCCGCGCCAACGGGAGATTCTCGGGTAGCCCGGCGCGCGGTGTCTTGTCCACCGGAGACCAGATCTCGCTCCAAAACGGGATGTGCCCATACTTGCCCGCCCTGAGGTAGTCCATTCTCTGCCAGAGAACCCGGGACAAGTTCGCCATCTCCGGGTGGGATTCTTCGTAGAAGTAGATATGCTGTGCCAGATACCCGCCAAAGGCCCGCATCCAGAGGTCCGGCGCCATGTAGCCCGGATTGTGCCACGCCTGCCCCAATCCGAAATGCCGGAACAGGTGCCCAGGCTCCTTCGGCGGCAACAGGTTCCAGAACGCGTGGTTCGGCATAAGCGCGCTGTGTTGCCACGCGCCCGGGATGGTGGGACTGACCGCGGACTGCCAGGAGTAGAAGAACTTCCACTCCGCATGCGGGTACGCGGGCAGCGTATACTCCAGGCGCGGCCGCAGCGCCCCGTCGTCCATCCGAGATTGCTCCCGCACATCCAGCAACTTCTGATGGTCCTCGTATCCTACCCCCAACAGCTCGAGCGCCAACCGGTAGTCCGCCTCGTCCAGATCCTGGTCCAACAATGTCAGCCCCGTGTACCAGTTCAGGCTGTCCGCCTCATAGTACGAGGCGTACCAGTACTTGGCTTCCGGGAAGACCTCCAGGTGCTTGTGGATGCTGCGGATCATCTTTGAGGAGAGACTCAGGCGCTCGGCAGGTTCCAGGTCGTTCCACACCCAGTCCAGGGCCGCCAGCCAGGACACGCGGCTGGTCACGGGCGCAATCCCGTATTTCCGGTACTGCCTGTCATCCTCGTCGTAGGCCACACTGGTGTACTGGTCGACGCTTGCTCGCAGCATCCTCCTGATCTTTTCGAGCAACGCCTTGTCTCCGGTCACTCGGTAGACAAACGCGCTGGGCGCGAGTCTCCTGCCCCAGTCCCGGCGGTCGATCTCCTCCACGGGCGGCACCCTGTCGGCGCTCTCGCGCATCGCATCGTACGCGGCCTTGCCTTCTCCCAGCGCGCGCCTCCTCATGCCCGGCCAGGTCTCTCGGTTCATGAAGAGCCGCGGATGGTCCTTGCGCATCTGCGAAACCAAATCGATGAGCTCGAGCTTGCTCTGCGCCTCGGATCGAGCGGTATCGCCTGTCTCGCCCTGCAAATTCTGGCGCACGTTCTCGTACTGTGCCGCTGCTGCGGCAATATCTCTCTCGGCCAAGTGCGCGTCCCCGATCCCCAGACGGGCACGGGCCTGATACTCAACGGGCGCGTCCAGGCGCAACACCTTCGCATACGCGTCCCGAGCCTGCGCATAGGCATGTTCTTCCAGGTAGGTTCCTGCGATTTCCAGTTGCGCCTTGGCCAACACGCGCGAGTCCAGACCGCTGCCCACAGCAGCGTTCATGCCGAGCACCTTGTCGTATTCCTTTCGCGCCGCTGTATAGTCTCCTTCTTGCGCGTAGGTCCGCGCGATTTCCAGATGCGCATCAGCGCGAAGAGCCGGCTCAAGGACTCGATTCTCCAGCAGTCGGGCGTACCCGGCCCGGCGGACCTTCGGCGCACTCGCTTCGCGCGCGCTCTCAGGCGAACCGGCTGCAAACGCAAAGGAAGCGCTTCCTCGGACCACGCACGCGGTGAGCACATGTTCGCCAGGGGTCAGACGCGCCGTGAAAACATGGTTGGTGGCCGCGATCGGGAACTCATCGTTTCCAGTCCTCAGCGTATCATGCAGGGCTTCCCCGTCCAGCCACCACTTCATGTACCAGTCGGCACCCGAGCCGATCTGGATGTCCATCTCCCTTGGCGCACTGACGTTCGCGAAGAGGTACGCGGTCGTGCCGCGTCCCGTCTCGCCGAAGACCTGTTCCAGATCGACCGCAATCCCATCGGGCACGATCATCCGTCGGCCCTCGAACGCCTGTCCTCCGATGGTCAGATGATCGGGGATGTGCTTCATCTGTTCCTCGGAGACCAAACCGGCCATTCGCGGAATGTCCAGAGGGTTGTGTTCGCGCGCCTCTTGAGGAATCCCCTCCGGCTTCACCGGACCGAACACGGTCCACTCCACCGGCCAGCGAACCCCGGCTTGCGCGCCCGAGGCCATCGGAGCCAGCAGCACCGCCGCACCCAAAAGCCCCAGCACGAACCCGGCCGCTCTCCGCCAACCCGCTCTCACCTGTTCGATCCTGTACGTCATTGCCCTGTCTCCATCCTCGTGCTCATGCACTGTCCACGCCCAAGCGCCCGCAACGGACGCTAGTCCCTCAGCGCCAAGCCGGACTGCGGCATGATCTCCTGCGTGAGCGGACGGTCCACGAGCGCCTCGCCGCCGTCCTCGATGCGAATGTAGCCGCCGACTTCGCCCGTCTTGTTCACGCCGAGCGTGTACGTACGCCCATTGACCGCGAAGGTCAGCTCAATGCGATCTCCGATCTCGCGCACGGAGCTGTCCACCATCTCCTGCTCCGACTGGCCCGCGGTCTGGAGAAGATGCAAGAAGTAGTCTTGCTCCCGTGCCGCGCCGGGGCGCACCTCTACGCGCCAATGGCCCATGACCTCCGGAATCGTCCCCACGGGCTTGGGACCACGGAGCCGGAACCACTCCTCGGTGAGCGGCCAGTTCCGACCGTCGGCCCAGAACTCCTCGCCCGGGCCGCCGATCTTCACAAGCTGGGCGTCCAGCGGATAGTGCGTGCGCCAGAACAGGCGCCCTTGTCCCTGGTCCGCTTGAAACGTGTTTCCGTCCATCTTCGGCTCGTTCGAGGTATGCAGGAGCCATTTCTTCGGATAGCCCGCCTGCGTGGCCGCGACGCGGTCGAAGACCACGAAGTGATTCGGCGGGAAGAACAGGAACTGCCGCACCATGCGCGCGCACTTGTCCCGATGGTACGTCCCGGTCGCGTCGCTGGCCGCATAGGCGAACAAAGGGCTCGTCTCGAACGCGAGCATCTTCGCGAAGTCGGGCCTGCGCCTCTGCCCGCCCGAGTTGCTGGCCAGGTCCTGCCCCAAGGAGCCGAACGGAAACGTCTCGCTCGGCATCCGAATGAGCACGCAGTTGTGGGCCACTGTCTGCGGCCAGTAGTTCCTGGAGTGCGCGCCGGAGTTGCGAGTCCCGCTGTCTAGGGCCAGGAAGCCCTGCTTGAAGATCGCGAAATGCGTCGCGTCGTACTGCGGCGAGCAGTCCACGCCCCCGCCGGCGTTGAAGAGCGCATAGGTGTCCGTGGGCCCGCT
>CAZOBJ010000188.1:0-4050 GCA_964577825.1 uncultured Planctomycetales bacterium
ATACGACGGCCCCGGCGCAGGGATAGACCAGCCTGCCGGGCATGCGGCCCGTCTGCACTATGTAGGACGCCGTTTCGTGCCCGTTGTTGCCGTGGGTCATGCTGCGGATCAGGGCGTACTTGTCGGCCTGCTGCGCCAGCAAAGGCAGAGCCGCGTTGACCTGTATCCCGTCCACGTTCGTGGCGATCACCTTGTCCAGGGAACCGCAGTAGTCGTAGCCTGCGTCCGGCTTGGGATCGAAGGTGTCCAGGTGGCACGGGCCGCCCCACATCCATATCTGGATGACCGCCTTCGCCTTCGCCGTCCGTTCCGCCGCCGACGCCAGGGCGCCGAAGTGAGCCCCCAGGGTCACTCCGGCCGTCCCGAGCAACATGCTCTTCAGTGCGTCGCGGCGCGTTACGCCGGCCATCTCCCCTGGCCTGTTCATATCCGTTTCCTCCCCGTCAGCGTCTGACCCGTTCAGTGCCGGTAAAGGAACTCCTTAGAGTTAATGAGCGCCCATGCCAGGTCCTCGGCGGCCTGGCTCTGGCTGACGCCCCCGCTTGTCCAGTAATCCTCGGCGGCGGCCTGCTCGGCCAGCGTCGGCCGGCGCGACAGGATGATCACGTAGATTTCGCGGACCAGGCCGGCGCGGTCTCTCCCGAGCCTGTTGCCCAGCCGCCGCAGCCGCGGGCTGCCCGAGATTCTCTGCTGAACCTGGCTCGAGTTGAGCAGGTACAGCCGCTGCTTCGACGTGCACTCGTTGTTGCGCTCGGACTCCAGCCCGGTGTCGCGGGACGGGCGGCCGAACATCTCCAGGAACTGGCTGGTGATGCTGCCGTCGGCCAGCGCGATTGTCCGGTGCTCCTTCGGGATGAACGTGAACGGCTCCGGGATGGGGCTCGAATAGCTCTCCCCGTCGCCGGCGATCCAGCACAGCGCGTCGATCAGCACCTCCGCGTCCAGCCGGCGCACCGGGTAGCAGGCGAACAGTGCCTCGGCGTCCGCACTATCGCTGCGCGGAATCGGAGACTGCTGGTAGGTGCGGGAGTTGAGGATCAGCCGGTAGACGTGCCGCAGGTCGTAGTCGGCGCTGACCAGCTCCTTCTCCAGGTAGGCCAGCAGTTCGGGATTCGAGGGCGGATTGTCGGCGCGGACGTCGTCCGGCTCATGGATGATGCCCCGGCCCACCAGCCAGGCCCACACGCGGTTCACGATGTTGCGCGCGAACCACGGGTTGTCCGGCCTTATCAGCCAATCGGCGAAGACCCGGCGCGGGTCCTCGCCCGGCGGGACCTGCACGGCTGTGCCGTCCGGGAAGACGGCGTCCAGGGGGCCCGCAGGCGCCGGGTCCAGGCACACGATCTCCTCTTTCCACTCGGCCGTGCCCTTGTAGGCGATGCGGGAGAAGAAGGCTTCCATGCCGGCGCGCCTGTCCTCCGGCCAGTTCTCTATGCGCGTGCCCATGAACGTCAGGGCCACCGCCGTGGCGATGGTGGAGGGTTCGTGCCCCTGCATCGCGCGGTAGAAGTTGACCGGCGCCACCCGGAAGTTGCTGCCGCTGGAAGTCAGCAGCGCGCGGGCGAACGCGTCGTACGGCATGTTCTCCCGCATGGCGTCGTGAATCCAGCGATGGTAGGCCTGCACCGCGTTGGGCCAGAGGTTGATGGGGAACTCCGCCTTGACGCGCAGCAGGTCGCACCACTTCAGCGACCAGTAGTCGGCGAACTCCTCGCGCTCCAGCAGGGCGTCGATCAGCGCGGCGCGCTTGTCCGGGCTGCGGTCCCGCAGGAACTCGCGCACCGCGGCCGGCTCGGGCAGCGTGCCTATCACGTCCAGGTAGGCGCGCCTGAGGAAGGTTGCGTCGGAGCAGACGTTGGCAGGCTGGATGTCCCGCACCCGCAGCGACGCCAGCACCAGTTCGTCGATGGGCTTGCTCGCCTCGACCTCAACGTCGCGCTCGAACGGCTGCACGGTCTGGGCTTGCGCCCCCTGGCAAGCCAGCGTCGCCACGAAAACCACAAAGGAAAGCAGAAACCACTTCATGCGGCTTTCCCCGTTTCGTGCACGCTTGGTGCTACACAGAATCATTATAGCATTGTACCCACCGCGCGCCGCATTCCCGCAAGCAAAAAAGAAAAAAGCACCGCCCGACTGCCAAACGGTCAGAGCCCGTCCCCGCCGGGCGGGCGATCGAGGCCAGCCCCAGCTTGCCCGACAGGCTCAGGCTCAGGCCCAGGGCGAGGGCCGTGAGAGTTGTGCGCTGGCTCTTGCGAAGAAGCGTGAAGTGCCGTCCAATGATCTGTGCCAACTGACGCCTCTTGTGCACGAGTGGGTCTCCCGCAAGGGACTTTCGGACGGCCCATTCATGCCAGAAGGCATCCCCTTCTGTCAGGATATGCCATAAATACCTAACAGTACACTACTCAGAGGCTCTAACAGAATCAAGCGCAGAGATCGCAGAGGACGCGGAGGCAATTCAAAGCACAAGGTTCTCAGCGGCCCTTTTATCTCCTCGGCGCTCTCAGCGTGCTCTGCGCTGAGTTCGTTTTGTTAGGCGTTCTTACAAAGTGGTACGGGTCAGGCAGTATCCGCCTTGACAGGCCTCGCGGGGGAGGGGTACCCTATCGTGCTGGAGGTTAACTTGTAGTTTCTCTACGGTAAATGGGAAACCTCGGTACATGCGGAAATACGAGATGCCAACACGGGAGGCGGAAAGATGGCGCACAGGACGTTGATTGCCCGATGGTTGCTCGTCACGGCTCTTGCCCTCGGTCTCACCACGGCGGGGGTTTCGGCGCAGGACTGGCCGCGCTACCGGCGGGATGCGGCCCGCACGGGGGCCGTGCAAAAGTCGCTGCCCTTCCCTCTGCATAGGCACTGGGTGTACGAGCCGGATCGCCACCCCCGGCCCGCCTGGCCGGATCCGGTCCATGAGTCCCATCGCATGCCCTTCGATTACGCACCCGTGCCGGTGGTGGCCGACGGGCTGCTCTACTTCGGCTCCACGACCGACGATTCCGTCTACGCTCTCGACGCTGAGAGGGGGGAGGTGCGCTGGCGTTTCACGACGGGGGGGCCGGTGCGTTTCGCGCCCGATATCTACGAAGGCCGCGCCTACGTCGCCTCGGACGACGGTTACCTCTATTGTCTCGACGCACGCACCGGGGAACTCGTCTGGCGCTTCCACGCGTCCCGGACCGAGGAGATGGTTCTCGGCAACGGACGCATGATCTCGCGGCGCCCGCTGCGCAGCGGCGTGCTCGTCGACGACGGCGTCGTCTACACGACGGCCGGCATGTGGCCCTCCGAGGGCGTGATCGTCTATGCGCTGGACGCCGACATGGGGGAGGTCATCTGGGCGAACGATACGACGCTGCAGTACATGGCGCAGCCCCACCCCACCGCCTACGCAATCACGGGAGTAGCGCCCCAGGGCTACCTGGCTCTGGGCGGGGATGTCCTGCTGGTAGCGACAGGACGCGCCGTGCCGGCGGCGTTTGACCGTGCCGACGGGCGTTTCCTCCACTACCAGCAGGCCGGCCGTCCCGAGGGGTCGGAAGAGAGGCTTCGGTACCAGTTCATGGGCGCTTCGTGGCTGGCGGTCGACGTCGCCGACGACCTGTTCTTCAACGGTGCGGGCGGGCGCAGCCAGGCCTACCGGCTCTCCACGGGCGAACCGGCGGACGGTGGTGGCACCCGCCCCGTGCCCGCGGGCGCCGTGCGGGCCGGCGAGGTGCTCGTCCAGGGCGGCGAGGGGCGCGTCACGGCGGAGGACGCCGGCTGGTCCGCCGAGGTCGAAGGCTACGCGCGCCGCCTGGCCGTCGCGGACGGGCGGCTGTACGTGTCCACCGACGCGGGCCGCATCTACTGCTTGGCACCCGGCGAGCCGCCGGCAGGGGAGCCGAGGACCGTGCGTCCGGGCGTGAGGGGCGCGGAACCCGAGCCCGGCCCGCTGGCGCGCGAGGCGCTCGCGCTCCTGGCCGAGCGGCGCCGGCACCGCGGTTACGCCCTCATGCTGGGCGAGCCGGAGCCGGACCTCGCGCAGGCCCTGGCCGCGGCCACCGAGCT
>CAZOBJ010000189.1:0-4042 GCA_964577825.1 uncultured Planctomycetales bacterium
GGGCTGGCCGTTGACATGCAGCAGGGTCATGTTCCCGATGGTCGCGGGCGCGCGCCAGATCTCCTTGTCCGGCGGCAAGGCGAGCTCCTTGCGGAAGTACCCCCGCCGCATCCGCCGCACGAACACGAGGTCGCGCAGCTCCACCGTGCGTCCTTGCGCGCCCTGGATCACGAGCCCGAACGCGTCCGGGGACTCGGACGGATTGAACTCGTACGAAAGGTCGTGCCACTCCGTGCCCGCGATCTGGTTTTCCACCGGCTCCAGGCCGCGCTGGGTGTTGCCGTCGATGCGCAGGCGCACGGCCCAGGTGCTTCGGCCGCCCGCGTTGTGCCGGCAGGAGAAGCGCACCTGCAGGTAGTCCTGCCACAGGTAGGTGCGCCGCTGTAGGGGCTGCTGGTTGTCGAAGTTGCCCCAGCCCAGGGTCGCCTCGTCCGCGGTGACCCGGAACCGCAGCGCCGCGCCGTCGCGCTCGACGTCCTCGACGCCGCGGAACACGGTGAACCCGGCGAGCGCCTCCTCGGCCGAGAGCGGATAGGTCTCGAGCATAGGCGGCAGGACCAATGCCTTGGCCGTGTACAGCTCGCCCTGGGTCCTGGCGCCCGGGTCCTGTGCGCCTTCGCCCGCCCATGCGGGTGCAGCCAATAGGCCCACCACAAGCAGTCCCACGAGTCCGAAGCGGCGCATGCCAGTCCCTCCTGTCCCCAAGCGAAGCGTGGACGGTCGACAAGCTACAGTGGGCCACGCTACTCCGGCGCGAAGTTTTTGCAAGTCCCCTGCTGGGAGTTCTGTCCAGGCGCGGCGCGCCAGCCAATGCTCCTGCCCGTATCCGGCGCGGCAATCCCCAGGCTGGGCTTACGTCTGGTATTTGTTCCCCGGAGGAAGGCCAACCTCTCGCCTACAGGGAAACACGCGGTTGGAGTAACGCCTGTTTTCTCTAAGCTTCCTGCATTCCACCGACCATTGGAGGGCGAGGGCTTTCTGAAGCCCTCAATGCCCATTGCACGCAATGGGAGCTCCTAAAGAGAGCAGCTGCATCTCCCTGCGTACGGCGTGTGCGGTTACATGTAGTCTTTACCCCTTACGAGTTGTCAAAGTACACTACCTTGTGCTCTCCCTGGATCTTCTTGACCACGAAGATGTACACCTCCGTGTCAACCTCCTTGTTGTCGCGCATCTCCTTTGCGATGACGAAGCATCCCACACCATCCCCGATGTGTGCGGGAAGCGCCGCTGGCGCCCAGAGATCAGTCTTTGGAGCGAGCTCGGAATTCTGTGCGCAACGCGCGCGCAACGCTGCGACGTCATCCTTGCGGAAGAAAACGATCTCTCTTACGGAGAGCTGGAACTGGCCCTTGATCTGTGCGGTCATCTTCTTGATCTCTTGTATGTCTTCCTTGAACGATCCCGGCCCACGGTCCTCATAGGCAGCGTCCTCGGCGGTGAGTTCGTCGAGCTCATCCAGATTCCACGTGATGCAGAAGTTGCGGACAGCCTGAAGGGCAACGTTCTTCGCCCCGCCCAATGGGTCCGGGATGGAAGAGGCGCCTTCGCCCGCCCATGCGGGTGCGGCCAATAGGCCCACCACAAGCAGTCCCACGAGTCCGAAGCGGCGCATGCCAGTCCCTCCTGTCCCCAAGCGAATGGATACCGGACGATAGGCCTTGCTCCGCAACGCTAGCGCGGCGCGAAGTTTTTGCAAGTCCCCTGCTGGAGGTTTGTGTGGCGGGCAGGCGGGCCTCTGCCCCTTGCGCCGGGCGCGGGAATCGCTAGCCTGGGGCCGGCGCCGGGATCCGCAAGGCGTCGCGCGCTTGGAACCCGCGTACAAGGAGAACGCGATGCGCATTATCGACGTGCACCAGCATCTGTGGATCGGCGACGACGGCACGGGCTGGGTGCCTTCGGACCGCGAGGGCACGGACCTGTTGCGCGGCATGGACGAGAACGGGGTGGAATGGGCGGTCCTGCACGCCGTGCCCACAAGCCACGCGCCCCACTGCGGGGACAACCCCGACGTGCTGCGCGCCGTGCAGGCCCATCCGGATCGGTTCATCGGCAGCGTGTACGTGAACCTGCGCGACGCGACCCGAAGCGCCGAGGCCCTGAAGCGCTACCTGGGCGAAGGCTTCCGGTGCGTGAAGACGCTCCCGTACCTCGACGCGGTGTATCCGGACGACCCGGCCTGCGAGCCGGTGTGGGACCTGATCGAGGAGGCCGGCGCGCCTATGCTCGTGCACACCGGACAACTGACCAAGGCCAAGCGCCACCAGGTGCATCCGGCCGACAGCATGTGCAACCATCCGCTGCACCTGGCCAACGTGGCCGCGCGCCACCCGAACGTGAACATCATCGTCGGGCACCTGTCGCGCAACTGGTTCTGGGACGCGGTGATGCTGCACATATCGCATCAGAACCTGTTCCTGGAGGTCTCCACCCAGACGCCGCAGTCGCCCGCGTACCAGTTCCTCGCCGAGTGGGAGGCCAAGGGCCCGAAGGACCGCGTGCGCGTGCTGCGGCTGGACAACCACGTGATGTTCGGCAGCGACTACGGCGCGGGCACCCTGGCCGAGCGCATCGGGTGGTGGCGCGCGTTCGTGGAGGAGGTGGGCAAGCCCCAGTACCTGGACACGTTTTTCTACGCGACCGCGGCGCGGCTCTTCGGCATCGAGGCGGATTGATGGCGTACCACTGGGCCAAGACCCAACCGCGGGCGATTGCCGTCGCCGCGTTGCTCCGGTCGCGGCCTGGTGCCGCGCCCTATTCAGAAGATTCGAACGCGGGCACGTCCACGGGCGCGCCGCCGCGGCGGCGGCTCTCGGCGGCCACGATGCCCGGCGCGCTCATGTGCAGGGCGTCGGTGACGTCGATGGGCGGGCGCGCGCGGGTGCGCACCGCGTGCGCGAACTCCTCCAGGAGCACGGGCAGCCCGCTGTCGAACGTGCGCTCGGTCACCTCCGCGGGCAGGCGGCGGTACCGGTCGGGCAGGTGGTCGGCATAGGCGTACAGATTCTCCCACGCGTTCTTGGGGCTGGCGCCCGTGAGGTGGACCTGCTGGTCCGCGTGCGTGCCGGTGCTGAGCACTCGGCACGCGCCCTGCGTGCCGTACACGTCGATGGACCCCTGCATGGGCGCGGGGCCGAAGAAGTCGACGCGCAACTCGATCAGCCGCCCGGAGGCGGTCTCGCACAGGACCACGCTCGTGTCGTCCGCGCGCGCCCAGGCCTGGTGGTGCTGGCCCGAGCCCAGGCACACCACGCGCGCCACCCGCTCGCCGAAGACCTGGTACAGGGGGCCCAAGTAATGGGTCGCGTACGGGTGCCCGGGCTGCATGGCCCAGGACGCGGTGGTCCAGCGCGCGTTCGGGCCCGGCGGGTCGAACCGGATGCGCGCCTGCAGGAGCCCCTGGCCGTAGTACGCCTGGCCCAGGCGCCCGGCGTGGGCGAGCGCCTTCACCAGGGCCCAGGGCCGCATGTAGCAGAAGTTCTCCGCGAGCATGTAGGTCCGGTCCGAGGCGCGCACCGCTTCGAGGAGCCGGTGGCAGTCCTCGATCGTGTCCGCGGCGCTCACTTCGCTCAACACGTGCTTGCTCGCGCGCAGGGCCGCGACCGCGTGGTCCACGTGCAGGGGCATGGGACTGGCGACGATCACGGCGTCCAGGTCCGCGTCGAGCATATGCTCGTACGAGTCGAACACGGGCGCGTCCGTGCCCCACTTGGCCACGCGCGCGCGGGTCTTGTCCGGGTCGCGGCCGCACACGCCGGCCAGGACCGCGCCCTGTGCCCAGCGCAGTGCGCGCGCGAAGTGGTACCCCCGGCCCGTGCCCAGCAGGCCCAGGCGCACGGGCGGGGCGTCGGCCTCTCTGGCGGCGTCCATGGCGCCCTCCTTTGCTTGAGAACTCAGGGCGCACACGGTACCGCGCGCCGCGGCCGCGCGCAAGGGCGCGGCCAGGGCGTTGGGTTCTCTTGCGTGGGGTCACGCGGCCCCGACGGCGCCTAGGCTCTGTCTGAAAACAGCAGATTGAGGTATTGTTCCAGGATGGCGACCT
>CAZOBJ010000190.1:0-4010 GCA_964577825.1 uncultured Planctomycetales bacterium
GATGTCCACGGTCAGGGTGCCGGGTGTGAGGGTGATGGAGTTCGCGAGCATGGTCTTGGCGATGTCGCTCTGGAGCACCGTGCGCACCTTCACGATCCCGGGCCGGATGGGCAGGTTTATGTGCAGCACCCGATAGGCGACGTCCAGGTTCGCCTGCACGCAATAGATGAGGAACATAGGCACGTAGTACGCAAGCCACAGCCCGCGGCGCACCAGGGATGCGGCCGACCATGCGCCGCGGCGCTGTGCGGGCATGGCGCGCCCCAGGGCCAGGGTGGTCAAGACCGCGACCACGGCCCCGGCGCCCAGGTTCTGGCCATCCACCGACCAGGTGACCAGGAGCCACAGGCCCAGCGCAACCAGGAAATGGACGAGCCTACTCATCGGCCGGTCCTCCGGCCAGGACCATGCGCTCGATCTCGGGCGCGGGCAGCACCCGCTCCATGTAGCCCACGCGGTCGCGGGCCGCGTCGCGGGCAGGATGCACGAGCTTGGGCAGGGCCCAGAAGCTGCCCACGCCCAGGCCGATGCACAGCACCGCCAGCAGCACCAGGGACAGACACATGGCCGTGGAGGCCTCGCGCACCCGGGCCAGGCGCTCGGGGAGCGCACCGAACAGGGCGTACTTCTGCACCTTGACGAACGAGACGAGGGTCATGAAGCTCACGAGCACGGTCACCGCGGCCAGGACGTAGGCCACCGGTCCGAGCTGTGTGGCGGCCTGGGCCGTGGCGATGATGATGATGAGCTTGCTCCAGAACCCGTTGAACGGCGGCACCCCGGAGATCGACAGCGACGCCACCGAGCACGTCGCGCTGGTCACGGGCATGGGCTTCCACAGGCCGCCGAGCTCCTTCAGGTTGCGCGTGCCCGTGCTGCGTTCCACGGACCCGGAACACAGGAACAGGAGCGACTTGAACACGCCGTGGTTGACCAGGTGGAACAGGCCTCCGGCCAGCCCCAGCGGCGTGCCCAGGCCGATGCCAAGGAGCACGTACCCCATCTGGCTGATGCTGTGGTAGGCCAACAGGCGCTTGAAGTCCCACTGCCCCACCGCCAGAAAGACTCCGATGACCATGGACAGGATCCCCAGGGCGATAAGCGCGGTGGAGGCGCCCTCCAGCGGCAACACATTGTAGAAAAGGCGCACCAGGGCATAGACGCCCAGCGCCTTGATGAGAAGCCCCGAGAGCATGGCGCTGATGGGCGCCGGCGCGGACGGGTGCGCGTCCGGCAGCCACGCGTGGAAGGGCACGAGCGCGGCCTTGAGCCCGAATCCGCCCAGGAACAGAGCCGCCACGAAGAAGACCAGGCGGTTCGGTTCGCCCCCCGCGAGGATGCGCGCCATGTGGGCCAGGTTCAGGGTTCCGGTCAGGCTGTAGAGCAGGGCGATGCCGAACAGGATGAGGCTCGAGGCGACCCCGCCCAGGACAAGGTACTTGAACGCGGCCTCCAGCTCCTCTTCCTGCGTGCCGAAGGCCACGAGCGCATAGGACGAGATGGCTGCGATCTCCAGAAACACGTACAGGTTGAAGAGGTCCCCGGAGAGCACGACCCCGTTCATGCCCGCGATCATGAGCATCAGCAGGCTGTAAAACGGGCCGCGCGCGGTGTAGCGCTTCATGTAGGTGAGCGCGTACACGATCACGCAGGCGCTCACGACCGCGATCAGGATGACCATCAGCTTGCTCAGCCCGTCGAGGATCAGATTGATGCCGAAGGGCGGCTGCCACCCGCCCATGTGGCAGGTCCCCGCGGGCCGGCCCCACACCTGGACGCACAGCACGAGCAGCGCGACCCCCGCCACGAGGGACAGGCCTTCCGCGGCCTGCTCATGCACGCGCCGCACGAGCGGGATGAGGAACGCCGCCAGAAGCGGCACGGCCACGAACAGGGGCAGGAGCTGTGCGAGCGTCAAATCCATCAGCCCTTCAACCTTCGGATGTGGGACGTGTCCAGGGTCCCGTATCGTTGATACAGCCGCAGGCAGAGCGTGACCATCAGCGCCACGAGCGCCAGGCCGATGACGATCGAGGTCAGGATCAGCGCCTGGGGCAGGGGGTCCACGAACGGACCGGGCGAGGCGCGCATCTGTTCGGTGACGATCGGCGCCTGGCCGCCGGTGCGGTAGGCGACCAGGATCAGCATCAGGTTCACCGCATACTCGATGATGAGCATCCCCATCACGATCTTGATGAGGTTGCGCTTCACGAGCACCGCGTACATGCCCACGGCCAGCAGCCCGGCGGCGAGAAGGTAGTAGATCATGGCCGCTCCTCTTGGGTCGGTTCCTCGGCCATGCGGAACGCGGCCAGCACCGCGTACACGGCGAAGAGGCCCGCGGTGATCTTCACGAAGATGGCCACGTTGCTCCACAGCACGGTGCCTGCGCTCAGGAGCCGGAAGGTCTCTCCTTCCGGCAGCACGTTCGTGAAGAACATCCCCGCGGTGTAGCCCACCAGGGCGATGACCAGGAACCCGAGCGCGCCCACGCACTCCCAGGTCGAGGCGCCCTGCTTGCCGACCACCTTGGCCGTCTCCAATCGACCGAAGGCGAGCAGCATCAGGATCAGCCCGCAGGCGGCCACCGCGCCGCCGGCGAACCCGCCCCCGGGCGTGACGTGCCCGTACAGGGCCAGGGCCGCGGCGAACACCATGATGAAGGTCAAGACCAGCCGCGCGGTGGTCTTAACGATCAGCGTCATCCCCGCGTTCATCTGTGGTCCTGCCCTTTCTCCTCAGAATCGCCAGCGCCCCGACGATCGCCGTAAAGATGACCGTGGCCTCGCCCAGAGTGTCGTAGGCCCGGTAGTCCAGGAGCACGGCCGTGACCAGGTTCGGGGCATTCACCTCGGCCAGGCCCTGTTCGATGTACCGGTGCGAGACCCGCATCAGGGGCTCGCCGAACGCGGGCAGGTCCTGAAAGCACACCCACCCGTAGACGAGAAAGATCGTGCAGAACGCGACGCCCGCCACCGCGGCGAACGCAGCGCCTCGGCGCAGGCTGTGCGCGAGGGTCTCGTCCTTGCGGGAGACCACCACGCGCAACAGCATGATGAGCGTCAGCACCTCCACGACCACCTGGACGATGGCCAGGTCCGGTGCGGCCAGGATCAGGAACACCACCGCCAGCCCGAAGCCGACCGCCCCGACCGCGATGACGCTGGAGAGGAGGTCCCGGGTCTCGACCGCGATGATCGAGCCCAGGACCATGAACACGAGGATGGCGAACAGCAGGCCCTCAACCACGGCGCATCATCCCAATCGTACCAAGGCCCAAAGAAGAATGAGAAGCCCCAGCGCACAGAACCCGAGATACGTGCCCAGCACCCCGTCGTGCACGCCGCGCAGCGCATCCACGATCCGCTGGCCGCACCGCCCGAACAGCACGTACAGGTCGTAGGCGCCCTGCGCCGCGTCGTCGTACAGGGTGCGCAGGTATCGGGCCTGGCGGATCGTCTGGTAGAACGACGGGCCGGAGACGCGCATCTCCTCGGTCGTGAAGCTCTCGCCGCCCACGAACACGGTCGTGCGCCGCGCCTTGGCCACGGTCCCAAGTGCGTACACGGCCGCCGCCAGACCCACCCCGGCCAAGAGCAGCACCGCGCCCAGCGTAGGGCTCCACAAACCCAGGTGCGTGCGCATGGCCCCGGGCACGGTGGCGGCGAGTCCGGTCGTCCGGCCCACCGCCGGCTCGATGACGCTCGCCACAGGCACCTGCGCGAACACGCCCAGGAGCACGCAGGCCAGGGCGAGCAGGGCGATGGGCGCCTTGAGCGACCAGTCCGCGTCGCGCACGCTCGCCAGGGCGGGCGGGCGTTGGCCCAGGAACAGGCTGTAGACCACTTTGACGAAACTGGCCAGGGTGAGCGCGCTACCGAAGAGCGCCGCCAGCAGGAAGACGGCCCCTCCGTAGTCCAGGGACATGAGGCCCTGGTACACGAGCCACTTGGAGGCGAAACCGTTGAGCGGCGGCACGCCCGAGATCGCGAGCGCGGCGACGAGCATGC
>CAZOBJ010000191.1:0-3883 GCA_964577825.1 uncultured Planctomycetales bacterium
TTTGACCACGCAGTAGTCGATCGTGGGCTCGAAGCAGGCGGGCGTCTCCTTGGTGATGTCGTTCGGGAGATCGTCCAGGGTGTAGCCCACCGCGACCTTCGCGGCGATCTTGGCGATGGGGAACCCGGTCGCTTTGCTCGCGAGCGCCGAGGATCGGCTCACGCGCGGATTCATCTCAATGACCACCAGCCGGCCATCCGTAGGGTTCTGCGCGAACTGGATGTTGCAGCCGCCCGTCTCGACGCCGATCGCGCGGATGATGCGGATGGACCAGTCGCGCAGCTTCTGGTACTCGCGGTCGGTCAGGGTCTGGATCGGCGCCACGGTGATCGAGTCGCCCGTGTGCACGCCCATGGGGTCGACGTTCTCGATCGAGCACACGATGACCACGTTGTCCAGCCGGTCGCGCATGAGCTCGACCTCGAACTCCTTCCATCCTTCCAGCGACTCTTCGACCAGGATTTCGGAGACTAGGCTCGCGTGCAGCCCGCCCTCGGCGATGCGTTCGAATTCTTCGATGTTGTACGCCATGCCGCCGCCGGTGCCGCCCAGGGTGAAGGCCGGGCGGACGATGCACGGCAGGCCCACGCGCTGGACGACCTCGCGCGCCTCGTTCAGGTTGTGCGCCAGGTCCGAGCGCGGCAAATCGATACCCGCGCTGCGCATGGTCTCGCGGAACGCGTCGCGGTCCTCGGCGCGGTGGATCACCTCTCGGTTCGCGCCAATCATGTCAATGCCCAGCTCCTCCAGGACGCCGGTCTCGGCCACCTTGAAGGCGACGTTCAGCGCCGTCTGACCACCGAGCGTGGGCAGGAGCGCGTCCGGACGCTCTCGCCGCAGAATGCTGGCGACCACTTCGGGCGTGATCGGCTCGATGTAGGTGCGGTCGGCCATCTCCGGGTCGGTCATGATGGTCGCGGGGTTGGAATTCACAAGCACGACCTCGTATCCCTCTTCTCGCAGCGCCTTGCAGGCCTGTGTGCCTGAGTAGTCGAACTCGCACGCCTGACCGATGATGATCGGCCCCGCCCCGATGATGCACACCTTGCGGATGTCCGTGCGCTTAGGCATGGGCTCTCATCGTCTCCACGAACCGGCCGAACAGATGCCGCGCGTCGTGCGGGCCCGGCGAGGCCTCCGGGTGGTACTGCACGCAGAAGATCGGCAGATCTCGGTGGCGCAGGCCCTCCACCGTGTCGTCGTTCAGGTTGACGTGTGTGACCTCCACGTCCTTGCCTTCCAACGACGACATGTCCGCGCAGAAGCCGTGGTTTTGGCAGGTGATCTCGGTCCGGCCTGTGGCCAGGTCCTTGACCGGATGGTTGGCGCCGTGGTGGCCGAACTTGAGCTTGTAGGTCCTGCCCTCCAGGGCCAGACACAGGAGCTGGTGCCCCAGGCAGATGCCCAGTACAGGCTTTTTGTGGATAAGCACTCGGATCTGTTCCACAGCGTGCGGTATGCCCGCCGGGTCACCGGGGCCGTTGGACAGGAACACCCCGTTCGGGTCCGCGGCCAGCACCTCGTCCGCAGGGGTGGACGCGGGCACCACGCGGACCTCGCAACCGAAGCTCACCAGCAGTCGCAGAATGTTGTGCTTCACGCCGAAGTCGTAGGCCACAACCTTGAGTGCGCGTCTGCCGTCTGCCGGCCGGGCAAGGTCAGGTCCGCAGCTCTCCCGCCAGTCGTACGCGCTCGCGCAAGTCACTTCCTTGACAAGGTCTCGGCCGATCAGGCCCGGCGAGGCTCGGGCGCGGTCCACGAGCTCGTCCGGATCGTACTCCCCTGCCCCGATCATCGCGCGCATGGCCCCGGCCAAACGGATGTGGCGGGTGAGCGCCCGGGTGTCGACCTCCGAGACGGCAACCACCCCGTGCTCGGTCAGATAGTCGCGCAGAGACTGGGTGCAGCGCCAGTTACTCGGGTGCGCGCAGTACTCGCGCACAACGAATCCTCGCACGCGCGGACGCGTGGATTCGACGTCCGCGGGATTGACGCCGTAGTTGCCGATAAGCGGATAGGTCATGGCCACAATCTGGCCATGGTAGGACGGGTCGGTCAGGATCTCCTGGTACCCGGTCATCGAGGTGTTGAAGACCACCTCGCCTTCGGCTAGCCCCGCCGCGCCGAAGGAGATACCCGAAAAGACGCGTCCGTCCTCCAGCGCGAGGAGGCCCTTCACCGTGCATTCTCGCACTGACGGCGGCGATCGAGCGCCGCGCCGATGAATGCCTGGAAGAGCGGGTGGGCGCGCACAGGCTGGCTTCTGAACTCGGGATGCGCCTGGGTGGCCACGAACCAGGGGTGGTCCTTGAGCTCCAAGATCTCCACGAGCCGGCTGTCCGGGTTCGTGCCGGAGACCACCATGCCGTGGGATTCCAGGACCGGCAGCACGGCCGGGTTCACCTCGTACCGATGGCGGTGGCGCTCGCGCACGATCTCCGCGTTGTAGGCCGCCCGCGCCCGCGTGCCGCGCCGCAGCCCGCACGCATAGGCGCCCAGACGCATGGTGCCGCCCTTGTCGGTGACGCGATGCTGGGCATCCATGAGCGTGACGACCACCGTGTCCGGATCGAAGGCCTGGCCGGGCTCGGTCCATTCCGCGCTCACCGCATCCGGCATGTCGCACACGTTGCGCGCGAATTCCACCACCGCGCACTGAAGCCCGAAGCACAGGCCCAGGAAGGGCACTCGATTCTCACGTGCGAACCGGATGGCCGCCATCTTGCCCGGCGCGCCGCGCGTGCCGAATCCGCCGGGCACCAGCACCCCATGTGCGTCGGCGAGGAGCGCCTCGGGGCCATCGGCCTCGATCGCCTCCGCCTCCACGCCGCGTACGTCGACGCGCACGCGGTTCGCGATGCCGCCATGGGTGAGCGCCTCGTACACGGACTTGTACGCATCTGCAAGGCTGATGTACTTGCCCACGACGGCGATGGTCACCGTATCCATCGGATTGCGCAGCGTGTCCAGCATGGCGCGCCACTCGTCCAGATCCGGTTCTCTGGCTCTCAAGTGAAGATGCTCGACTACCGCGTCGTCTACGCCCTGCTCGGCGAGCATCATGGGAACCTGATAGATGGAGTAGTCGACGTCTCGTTCCTCGAACACGCGCTCGGCGCGCACGTTGCAGAAGAGCGCGATCTTGCGGCGGATCTCCGCGTCCAGCGGCTTTGCCGTGCGGCAGATAAGCATATGCGGCTGGATACCGATCTCGCGCAGCTTCTGCACGGAGTGCTGGGTGGGCTTGGTCTTGATCTCGCCCGATGCGGCCAGATACGGGATCAGGGTCATGTGGATGAAGAGCACCTCGTTCTGGCCGCGCTCCAGGGCAAACTGGCGGAAGCTCTCCAGGTACGGCAGGCCCTCGATGTCGCCGACCGTGCCACCAAGCTCCACGAGCACGACGTCGATGTCCTCGCGCTCCAGGCGCAGCACGCGTTCCTTGATCGCGTCCGTGACATGCGGGACCACCTGCACGGTGGCTCCCAGGTAGTCGCCGCGCCGCTCGCGTTCGATGACATCGCGATAGATCACGCCGGTGGTCGCGTTCGAGTTTTGGGTCATGGGCTGGCCCAGGAACCGCTCGTAATGGCCCAGGTCCAGGTCGGTCTCGGCACCGTCGTCCGTGACGTAGACCTCTCCATGCTGATACGGGTTCATCGTGCCGGGGTCCACGTTCAGGTACGGGTCCAATTTGAGCGGGCGCACGCGCAACCCGCGGCTGGCCAGCAGCAGGCCCAGGCTGGCGGTGGTGAGCCCCTTGCCCAGGGAGGAGACCACCCCCCCGCTTACGATTACGAATCGGCTCATGGCGTTGCTCTCTGGCGCCCTAGGCTCTGTCTGAAAACAGCAGATTGAGGTATTGTTCCAGGATGGCGACCTT
>CAZOBJ010000192.1:0-3881 GCA_964577825.1 uncultured Planctomycetales bacterium
GACTGGGAGTGCTCCTGCGGCAAGTACAAGGGCATCAAGTACAAGGACATCATCTGCGACCGGTGCGGGGTGAAGATCACCCACAGCCGGGTCCGCCGCAGCCGCATGGGCCACATCAACCTGGCCGTGCCCGTGGTGCACATCTGGTTTTTCAAGAGCCTGCCCAGCCGGCTGGGCGCGCTGTTGGACCTGAAGAGCTCGGCCCTGCAGCAGATCATCTACTACCAGCGGTACGTGGTCACCGACCCGGGCGAGACGCCGCTCACCAAGGGCGAGGTGCTCTCGGAGGAGCAGTATCGCGACTGCCGCGAGCGGTACGGCGCGGACTTCCAGGCCCTGATGGGCGGCGAGGCGATCCGCGAGCTCTTGCGCCAGCTCGACCTCCAGGAGCTGCGCGGCGCCCTGCGCGAGGAGCTGGCCGCCTGCAAGCTCAAGATGAAGCGCGAGAACTTGATCAAGCGGCTGAACATCATCGAGGCCATGGCCCGCAGCGAGAACGACCCCTCCTGGATGGTCATGGACGTCATCCCGGTCATCCCGCCCGACCTGCGGCCCCTCGTGCCGCTGGAGAGCGGAAACTTCGCCACCTCGGACCTCAACGACCTGTACCGCCGAGTGATCTACCGCAACAACCGGCTGGCGCGACTGTTGGACCTGTCCGCGCCGCAGGTCATCGTGCGCAACGAGAAGCGCATGCTCCAGCAGGCCGTGGACGCCCTGTTCGACAACGGCCGCACCAAGCGGCCGGTCCTGGGCGCGGGCAACCGGCCGCTGAAGAGCCTCACCGACATGCTCAAGGGCAAGCAGGGCCGGTTCCGCGCGAACCTGTTGGGCAAGCGCGTGGACTACTCGGCGCGGTCGGTGATCATCGTGGGCCCGGAGCTGCGCCTCGACCAGTGCGGCCTGCCCAAGAAGATCGCGCTCGAGCTCTTCCAGCCCTTCATCATCCGCAAGCTGAAGGAGAAGGGCTTCGCGGACACGATCAAGAGCGCCAAGAAGATGCTCGAACGCAAGGACGAGGAGATCTGGGACGTCCTCGAAGAGGTGATCCACGGCCACCCGGTGCTGCTCAACCGCGCGCCCACCCTGCACCGCATGGGCATCCAGGCCTTCTACCCCGTGCTGGTGGAGGGCGACGCGATCCGGCTCCATCCGCTGGTGTGCTCCGGGTTCAACGCGGACTTCGACGGCGACCAGATGGCCGTGCACCTGCCCCTGTCCATCGAGGCGCAGACCGAGGCGGCCCTCCTGATGCTGTCCACGGCCAACATCTTCAGCCCGGCGCACGGCAACCCGCTGATCACCCCGGACCTGGACATCGTGCTGGGCGGCTATTACCTCACCCTGATCCGCGAGAACCAGCCCGGTGAGGGCTCGGTGTTCCGCGACACCTTCGAGGCGATCCTGGCCCATGACGAGGGCCGCGTGGCGCTCAACGCCCGCATCCAGGTGCGCCTGGGCGGCGACCAGACCGTGGTCGGCGAGAACGGTGAATTCGAGCAGCCCAGCCCCGGCGGCGTTTACACGACCACCGTGGGGCGGATCTTCTTCAACGACATCCTGCCGCCGGGCGTGCACTTCTACAACCGCACCATGACCAAGAAGGTGCTCAACGCCGTGGTCAGCGACTGCCATCTCAAGCTCGGGCGCGCGGCCACCGTGGAGCTGCTCGACCGCATGAAGGACATCGGGTTCCACTACGCCACCGTCAGCGGTCTCTCCTTCGCGGCCACGGACCTGCGCACCCCGCCGAGCAAGGAAGGGGTGATCGCCGAGGCCCAGGAGCGCGTGGCCATGATCGGCGAGGCGCATCAAATGGGCGACATCACCGAGGGCGAGCGCTACAACCAGATCGTGGACGTGTGGACCCACGTCACCGAGCAGATTACCAAGGACCTCATGCACGAGCTGGCCAACGACGACCGGGGCCCGGATTACCTCAACCCCGTATGGGCCATGTTCCACTCCGGCGCGCGAGCGAGCACCCAGCAGATCCGCCAGCTGGCCGGGTTCCGCGGGCTGATGACCAAGCCTAGCGGTCGGATTATCGAGACCCCGATCCGCGCGAACTTCCGCGAGGGGCTGCGGGGCCTGGAGTACTTCTCCAGCACCCACGGCGCGCGCAAGGGCCTGGCCGACACCGCGCTGCAGACCGCGAACAGCGGGTACCTGACCCGAAAGCTCGTGCAGGTGGCCCAGGACGTGACCGTCACCGCCGGGGACTGCGGCACCTCGCGCGGCGTGGCCAAGGGCGCGGTGATGAGCGGCGAGCACGTGGAGGTGTCCATGGCCGACAACATCTTCGGCCGGGTGGCCGTGGACACGGTCACCGACATCCTCACCGACGAGGTGATCGTGCGCGGAGGCGAGCTGATCACCCGCGAGAAGGCCGAGCGCATCGAGTCCCTGGACCTGGGCAAGATCCGGGTGCGCAGCCCGCTCACCTGCGAGATGGACTACGGCGTGTGCGCGAAGTGCTACGGCATGGACCTGTCCACCGACCAGGAGGTCGAGCCCGGGCTGGCGGTGGGCGTAATCGCCGCGCAGTCCGTGGGCGAGCCGGGCACGCAGTTGACCATGCGCACCTTCCACATCGGCGGCATCGCCAGCCACTCGGTGCGCCAGAACGAGGTCCGCGCCGACTCGGCGGGCGTGCCCCGGTTCCACAACCTGCGGACCGTGTCCACCACGGTCACCGACCCCATGAAGGGCAAGGAGGTGGAGAGCCTGGTGGCGCTCAACCGCAACGGCGAGATCGCCATCGAGGACGAGCGCGGCCGCGAGCTCGGCGAGCGCCACGAGATCCCGGCCGGGGCCATGATCCTGGTCGAGGAAGGCAAGCCCGTGAAGGCCCGCCAGGTGCTCGCCCGGTGGGACCCGTACAACACGCCCCTGCTTACGGAGGTGGGCGGCACGGTCAAGTACGAGGACATCGTCGAAGGCGAGACCATGCGCGTGGAGACCGACGAGACCACAGGCTTCACCCGCAATATGATCACCGAGCACAAGGGCGATTTGCACCCGCAGATCCTCATCACCGACGAGACCGGGCACATCCTGGCCTACTACTCCATCCCGGAACGGGCCTATCTGGAGGTGAAGGAAGGCGACCAGGTCCGTGCGGGCACCACCCTGGCCAAGATGGCCCGCGAGATCGAGACCACGCAGGACATCACCGGCGGGCTGCCCCGAGTGACCGAGCTCTTCGAGGCCCGCCGGCCCAAGGAGCCGGCAGTCATCAGCGAGGTCGACGGCGCCGTGGAACTCGGCGAGCGGCGCCGAGGCAAGCGCGTGATCGTGGTGCACGCGGACAGCGGCAAGGACTACCAGCACCTGGTGCCCCAGGGCAAGCACGTGCGCGTGCACACCGGCGACCGGGTGCGCGCGGGCGAGCCGCTGGTGGACGGGCCGCTGGTGCCGCACGATATCCTGCGCATCCGCGGAGAGGAGCATCTGCAGGAGTACCTCCTCAACGAGATCCAGAACGTGTATCGGGCCCAGAACGTGCGCATCAACGACAAGCACATCGAGCTGTTGATCCGGCAGATGATGCGCAAGGTGCGCATCGAGGACCCCGGCGACACGGACTTCCTGCCCACCCAGGAGGTCGAGCGGGTCGCCTTCGAGCGACGCAACCGCGAGGTCATGGAGTCGGGCGGCAAGCCCGCCACCAGCGAACCGCTGCTGTTGGGCATCGCCCGCGCGAGCCTGACCGCCGAGAGCGTGATCGCGGCCGCGAGCTTCCAGGAGACCACCCGGGTGCTCACCGAGGCGGCCATCTCGGGCAAGACCGACCACCTGCGCGGGCTGAAGGAAAACGTGATCATCGGCCACATCATCCCGGCCGGGACGGGGTTCCAGGCCTACCGCCGGGCCGATGT
>CAZOBJ010000193.1:0-3634 GCA_964577825.1 uncultured Planctomycetales bacterium
ACGGCGAGCACCATGCCCGCGGCCGCGGACCTGGCCATGCGCACGCGCGCGCCGCTCATGGCCGCGTGCTTTCAGCGCCTCGGGCCCATGCGCTTCCGGCTGGAGGTCTCCGACCCCTTCCGCGCCGACCCCGCGGCCGCCGACCCCGCGGCCGAGCGGCTTCGGCTCGTGCAGCGGATCAACGACGAGCTCGAACGCATCATCCGCAAGGCACCCGAACAATGGCTGTGGCTGCACCGGCGGTGGAAGACCCAGCCCAAGCCCGCGGCCCGGGCGCCGGGCGCGTCGGCCGGGGAGGCGTGATGCCCTGGACGGACCGCACCACGCCCGCGAAGCGCTTCCTCTTCTACCTGGCGACCGCGGGCATTCGGCTGGTGACCCTGCCGCTGGCGCGCAGCCTGCGCGGCGTCGAGCGCCTGCCGCAGGGCCCGTACGTCGTGGCGGCCAATCACCGGTCGCTCCTCGACGGGCTGGTGCTTGTCAACGAGCTCAACCGCGTGCGCGGCCGGCCCATCCACATGGTCGCCTACCAGGAGCCCTTCGGCCACTCGCTGTACGGCCCGCTCCTGAAGATCACCGGGTGCCTGCCCTTTGACCGGGGCGAGGCCGACAGCCGCGTGCGCGTCCTGCGCCTGGCCCTCGGATTCCTGGAGGCCGGGGAGCCAGTGGCGTTCTTTCCGGAGGCGCACCTGAGCCGCACCTCGCGCATGCGCCGCGGCCGCCCCGGGGCCGCGCTAGTCGCGCTGGAGAGCGGCGCGCCCGTGGTGCCCGTGGGGCTGCGCGGCACCGAACGCGTGCTCGAACCGGGCACGGGCCGGTTCCGCCTGCGCCGGGCCGCGTGCGTGCACGTGGGCGAGCCCCTGGACCTGTCGCCCTGGCGCGCGCCGTTTCTGCACGGCGACGCGCACGTGCGCGCCCAGGCCGTGGAGCGCGCCACGGCCGCGATCATGCACGCCATCGCGGCCTTGAGCGGCCAGACCTACGACCACGTGCACCCCCGGCCCAAGCGTCAGCCCAGGCGGTAGTGCTTGCGCACGGCCTCGGTCACGGCCCAGGTGCAGTCCATGCCCTGTGGGAACCGCACGAGGTCCCCTGCGGCGATGTCCACGGGCTTGGCCTCGCCCTTGGGCTCCACGTGCGCGCGCCCTTCGAGCAGGTAGCAGACCTCCGGCTCGCCGTACGACCAGTCAAAGGTCTTCGGCTCGCTCTCCCAGATCGGCCAGGAGAACACGCCCATCTCCTCCAGCTTCGCGCGCTCCGGGCGCTCGACCTGAATCTCTTCCATAGTCCCGCCTCCCAGCTATTGCATGCACAGGGGCCCGCTTGCGCGCGGGCCGGCCCTCACCGGCCGGCCAGGGTAGCCGCACGCGCGAGAGGTGTCAAACCGGGCAGGCGCGCCCAATTGCCCCTTGACCGCGGCGCGCCGCGTGCGTTTACTTTCTGGCAGGCACGCACGCAGGCATGCCGGCGGGGGAAGCGGTGTATGAGTGCGAACTCCTTGTCCCAGCCGACCACGTATTTCGCGTTCCTGGTGCTCTTGCTCCTGGGGCTGTTCCTGTACATCGGCCAGGCGCTCCAGTCCGCGCCGGACGCCCAGGCGCCCGCGGACCCGGCCTCCTCGGCCCAGCCCTCGGACGAGGACGAGACGCCCTCCCTCCAGTCGGCCACGGCCGTGGACCGCACCCCGGCCCAGAGAGATACGGACGCGCGCGAGCGCACCGGCCTGGACCCCCTGCCCGCGGGCGAGCCGCTCGCGCCGCTGGAACCCCAGGAGCCCCTGGCCTCCACGGCCGGGGCCGAGCCCGCCGAGATCGCGCCTCCGCCTGTGCGGCAAACGCCGCAGGTCTCGGTCGAACGCGCCTCGGCCCCCTCTACAGAAGCGCACCTGTACGTCGTGCGGCCCGGGGACACGCTTACGGGCATCGCGCACCGCCAGTGCGGGTCCTCGCGACACTGGCGCACGATCGCGCGGCTGAACAAAGACGTGCTCCCGGACCCGGACCGGCTGACCGTGGGCATGCGCCTGCGCCTGCCCGGCCGAGGGGAGCGCGCGCCGCGTCCCGAGCGCCCGCACCGCTGGTCCGGGCGCACCTACACCGTGCAGGAAGGCGACGGCACGCTGCTCAACCTCGCGGTGCGCCTGTACGGCACCCGCGACGCGGAGCCCCTGCTGCGCCGGGCCAACCGCCAGGCGCTCGAGGAGTCGGGCGGCGCCCTGCGCGCGGGCATGGTCCTGCGCGTGCCGCCCGCGCCCCGGGACCTTGTCCCCACCGCGCCGCGCACCTACACCGTGCGAGAGGGCGACACCCTCACCGGCATCGCCCAGCGCTTCTACAACGATCCCACCAAGTGGCGCCTCATCCAGCGCGCGAATCCGGACGAGATCCCGGACGAACACCAGCTGCGCGTCGGCGCGGAACTCACGATCCCGCAGTTGTAGCGATACAGCGCAAGCGTTCCCTGGACTGCGAAATGGTCACAATCACGCATGAACCGCGCGGGCAAGGCGGCCATGATTGCGCGAAGTAGATCCCCGCGCACTTGGAAACCGACCTGTATCGAGCGAGTGATGCGGGTGAGCGGTTCCAGTATCAGCGCAACGCGTGTGAAAACCGATGCAGGCGAGGCGTTTATCAAGCCCCTGGGTGGCTGCACAGCCGGACCGCACCCACTGGCATGCGAGTACATTGGGTCCAGCCTTGCACGATGGCTCGGGCTCAAGGTTCCAGATTTCTGCGTGATGAAGCTCGCCGAGCTAGATGCGGAACTAATAAATGCTTGCGAACCGGGGATTGCCAGGCCTGGACACGCCTTCGCATCTCGCCTCCTCCCCGCAGCGGCCACATGGGATGGGAGACAACAAACTCTCGAAAGGAATTGCGAACATTGACGACATATGTGGTATGGTTCTATTGGACACATGGACGCTGAATTGGGATAGAAGGCCCCCTGAAGGAGACAGTCGAAAGCCCGCTTACGACAATGTCCTGTTGGCGCCGGACGAACATAATGATCGGTGCCTATGGGCAATTGACCACGGCGAATGCATCTCCGTCGCTAGAGAGCTCAACCCGAGCCAAGTGGCAAAGATCGACCGCATCAAGAAAGAGGACATCTATGGGTGCTTTGACGGCTTCAAACCATACATGAACAAGGCCGGAGTAGAAAAGCACCTCCGCCGCCTTTCCGCGCTTGACGGCCGCGCTGTTGCACGTATTCTCTCTGGCCTTCCCGATGACTGGGAAGTGGAGACTAGAACGCTCGACGCTGTCAGAGATTTCCTTGTGATGCGAGGTGATTTCCTGAGAGCCAACTTCTGCACCTTGCTGACCTAGGCGAGGGGAGGCTTGTTCCTCCCAGAGCAATAGGGGAGTCCACCCATGACCGCACGCAAGGGCCTTTACAGCATCATTCAATACTGTCCCGATATCTCCCGTCTGGAGGTGGCGAATATCGGGGTCCTTCTGTTCGTTCCTGAGGATCACTTCTTTGAGGCCAAGATGTCCCGGAGCAACAACCGCGCGAGGAAGGTCTTCGGCAAGGGCTCCTTCGACAACAGCTGGCTCAAGAGGACCAAGGCGATGTTTGCTGAGCGAGTGAAGGCAGAGGCCGCGTCTTCACTGGATGAATTCAA
>CAZOBJ010000194.1:0-3630 GCA_964577825.1 uncultured Planctomycetales bacterium
ATCCTCGTGCCGTTCGCGAGCCTGCCCAAGGAGCACTTCGACCGGGCGCTCGACACCGGGCTGCACACGAACGTGGCCATCCGGCAACTGAACCGCGACGAGGACGCGTACCTGTACGTGGCCAATCCGGGATACTGGCACATCGACGCCACGTTGACCGTGCGCACGTCGGGACAGGTGTCCAAGGTGCCCACGAGAGAGACGGTGGACCTGACCGGCGAGGCGGGCGGGGAGCGTACGCTGAGCGTGTCCCTGGAGCCGTACGGCCTGGTGGCGCTGCGCGTGGACGCGCCGGACCTGGAGGTGGTCTCCTACCAGACCGGCGACCCGCAGCCGGATGAGCTTGCGTACCTGCAGGAGCTCACCGGCCAGGTGGCCGGTCTGTTGGCCGACGCAGAAGCGCGCGCGAACCTGTCCGCCGAGGATGCGGCGTACCTGGACGCGACCGTGAAGGAGATCCAGACCGCGCTCGCCGAGGGCGAGTACGCGCGGGCCTGGTACACGATCAAGAGCCCGCGGTACTGGACCCTGTGGCACGAGTCCCTCGAGTGAGGCTCGCGCTTGAGCCGTCGTCATGGACTGACGCCATTGAGGTTGCTCCACGACGACCTGTTGCCGGATCATAAGCGCTCGCGGCCCGCGCATGCGAGAACACGTGCCGGCCCTGCGCAGCAGTGCGACGGAACACGTGCCCGTCCTGTGTGGGCAATGTCGCGCGCACAAACGGGGCGGCGTTCTCACGCGTCGTCCTGCTCCCCGGCGGCCACGATCGCGAGCACGGCATGGCGCCGGGCCACCTTGCACAAGCTTGTGCGCAGAGGGCTTTCGTGCCCCACAGGGCTCGAGCCCGCGGGACACGCTGTGAGCGAACACCGGGGCCGAATTGAGGGCCCCAGCACCCGGGGCTCTCGCGGCCGTTGCGGGCGGGGCGCACCGACCGTTGACACCGGCGAACGCAGGGCCGAGAATGTACGTGCGCGAGCCGAGCGGCCACGTAGAATTTCGCGTCGTCGCGCATTTCCGGATCTCCATGCTGACCGTTTTCGAGACAAGCCTGCGCCGGGCCTGTTGCGTGCAAATGGACAAGCGATGTTGAGGGATCTCCGATGCCTGAACCGGATCTGCCGCAACGTCTGCTCGTCGTGAACACGTCGGACGAGGGCGGCGGCGCGGCCACGATCGCGCGGTCCGTGCACGAGTACTGGAACCGGACCGGACGCGTGGCCTGGCTGTGCGTCGGCGACCTGGTGCACGCGTGCGAGACCTGTGTTCAGATCGACAACGATGCGCAGCGCTCCCGGTGGGCGCGCCTGTGGAACCGCGCGGGCCGGGCCGTGTGGGGGACCATGCATCGCGCGTTCCCGTCCTTGCGCGGCCACGACGCTGCGCGCTACCTCCTGGGCCAGCCCGGCCGCTACCTGCGCATCCTGCGGGGCTACGAAGACTTCGAGTTCCCGGCCACGGAGCGCATCCTCGACATCCCGCCCGAGCGGCCCGACCTCCTGCATCTGCACAACCTGCACGGCGGGTTCTTCGACATACGCAAGGTCCCGCAGTTGAGCGAGCGCGTGCCCACGGTGCTGACCCTGCACGACGAGTGGGCCATGACCGGGCACTGCGCGTACGCGCTGGACTGCGACCGCTGGCGCGACCAGTGCGGCGCGTGCCCTCGGCTGGGAGTCTACCCCGCCGTTCGCGCGGACAAGACCCGGGAGAACGCCAGGATCAAGCGGCAGGCCCTGGCCGAGAGCAGCGTGCTCATGACCGCGCCGAGCCGTTGGTTGGCAGAGCGCGCCTCGCAGGTTTTGCGCACGCGCCTGGCGCGGCCCGTGAAGCTGGTGTACAACGGGATCGAAGAGGACTGGTTCGAGGACGCTCCGCCCGCACACGCGCGGGCGCACGAACACGAGGTGCGGGTGATCGTGGTGGCCGGCCACATCGAGAGCCACAACTACAAGAACTATCCGCTTGTGCAAAGGGCCTTCGAGCGGATCGAAACGTCCCGGGACAAGAAGCCGCTCTCCTGCGCGTTCATGGGAAGCACCATGCCGCCGGGGCAACTCGGGTGCGTGCAGACCCGGTCCACCGGGTACTTGCACGGGATTCCGGAAAAGCGAGCGGCCTACCGCGGGGCCGACTTGCTGGTGCTGCCCTCGGCTGCCGAGAGCTTCGGGCTCGTGGCCCTGGAGGCCATGGCTTGCGGGCTGCCGGTGGTGGCCACTGCGGTGGGGGGCGTGCCGGAGCTTGTGGTCGGGCTGGACTGCGCCGAGGGCGTGCGGGCCGCAACACCCTCCGGGGCAGAGCCCACCGGGATCCTGGTGCCGCCGGACGACGCCGACGCGCTGGCCCGGGCTATCGAGCGCCTGCGGGACGACCCCGCGCTGCGGCGGCGCCTGGGCGAAGCGGGACGCGCACGGGCCTGGAACCGGTTCCGGCTCGTGCACATGATGCGCGGGTTCGAGGAGGCCTATGCCGAGGCCGCAGAGGCCTTTCGCGCTCGGCATTCTGACCTGGAATAGAGCGGGAGCCCCCACCTCGGGCCGAAGAGCGGGCGACCCGGCATGAGAAAGGGCCCCGGCCGGCGCGGCCGGGGACCGCGTACGCGCCGCCACGCGCCTATGCGCCCGCCTCCGTCGCGGCCACGGGCGCCGGCTCCAGGTACCCGAGTTCGGTCAGGAACCCGTCGAGCAGGCGCACGGTCTCGTGGTACGGGCGCTTGTCGGGCCGCATCTCGTTGAAGAAGCCGTGGTCATATCCGGCGAACACATGGACCCGGCAGTCGTTGCCGTGGCGCTTCATCTCGGCCTCGAAGCGCCGGATGGTCTCCAGGGGCACGACGTCGTCCGCGTCGCCGTGGAAGATGACGGTCGGCGGCGCGCCTGGACCGATCCGCTGATAGGGCGAGGCGTCGTCCGCGTGCTCGCCGAAGTGCTCGCGCACCCTGTCCTGCTGCGCGCAGAGAAAGTCCACGGGCGGGTTGAAGAGCGCGAGCGCGTCGGGCCGCGCGCTCAGGTTCGGGTACGGCTCCTCCGGGTCGTCGAGGCCCTCGCCGAGCGCGGCCCGCGCGGCCAGGAGCCCGCCCGCCGATCCGCCGCCGGCCGCGAGCCGGTTCGGGTCCACGCCCAGCTCCCCGGCGTGCGCGCGGATCCAGCGGATGGCGGCCTTGGCGTCGCCCACGCACTGGAACGGGGATACGCGGTGGCGGTTACGGATGCGGTACTCGGCCGACATGCCCACCATGCCCCGGCCGGCCAGATACGTGCAGTGCGGGAAGAACTGCTTGGGGTGCCCCTGGGTCCATCCGCCGCCGAAGAAGAACACGATCCCCGCGCGCTTCGCCCCCACCGGCCCCGGCGGGGCGAAGACGTGCAGGCGCAGCCTGACCGTACCCGCGGTCCCGTACACGAGCTCTCGGTGCGTCACCTCTGCGTCGCTTTGCATGGTGGGGCTCCTGTGTGTGGCGTAGTTGCGCCGCGGACTGCGCAGCGGCCGGGCCATTTCCAAACAAGCCCCTAGGTTCTCCGGGAACGCCCCGCGCCTGTCAAGAGGCGGGGGTTGCGCGGGAGGCGCGGGTTCGGTTGCCCACCGCGTCGTAGTCCCACGCGAACGCGTACACGCTGGACGCGCCCT
>CAZOBJ010000195.1:0-3548 GCA_964577825.1 uncultured Planctomycetales bacterium
CCGCACAGGAGAACCGGCGCGAGCTCTTCCTGCATCTCATTCAGGTCGGGGACAAAGAGGATCTCGCGAGCATGGCGCATTCGGAGCTCGTGGAGCAGGGCGAGGCGGTCGGCCTTGCGTTCCAGGCGGACGGAATGTCTGTGCGCGTGGTGTTCAACCGGACGGGGTCCGTGGGCGGGCGGATTCGGGTTGCCGCGCCGGGCAGGGAGCCGGTCGACAAGGCCCTGGCCCAGACGGTCATGCCCCAGCCCCAGGCCAGGTACGGCTGGCGCGAGCCCTGAGGCGGGACGTCGAGCGCTTCCGTGGTTGCACGCGATGGGATGCGAGATCATGACGCAGGATTCACGTTTTCAGGTATCGGCAAGGGAGGGGATGCTCATGTTCGGTTTGCGCGTTCGTAAGGCAATGGTCTTGTTCGCGAGCCTCGCGCTGTGGGCCTCGGCAACACAGGCCGGCGAGGTGCTGCCCGACGTGCCCACGCTCGAACCGGCCCGGGCCGAGGTGCCCCCGCAGATCGACGGGGACCTGTCCGACGCCTGCTGGCAGGACGCGGCCGCGGCCTCCGGGTTCCTGGTCTACAACCGGCTGGAGAAGGCCCAGGCCCAGACCCGCGCGCTTCTGGCCTATGACCAGGACGCGGTGTACGTGGCCTTCCGCTGCGAGGAGCCGGACCCGGACCGGCTGGTCGCGCGAGCCAGGCGCCGCGACGGCCCGGAGCATCCGGTGCACCAGGACGACTGCGTGGAGCTTTTCCTCGCGCCGGGCACCGGGGGCGCGTGGTATTATCATCTCGTGGTCAACTCGGCCGGGGTCATCAAGGACCAGCTCTCCCGGTTGCGGCCCGAGATGCAGAACAACGCGTGGGACGGCCAGGTGGACGTGGCCGCGGCGGTGGACGAGGCCGAGTGGCGCGTGGAGATGGCCATCCCCTGGTACAACTTCGGCGAGCACCTGGGCACGGACGAGTGGCTGGTGCAGTTCTGCCGGGGCAAGCGCACCGAGCCGACGGAGCTGACCTCCTGGTCGTACGCGAACGGCAGCTTCCACAACGTGGACCGGTTCGGCCGCATGGACACGCCCGAGGTGGACCTCGAGCGGTACCAAGGCCTGACCCTGTACGCGGTACGGATCAGCGAGTACGGCGTGGCCGAGGACGGGTACACCTACCGGGTCCAGGGCGAGATCGGCAACGACCGGGCCCAGCCGCGCGAGGTGACCCTGCGGTTCACGGACCGCCCGCTCTCGGGCGAGAGCGCCACGGTGAGCGTCACCCGCACGCTCGAACCCAACGAGCCGACCGCATTCGAGGCCGAGTTGCCCGTGTCCGCGCTCGGGCCGCGCACCCTGGCCCTGGAGGTGCAGGAGGCGGCCACCGGCGCGCCGGTCCTGGTGACCGCGTTCGCGCAGGATCAGTTCCCCGAGGTGGGGCAGGTGTTCCTGGACCGCCACTACTACACGAGCGAACCGAACGCGCGCGCGGTGGCGGTCACCAGCCTCCCGCCGGGCGCCGAGGGGCTGGAGCTGACCGCCGAGGTGGAGGGCCTGGGCACGTTCACCGCGCCCGTGGCCGACCCGCGCCGCACGGCCGTGGACATTCCCCTGGCCGACGTGGAGAACGGCGCGTACCCCGCGCGCCTGCGCATCGAGGACGCGCGCGGCGACGCCCTGGCGCAGGCCGAGACCACGCTCGTCAAGCATCCGCCTGCGCCCGAGCACATCCGCGAGGTGAAGGTGGACCGCGACCGGCTCATCATCCTCAAGGACGGGGAGCCCTTCTTCCCGATCTGCATCTACAACATCCCGCCCGAGTATCTGGACGAGTGCGCGCAGGCCGGGTTCAACATGACCCTGCGCTGGGGCGGGCAGCGCAACTTCCCCAACATGAGCCGCGACGAGCAGCACGCCGCAGTGCGCGAGTACCTGGACGAGATCCACGACGCGGGCATGTTCGCCATGGAGTACCCGACCGGGTTCCATCACCTGCGGTACTCGGACCCCCAGTTCGAGGAAAAGGCGCGCACGTTCATCAACGACATCCTGCCGCCGATCCTGGAGGTCTCCAGCCAACACCCGGCGGTGCTCGCCTACTACGTGCTCGACGAGCCGAGCGAGCCGCACAAGGAGATCTGCCGCGAGTTCATCGCCAAGATCCGCGAGTACGACCCGTACCACCCGGCCTACATCCTGTATAGCACCGGCGTGCGCCACTGGCCGGACGTGTACGACTTCGCGGGCCGGGACTACTACTACCGTCATTATGCGCCCCTGATCACCGTGTACCAGACCGCCAAGAAGGAGGTCGCCCGCGCCACCCGTGCGCGCGTGGCCTACTGGCACGTGCCGTTGTGCGAGATGGAGTCCTCGCGCGTGCGCGGCGAGTCGACGCCGGTCACCGGCCTGGAGCAGCGCGCCCAGACCTACATGGCCGTGATCGGCGGGGTGAAGGGGATGCTCTGGTGGGTGTGGCCGCCCCGGCGCGCGGACAACTGGGCCATGCTCAAGCAGATGGCCGGGGAGCTGCGGACGCTGAGCCCCGCGCTCCTGGAGGTCGCGCCCGAACAGGACGTACAGTGGTCGCCGCGCGAGAGCGCGCAGATCGTGGTGGCGCTCGCCAAGGTCCACGACGGGCAGACCTACCTGATCAGCGCGAACGGCATCGAGTCGCCCGTGGAGGCCACCCTGCGCCTGCCCGAGGGCCTGCCCGCCGAGGCCGAGGTCCTGTTCGAGGGCCGGCAGGTGCGGTTCGAGGACGGGGCGCTGACCGAGCGCTACGAGGGGTACGGCCGCCACGTGTACCGGTTCCAGGGCGCCTGGCCCGCGGGCGAGACGCTGCGGATCGAGAACACCCGGTCCGTGCAGGCCCCGGCCGAGGCCGCCGCCCCTGCGCCCGCGGAGGAAGAGAAGCAAGTGAACCTGGTCCAGGACGGCGGGTTCGAGAGCGAGGAGAACTGGCGCTTCGAACCGCCGGCCGCACAGGGCGAGGCCGCGGGCGGTCGCCTGGAAGAGGACGAGGACAACCCCCGGCGCAAGTACGCGGTCCTGCGCCTGGGCGGCGAGGTCGGCCGGGTCACCGGTTCGGGCTGGCCCGTGCGCCTGAAGCCCAACACCCAGTATCTGTTCGGCGTGCGCGCACGCGTGGAGGGCGCGGGCAACACGGTGGGCACCGCGCAGCTTGACGGCGGCCACCGCTGGGGCGACTACGTGGAGGGCCTGACCCTGTTGCGCATGAGCAACGAGACCCCGGAGCTCGAACCCTACATCGCCAGCTTCACCACGCGCGACCGCCCGATCGTGGTCCGGCCCATGGTCCGGCTCGACGGGCCCGACGGCATCGCCTGGTTCAACGACATGTACCTGTACGAGGTGGGCGAGCAGAGCCGGAACCTCATCGCGAACAGCGGGTTCGAACAGACCCCGTTCTTCCACGACGAGCCGCCGGGCTGGGTGCTGGGGTCCAACGTGCCCGGGACGATCGGCGGGCCGGACGCGCTGTTGCGCCACGAGGACGAGGACGTATACGAGGGCGAGCGCGCCTTCTACGTGGCCGG
>CAZOBJ010000196.1:0-3534 GCA_964577825.1 uncultured Planctomycetales bacterium
TCCCCGCTTGGGCCTCGCAGAGCGCACCGCGTCTCCCACGTGATGCGCCGGACACCTCCCCAATCGCCCCCTCGCCCCTTCGCATATTCGTAAATTCGTTCATTCGTAAATTCGCAAATTTGCCCGATTGCCGGCACGCCACCGAACAACTCGATCAACCTCTCGTCCCACAGCGTGAGCAGCGAGGCCAGGCGCTTGTCGCCCGGGTCGTAGCGCCGGTCGCGCAGCATCGTCAGCGCCTGGCGGACGAACGTCCATTCCTCCCCTCCGGCCCCGCCGAAGTCGGTCAACACCCCACCAAACGTCGCGACCTCGTCGTACGTCCAGGCTGGCATCCGTTCTGTGGCCCACCGCAACAGCGAGCGCGGCCCGCCGTTGTCGAAGGCAACGTAACACTGCGACCGGACCGACGTGAGGAACGATTCACCCGCGCTGGACCCATCCAGCCGCGCCCGGTCCACGTGCCGCTGATCCGATGCCACCACCACCGGCACGCCGAACTTATCCGCAACCTCCAATCTGCAATCTCCAGCCTGCCCTCTGTCCCCCCGCACCGTGTACACGAACGCCCCCCCATCCGTGTGGCTCCCACCCCGCGCCACCCAGGTCCGGTCGGCTTGCGGCAGGAAGCGGGCGTCCTCCGCCGCCAGCGAGCGCAGCGCCGCGTTGATCGCCTGCCGCTCCGAGGCGACCAGGCCGAGCTGTACGTCGTCATTCTCGTACAGCGCGAAGACCTGTGGGCGCAGCATGCTCGTGTCCGTGATGCCCAGCAGTTGCCACTCCCCCGCGTCGGGCCGGGAGCGGGCGATGATGAAGAACCACGGCCCGTCGGGCGAGGCGTGCAGGTGCGTGGCCTGGACCGCCTGGTACAGCGCCTGCTTCTCCGGCGGCAGCACGGCGAAGTCACGCTCCGTCGTCGGCGCCAATGCCTCCAGCGTCACCTCCAGCGGGTAGCCGTAGACCCGGTCCAGGAGGTCGAACAGCAGCACCGACACCTCCGTGTCCGTCAGGAACAGAGGGGCGATGTTTCGCTGCCGCAGGTACTCGCTCACGGCGTGATAGTTGGCGAAGTCACCGTTGTGTACCAGCGCCTCGTTGAGTCCGATGAATGGATGCGCGCCGCCCGGATGCCACACCCGTCCCTTGGTGGGATACCGCTGGTGGGCGATCCACACCCGGGCTGTCAGATCCTCCAGCCGGTAGTACCGGACCACCTGCTCGGCGTAGCCCACGATCTTCAGCACCAGCAGATCCCGCCCGTGGGAAAGGACGAAGGCCCGCTGCTCGCCCAGCCTGTCCTCAGCGCACCCCGGGGAGCCAGCGTAGAACGCCTGGTTCAGCCGGAACGAGTTCTGGTAGACGAACTCGTCCTCGACCGCGCGGGCGGGCAGCGCCTCCAGCCCGTGCCTCTCGGCGAAGCGGGTCAGCGCGTCGGGCCGGACGCGCCCGAAATAGCGCCACACGTCCGGCGGGCGCACCTCCAGCCCTTCGCCATCGAACTCACCGTTCTCACTCAGGCCAGGCCCGCGCGCCGCGCGCCAGTCGTCCAGCGTCGGCACGCGGTAGCCCTGCGCCAGGTCGAACGAGGCCAGGAAGTCTCTCTCGACCTCGGGCCGGGCCGCCGGGTCCAGGTAGGCCACCTGGATCAGGTAGGCCTCCCGCAGCGTCTCTGGCGAGACATCCATCTGGGCTGCGTCCAGGCTGGCCATCGCGATCCCCCCGCCCTTGCCGTTCCCCCGGTTGTGCATCTGCGCCGCCGCCCCCACGACGTGCCGCCCGGCAATAGGCACGTTGCACGCCAGCCCCAGCACCCCGCACCCGCCCTCGGCAGCAACCTGCGAGCGACCATCCCCGCGCTCATCACTTGCCAGACCGCCCCGCGAATCAAGCAACCGTTCGGCAACGATACTTCTGTCCATAATAACTCTCTCCCGGCGATAAACTCGCTCATACCTGCTGTGTGTTTTGTAGTGCGTATTCCGTGATTCTCCACGAAACACGCACCATGCGTCACGTTTCACGCCTCACCCTTCCAAATATGTGAGCACCTCACTCCGCCCTCGCAACTCCGCAATCGACTTCATCCCCAGCGTCCGCAGGATCCCCGCTACCTGCGCCAGCCACCCCCCGTACAGATTGACGATGCGCTGCCAGCCCTGCGTGGCGTCGACGAGCTTCGATAGCTCCGGGTCGGTGGTCGTGATCCCGAACGGACAGCCGTCCCCCTTCTCGCAACTGCCCAGCCGCGTGCAACCCAGCGCGGCCAGCTCGGCCGTCCCGATGGCGCACCCATCTGCTCCCAGCGCGATGGCCTTGGCCACGTCGTAGGCCGTGCGGATGCCGCCCGAGGCGATCAGCACCACCTCGTCGCGCACGCCCTCCGCCTCCAGGAAACGGTGCACCTTGGGGACGGCGTACTCGATCGGCATGGCGATGTTCTTCTTGGCGATCTCGGGTGCCGCCCCCGTCCCGCCGTACGCGCCGTCCAACTGGATGATGTGGGCGCCGGCGTGGTAGCTGCCCACGGCCACCATGTCCACGTCCGTCGGCGTCGAAACCTTGACCGAGACCAACGCCCGCGGATTGATCGTCTTCACCCAGTCGATGTGCTTCTTGTGGTCTTCGACCGAGTAGACGCTGTGGAACGGGAACGGCGAGAACAGACTCGTGCCCGCCACCGCCTCGCGCAGCTCGGCTACCGTGCCCGTGTTCTTGTTCCCCAGCAGATGTCCGCCCAGCCCCGGCTTGGCCCCCTGGGCGTACTTGAACTCGACCAGCCGCGCCCGCTGGATCGTCTCCTCCCGCACGCCGAACAGCCCGGTCGCGACCTGCGTGATGATGTGGTCGGCGTAGGGTGCCAGCTCCTCCGGGTAGCCCCCCTCCCCGGTCGAGGTGAACGTGTCCAGCGCCTGGGCCGCAGCGGCGCGCGACAGCATCACCGGCAGCCCGACCGAGCCGTAGGACATGCCCGATCCCCACCACGGCAGCGGGATCGAGAGTGCGGGCCGGCCGTCGCCTCGCCGGTTGAGCGCGAGCGCCATGTCGAAATCGTCCACGTCCGCGGGCGCCGCCGGGCCGTCGTCGAGCTCGAAGGCGAAGGCCAGCCGGTCGAAGCCGCCGCCGGAATGACCCACACGGTACTCCATCGATGCATCCGGCGGCTCGCCGGTCCGGGCCTGCTCGTGGCTGGTCAGTAGTAGCGCCGTCGTCCATCGCAAATCGCCTTCCGTGTTGTGCTCCGGCTCGGGCAGGCGCCCGTAGGCCGAGACCGGCGCGCTGCTACCCAGCAATTCCTTGAATTGAGCTTCCTCGGCGCGGTGGAATATCGCCCGCCCACGCTCGCCGCGCATCCGTCGCACCTCGCGCATGCCCATCGCGCCCATCACCTCCAGCAGTTGATCGCGCCAGGCGGCCATGAGATTGACCACCCGCTGGGCGGCCCAGTCGGCCTCCAGCTCCCCGCCTTCGACCGGGCAGCGGCCCCGGTCGGCCCACAGCGAGCAGCCCCAGGCGACGAGCAGGATCCAGTCGATC
>CAZOBJ010000197.1:0-3412 GCA_964577825.1 uncultured Planctomycetales bacterium
GTCACCTCGCGCCGTCCGCGGGCGATGGCCCGCAGAACCCGGCGCGCGCAGTCGTGCGGGTCCATGCCCCGGGCCTGGCCGGGGTCCAGGCGCTGGTGCTCGGCGCCGCCGGGTTCGAGCGCGTGCGTCGAGATCTCGGTGCGCACATACCCCGGGCAGACCAGGGTCACGCGCACGCCGCGGTCGTGCACCTCGGCGCGCACGCTGTCGAAATACCCGTGCAGCGCGTGCTTGCTCGCCGCGTACGCCGAGCGGCCCGGCGCGCCGAACTTGCCCAGGATGCTGGAGACCACGGCGATGCGCCCCGCGCCGCGCGCGAGCATGCCGGGGAGCACGGCCTGCGTCAGGGCCACGGGGCCGAACACGTTCACGTCAAAGATGCGGCGCACGACCTCGATCCGGGTCTCTTCGGCCCGGCCGCGCTGGCCCACGCCCGCATTGTGCACGAGCACGTCCACCGGGCCCACGCGCTCTTCTGCCTCGCGGGCCGCGCCCGCCAGGGCCGCGTGTTCGGCCAGGTCCAGGGGCACGACGTGCGCCCGGGCCGCGCCGCGGTCCGTGCACCGGGCCGCGACCTCCTCCAGGCGCCCGGCGCGACGCGCGGAGAGCACGAGCCGCGCCCCCCGGGCCGCGAACGCGTGCGCGAGCGCTGCGCCCACCCCGGCCGAGGCGCCGGTGATCCAGACCACCCGGTCGCGGAAGCTCGTGCGCATGGCGGGTCCTGTTCAGAAGAGATTGAGCACCAATCCGGAGGGGATCTTGGGGAAGAAGAAGGTCGACTTCTGCGGCATCACCTCTCCGGACTCGCTGACCGCGCGGACCTCGTCCATGGTGGTGGGCCGCACGAGGAACGCGCACTGCACGGCCTCGTCCTCGCGCGCACGCGCGAGCGCGGCGTCCAGGTCGCGCGCGTAGTCCACATTCTCCTTGCGCAAGAGCTTCCCCTCGTCGACGCCCAGCAAGTCCTCGAGCACCAACAGGTGCAGGGCCGCCACGTCCAGCCTGCGCCAGGCCGGCGGCTTGTCCGGCGCGCGCGCGTCCATAGCGCCCGCGTCCCGCAGCCGCGCAAGGTACAGGTCCGTTCCCACGGCCAGGCCGAACGCGGGCGGCGGGCCCGTGCGCGACAGGGCCTCGCGCACCGCGTCGGCGGAGGCGGGCGCGACCTCGAAACGTTCTGCCAATCCGTCGAGCAGGCGCTGTGCGGCGAAGTCCGCGACGTCGTGGACCAGCCGGTGCGTGGGTCCGATCACGAGCCCCGGGTCGGTCACCGGCACGCACATCATGAGCACCCAGTCGGCCGGGTGCTCGCCCTCGGCCGGAGGCTCGGCGCCCGCCTCGGTGAAGCCGCGGCGCACCTCGTCGCGGTAGTTGAGCGCGGTCTCGTACCGGTGGTGGCCGTCGGCGATATAGACCTTCTCCGGGCCGGCCGCGCGGCACAGGTCCGCGGCGGCCTGCGCCTCGGTGAGCGTCCACATCCGGGTGCGGCCCGACGAGTCGTCCGCCACGTCGATCGTCGGCGGGGTTTGGGCGACCTGTTCGAGCCGGTCGCGCACCGTGTTGCCGGAATCGGTGAGCAGGCCGAACACGGGCGACAGGTTGCCCCGGCACGCGCGCATGAGCTCCAGCCGGTCCTGCTTGGGCCCGGACAGGGTGCGCTCGTGCGGGAACACGGACCCCGCGCCGAACGGCTCCAGCCGCACCCGGGCGAAGAGGCCCCGGCGGCGGTGCTCGCGGCCCTGGAAGCTGAACGTCTGCTCGCACGCGTACAGGGCCGGCGGGTCCTGGACAAGCACGCCCTGCTGCTGCCACGCGGCCAGGTGCCCCGCGGCGCGGATGTACCGGTTGTCGGCCTCGTTGTCCTCCGCGTACTGGAGCCCGAGCACAAGGCGGACCACGTTGTGCGGGTCGCGCGCGTACAGCGCGGCCTGCTCCTCGGGGTCGATCACGTCGTACGGGGGTGCGAGGACCCGGTCGAGGTCTTCCTTGTCCGGGTCGTAGCGCCACCCGCGGAAGGGCGCGAGCGTGGGCATGGGAGCTCCGTGGTTAGCGAGCGATCACGTCCCCAGGTCCCAGCGGCTGAGGTAGTCCTTCTGGGCCGGGGTGAGTCGGTCGATCTTCACGTGCATGCTGGCGAGCTTGAGCCGGGCGACTTCTTCCTCAACCTTCTGGCTCACCGGGTAGACGCGTGGCTCCAGGGTGTGGGCGTGCTGGGTGGCCCACTGGGTGCACAGCGCCTGGGTGGCGAAGGACATGTCCATCACGCTCGCGGGATGGCCCTCGGCCGCGGCCAGGTTCACGAGCCGCCCCTCGGCGAGCAGGAAGACGCTCTTGCGGCTGTTGATCACGTACTCGTCCACGCAGTGGCGCACGTTCTTGCGCACACGGCGGGCCAGTCTGCGCAGGCCCTTGAGGTCGATCTCCACGTCGAAGTGACCGCTGTTGCAGATGATCGCCCCGTGCTTCATGCGCCGCACGTGCTCGGGGCGGATCACGTCGCGGTTGCCCGCGAGCGTGCAGAACAGGTCGCCCTCGGGCGCGGCCTCGCGCATGGGCATGACGCGGAACCCGTCGAGCTTGGCCTCCAGGGCCTTCAAGGGGTCGATCTCGGTGACGATCACGTTTGCGCCCATGCCGCGCGCGCGCATGGCGAACCCGCGCCCGCACCAGCCGTATCCGGCCACCACCACGGCCTTGCCTGCGAGCAGAAAGTCCGTGGCGCGGATGATGCCGTCCACCGTGCTTTGGCCCGTGCCGTACCGGTTGTCGAACAGGTACTTGGTGAGCGCATCGTTCACCGCGATGACCGGGAACCGCAGCGCGCCGTCCTTGTCCATGGCCCGCAGCCGGATGACCCCGGTGGTGGTCTCCTCCATGCTGGCGATGATTTGGTCGTGCAGGTCCGGGTGGCGGGCGTGGATTTCGCTCACCAGGTCCGCGCCGTCGTCCATGGTGATGGCCGGCTTGTGCTTGATGGCGCTGGTGAGGTGCTGGTAGTAGACCTTGTTGCTCTCGCCCTTGATCGCGAACACGCCGATGCGGTGATTGCGCACCAAGGACGCGGCCACGTCGTCCTGCGTGGACAGGGGGTTCGAGGCGCACAGCACCAGGTCCGCGCCGCCCGCCTTGAGCGTGCGCGCCAGGTTGGCGGTCTCCGCGGTGATGTGCAGGCACGCGGCCATGCGCAGGCCCTTGAGCGGCTTTTCCTTGGCGAACCGGTCGCGGATCTGGGCGAGCACCGGCATGTCGTTGTCCGCCCAGTCGATGCGTTTGGCGCCCTCCTTGGCGAGGCCGAGGTCCTTTACGTCGTGCTTGATCTGCTTGGCCATGGGACATCCTCTCCTGTCGGGTTCTGGGGTCCTGGAAGCGCTCCGGGCCGAAGCGGCGCGCCCCCGTGGGGCCTCGTCCGGAGCCG
>CAZOBJ010000198.1:0-3368 GCA_964577825.1 uncultured Planctomycetales bacterium
GTGCGCCGAGCCGTCCACCAGCCGCACGGCCAGGTCCACGATGGGCGAGCCGGCCAGGACGCCCTCGGCCATCGCTTCCACGACGCCCTTCTCGACGGCGGGGACATACTGTCGCGGCACGTTGCCGCCCTTGACCTCGTTATAGAACTCGAAGCCGCTGCCCGGCGCCAGCGGCTCCAGCACCATCTCGACGTGCGCGTACTGGCCGTGGCCGCCCGTCTGCTTGACGTGCCGGTACTCGATGCTTGTCGAGCGAGTCAGTGTCTCGCGGTAGGCCACGCGCGGCGCACTGACCTGGGGCGCGACCCCGAACTCGCGCCGCAGCCGCTCGATCAGCACCTCCAGGTGCAGCTCCCCCATCCCGCTTATGACGGTCTCGCTCGTCTCCGCGTTGTGCGAGACGGTGAAGGTGGGGTCCTCGTCGGCCAGGCAGGCCAGGGCCCGGGCCAGCCTGTCCTTCTCTTCGTTGGAGCGCTGGGCGACGCTGACGGACAGGACCGGCGCGGGGAACTCGATGGCCTCCAGGTGTATCTCGTTGCCCTCCTCGCAGAGGGTGTCGCCGGTCGTCGTGTCGGCCAGGCCAACGGCCACGCCGATCTCGCCGCACCGGAGCGTCTCGCGTTTCTCCTGGTGGTCGGCGTGCATCTGCACCAGGCGGGCGACGCGCTGGCGCTTGCCCTTGGTGGCGTTGTAAACGTAGCTGCCAACGCTCAACTTGCCGGAGTAGACGCGCAGGTAGACGAGCTTGCCCATGTGGCGGTCGGTGACGACCTTGAAGGCGAGCGCGGTCAGGGCATCCTCGCAGGTATGGCGCCGCTCAGTCGGGTTGCCCTCGTCGCAGACCCCGATGACGGGCGGCAGGTCGGCCGGGGAGGGCAGGTAGTCCACGACGGCGTCCAGCAAGCGCTGGATGCCCTTGTTGCGCAACGCCGAGCCGCAGAGCACAGGCACGGCCCGCCCCGCCAGCGTGGCCCGGCGCAGCGCCGCGCGCAGCTCGGCGGCGCTCATGAGTTCGTCCATGCAATACTTCTCCATCAGCGCCTCGTCCATGTCGCTCAGCTCGTGGAGCAGGCGCTCGCGCCAGCGGTCGAACTGCGGCCGTATCGCCTCGCCGATGGGCTCCTCGTGATAGACGGCGCCCAGCTTGTCGACGTCATAGTAGACGGCCTTCTCGGTCAGCAGGTCCAGGATGCCGATGAAGGCGTCGCCGTCGAACAGCGGCACGACGACGGGCACAGGCCGGGCGGCGAGGCGCTGCTCGATCTCGCCCACGACGCGTTCGAAGTCCGCCCCCGCCCGGTCCATCTTGTTGATGAAGGCGACGGCGGGCACGCCGTACTTCTCGGCCTGGCGCCAGACCGTCTCGCTCTGCGGCTCGACCCCGCCGACGCCGCAGAACAGGGCGACCACGCCGTCCAGCACGCGCAGGGAGCGCTCCACCTCGACCGTGAAGTCCACGTGGCCCGGCGTGTCAATCAGATTGATGCGATGGTCCCGCCAGTACGTGGTGGTGGCGGCGCTGACGATGGTGATGCCCCGCTCCTGCTCCTGGTCCATCCAGTCCATTGTCGCATCGCCGTCGTGCACCTCGCCCATGCGGTGCGTGCGGCCGGTGTAATACAGGATGCGCTCCGCAACGGTCGTCTTGCCCGCGTCGATGTGGGCCATGATGCCGATGTTGCGCAGCCTGTCCAGTTCTACCGTTTTCTCTTGCATTACCGTGCTCATGTTGTGATACGTTCCGTTCTCCTGTCGTCCTGCCCCTCCCCGTCGCGCGGACAGACACGGCCTGCACTGTGTGGACACGAGAAGGCCGGAAGGCAGCGAGACACCGCCCCCAAAGTGCGCTGTAGGGGGACCACGGCCCGCCGCCGGACCAGGAGGGAACCAAAGCCTTCAAGACACTCATCATACGCGAACCCCGCCCGTGATGCAAGCTCAGAACTGCCCTGCGCGTTGCCAGGGCCGGCCGCAGGGGGTAACATCTGATGCCTTTGGGTGACGGGTGCCGACACCTGGGAGCGGAAGCGATGGCGTGAGCCGGCTGCCCCGGGAGACATGCTTGAGACCAGTGCCCACGCGCGGAACAGGGGAATGGGGACAGCGGAGATCAAGCGCGCGACGATTGTTGCCGCAGTGGCCCTGCTGGCAAGTGTGGCAGGCGGACCGGGCCTGGTAAATGCGGAGGACGGGAGCGTTGCGCCGCCTGCCGCGCAGGGCACGGTGGTGCTGGACGCGTACAGCATCTGGCGCATGCACTTCGAGCTCGCGCCGGTTGTGCTCTGGACGGGCGAGACCCACACCTATCGGTGGAGGTGGCTCAACTACAGGACGCCTCCTCCCCGCGACGGCTGGGCCGGGGCCGATTTCGATGACCGCTTCTGGCATCGCGGCCCGCTCGGCGCCGGGGTCAAGAGCGCGCTCCTTTCCCGGGCGTGCCTGCGGGGCAAGTTCACGGTGACCGACCCCGAGACCGTGCACGGGCTCCGGTTCTCCGCGGCATACCGCGGCGGCATCGTGGTCCGTGTGAACGGCACCGAAGTGCACAGGGAACACGTCGCCGAGGGCGCGGCGGTTGCCGACGGGCCGAGCATTGAGGAGAGGGAGACGGGCGACCTGCCCATCCCCACGAGCCTGCTCCGGCCAGGGACGAACGTCGTCGCCCTGGAGGTGGTGCGCGCCCCCTACCCGGAATCCGGGGGTGAGGCCTGGCAGGCGGAGGCCGTCTTCAGCATCGACGCGTGCGACATCCTGCGCGCCCGGCTGTCGGCCGACGACGACTCGGGCCTGGTGCCGAGCGCGAGGCGACCCGAGGGCCTCCAGGTCTGGAACGCCGACCCGATGGCGGGCGACCAGAGCCTGGACTTCGGCAACGAGGCCGAGCCCCTCCGGCCGGTGACGATCATCTGCGCCCGGAACGGGCTGTTCACGGGCAAGGTGGTTCTCGGCTCAACGGAGCCCGTCCGGGGCCTGAAGGTGACCCCCGGCGGCATCAGCGGCGAGGGGGGAACCATACCGGCCTCGGCCTTGCGTATCCGCTACGGCATACCGTGGGGCGAGGAGGGCCTGATTGACATATCGAGGATCAGGAGCAAGTCGCCCTATCCGACGTGGGCGACGCTCATGGGGGCGCTGGCCGAGGAGCCGCTAGACGAGTTCGCAGTGATGCCGCCCGTGCAGACCGGGCAGTGGTACCGGTTCCGCGAGCCCGAGCCGGGGCAGCCTGCCCCCGTGCCCGGCGCCGTCGTGCCGATATGGATCACCGTTAAAGTGCCAAAGGACATCGGTGCGGGAACGTACGCGGGCGGCGTGAAGATCGAGGTGGAGGGCGAACATCCCCGCGACGTGCCCCTCGAGCTGAGGGTGGC
>CAZOBJ010000199.1:0-3346 GCA_964577825.1 uncultured Planctomycetales bacterium
CAGGAACGTCATGCCCGTCTCTTCGTAGGCGTCGAGCCACTCTCCGGCCTGCGGATAGGCAAGACGCACGTCCCCCGGCGCGGGCCGCTCCACGATGGGCACGCCGCCCGACTTCAATCCGAAGACCGCGCGCGCCTCCTGGGCCTGCGCCGCGCCCGCCGTCCATGTGAGCATGCACCCCGCAAGCAGAAACACCCCGGCTGCTGCATACCGCATTCGTTCGCCTCCTCGATACCAGCGTCGCAGGCCCTGCTGTCCCCAACGCGGGCCGAATCGTCACTGGCTGTATCGACCCGCGATCGCATCTCGGTTCAACCGAATTCGGAAAAGCCCCACGGCCCATGTGCGGAAATTGCTTGAAGGATCTCCTGCGGCAGGCATAGACTCTGGGTACACGATGGCTCGCACTCATGGCGTGCATCGTCACGGGCGCAAGCCGGCCCCTGCACGCTGAGAGAGCCGTGCAACCTCGAAGGAGGAATCTCTCATGAACGGCATCTCGACCTCTTGCCAGGTTGTCGCCGCCTTGTGGACGGCAGCGGTCCTGGTGCACCTGGCCTCGCGCCCCGGGCTTGCAGCCCAGGACGAGCTCGTCTTGGTCCGGGACGGCCGGGCGCAGGCGAGCATCGTGGTCGGCGGCGAGGCACCCGAGCCGGAGCGCTTCGCGGCCGAGGAGCTGTCCCGCTACGTGCGCGAAATATCCGGCGCCGAGCTTCCCCTCGTCTCGCCTTCCGACCAGACCGACGATATTCGTGTCCTCGTGGGGACCGTGGCGGGCAATCCGGCCCTGGCCGCGCTTGTGCAGTCCGGAGAGCTGATGCTTGGTCCAGACAACCCGGGGCCGCAGGGCTTTGTGCAGAAGACTCTGCCGAATACGCTGATGCTCGGGGGGTCGGATCCGCGGGGCGTGCTTTTCGCGATCTACGACCTGCTCGAAGACGAGTTCGGATGCGTGTGGTATCGCCCCGGGGACGACCATGTGCCCCGTCGCAAGACCGTGCGCCTCGGGCCCATCGACCGGGCCGAGCGTCCGGCGTTCGGGTTCCGGGCCACCTATGGCATGGGTGTCCAGGGCCTGACCGAGAAGATCGATTGGATGGGCAAGCTCAAGTCCAGCCACGCGGTGGACTGGATCGGGCGCCTCAAGTATATCACCTACGGCGGTGGGCTCGAAGAGCTACGCAAGGAACACCCCGAGCTGTTGGAGGCCTATCTTCCCACGTTCAAGCGAGAGGCCGGGCGACGGGGGCTTAGGCTCGCGTTCATCGTGCACACCTACTTCTACTTCCTGCCCTACGAGGTGTACTTCGAGGACCACCCCGAATACTACAGCCTACAGGACGGAAAGCGCACCGCGCACTCGAGCGTGCACAACTGGCAGCCGTGCATCTCCAACCCCGAGGTCCTGGAGGTCATGAGCGAGAATGTGATCCGCTTCTTCCGCGAGAACCCGGAGTTCGGCATGGCGAGCATGGACCCGAACGACGGGCATGGGCCCTGCGAATGCGAGGAATGCGCGGCCCTGCGTCGGCGGCTCGACATGAACGAGTACCTGTGGTTCGCCGACCAGGTGGCCCGCCGGGTCAAGGAGGCCTGCCCGGACAAGCGCATCGCAGTGAACATCCGGTACGCGCCCATCGTGGTGGACGAGCCGCCAGAGCACTATACGTTCAGCGACAACCTGTGGTTCCAGATCGGGTTCTTGCAGCGCAGTTACGCCCACTCCCTCCACCAGGTCAAGTACAACCCCAAGAGCTACCCCGCGCTCGAAGCGTGGTCGGGGGCCTACCCCGGCCAGGTCTATATCCTGAGCCTCCAGTACAATATCTACGGCACGCGCGACATGATGGTCGCGCCGATGTTTCGCACGGTGCAGGCCGACTGGCGGCACCACCGAGAACTTGGCCTGCTGGGCGGGGCCAGCATGGGGACCCTCGGCCGCGACGGGCTCAACGCCCACATGGACTACGTGTTCAAGCACGTGTTGTGGAACCCGGACCTGGACATGAGCGCGCTCCTGGACCACTACTGCACGGCCTTCGGCCCGGCGCAACGGCCCATGCGCCGCTTCCTGGACATCCTGGACCGGGGCATGCAGCGGCTCGGCGACCAGCCGCAGCGCGTGTGGACCGACTACCGCACCTTCGTGGACCGGTTGCTGCGGCCCGCGCAGGTGGAGGAGATCGACGAGCTTTTTCAACAGGCCGTCGAGGCGGTCACCGAACATCCCGAGGCCCGGGCGCGCGTGCAGCGCTGGCATGACCGTTGGCAGACCATGCGCAAGTACTGGCACCAGGCGTACAAGGGCCAGGACCTCATTCCGGACGAGGTGGAGACTCCCTTTGCGGTGTACGACCCGGTCAACAAGAACCTGATCGTGATCGGCGAGTTCACGCCGCAGTCGCTGCGCGATCACCTCGATGCGCAGCACGGGGTCGGCCAGCAGACGTTCCACGAGCAGGCGCCCGGTTCCTGGGTGTGCGAGGGCGGGTTGGTGGTCGGCAACCCGGTGCGCACCACGCCCACGTCCCTGGACGTAGCGCCGTCCGCGGGGGCCGAGCGCGCGAAGCTGACCGTGCACGGCGACCTGATCGTGGAGGACGGAGGCCGGCTTTCACTCGCCCAGGCCGACCTGGACCTGGACGGCAAGCTGAACGTCGGCCTGGAGCTGCCCGGTCTGAGGGGACGCAACCTGGCCTATGACCAAGGGAGCGCGTCGCTGGAGATCGCGGACAGCGTCGTGCGCGCGCGGGGGTTCCTGAACGTGAACCAGGGCGCCGGGCTCGTGTGTCACGATAGCGAGCTCCACGCGAATACCCTGTGGGTGCGGCGCTACCACTCCGACAAGCCGACCGCGCTGCGCGATACCGAGGTGTTCACCGAACAGGGCGCACGCTTCGAGAACCATCGAGACAAACCGATCACGATCCGCGGCTGCACATTCACCGGCACGGCAAACATGCCCGCTGTGTTGACCTACTTGGCCAAGAACGGAAGCCCGCTGACCCTGCGCGAGTGCGTGCTCCGGCGCGGGCCGGGCGCGGACGAGATGGACAAGGAGAAGCTACGCAACGACCTCGTGTGCGAGGACCGGTTCGGCCACCCCAAGGCGCGTGTGGAGGCGATCTCGTGCACGTATGAGCGTGCCTCGGTGCTCAATCCGAACTTGACCCTGGTGCGCCGCTGGCGGCTGGACCTCACGGTGCAGGACGCGGACGGCGCGCCGATTGCAGGCGTCCCGGTGCGGCTGGAGAGCTCGCTGGGCGAGGCGTATGGACTGGAGGCGCGCACGGACGCGCAGGGGTGCTGCCGGGAACCGGTCGCGAAGCGGCCTGCCCCCCCTGCC
>CAZOBJ010000200.1:0-3332 GCA_964577825.1 uncultured Planctomycetales bacterium
CGTGAAGGTCAGCTCGATGCGGTCCCCGACCTCGCGCACGGAGCTGTCGACCATCTCCTGCACCGACTGGTCCGCCACCTGGATCAGGTGCAGGAAAACGTCCTGCTCGCGCGGAGCGCCGGGGCGCACCTCGACCCGCCACCGGCCCATGATCTCGGGGATGATCCGGTTGTTCCGCTGTTCGGCAGGAAGATGACGCGCGTAGTTGTTCCACCAACGGTCCGAGAGCGGCCAGTTCTTGCCGTCGGCCCAGAATTCTCTTCCCGGCCCTCCGATTTTCACGAGCTGCGCGTCCCGGGGATAATGCGCGCGACAGAAGATGCGCCCCTCGTCCTGGTCCGCGCGGAAGGTCTTCTCCGTGATCGTGGGCTCGTTCGCGGTATGCAACAGCCACTTCTTCGGATACTGCGCATTCGTCGACGCCACCCGGTCGAAGACAACGAAATGGTCCGGCGGCAAGAATAGAAACTGCCGCACCATCTGCGCGCACTTGTCCGCATGATACGTGGCCGTGCCGTCGCTCGCCGCGTACGCGAACCAGGGCGCGGTCTCGAACGCCAACGCCTGCGCGTATTCGGCCCTGCGGTACTGCCCTCCGGAGTTGCTGTCTATCCCGCCGTACATTTCGAGAAACCTCTCGCCCGGCATGCGGATGAGCACGCAGTTGTGGGCCACGCTTTGCAGCCAGTAGTTCCTGGAGTGCGCATTGGAGTTGCGGGTCCCGCTGTCCAGGGCCAGGAAGCCCCGCTTGTAGATCGCGAAGTGCGTGCTGTCCCAGTGGTGCGAGCAGTCCACGCCGCCCCCGGCATTGAACAGCGCATAGGTGTCTCCCGGGCCGCTCCCCGAACGCATCAGGATCGTGCCATTGCCCTCGAAATGCCGCGCCAACGGGAGGTTCTCGGGCAACTCGGCTGGCAGCGTCTCGTCCACCGGGGACCAGATCTCGCTCCAGATCGGGATATGCCCGTATTTGCCCGCAGTCCTCGCATAGTCCCTCTGACGCCACAGGACCCGGGACAGGTTGGTCATGGCCGGATGGGTCTCCTCGTAGAAGAATATGTGCTGCGCGAGATATCCCGCAAACGGCCTGCTCAGATCCGGCCCCACATACCCGGGATTGTGCCAGGCTTGCCCCAGGCCGAAGTGACAAAGGGCGAAGCTGCTCTCTTGCTCGCAAGGCAGCAGGTTCCAGAAGGCGTGGTTGGGCATGAGCGCGCTGTGCTGCCACGCCCGCGGAATCTCGGGACTGACCGCCGCCCGCCAGGAATGGAGGAACTTCCATTCCGTGTCCGGATACGCGGGCAGGGTGTACTCGATGCGGGGCCGCAGCGCTCCATCGTCCCGGCGGCATCGCTTCTGGATGTTCAGGAACTTCTGATGGTCGCCGTACCCTTCTTCCAACAGCTCCAGCGCCAGGTCGTAACTGTCCTGGTCCAGATCCTTCTCCAGCAAGCCGAGTCCGGCGTACCAGTACAGCTTGTCCGGTTCATAGAACTCCCGGTTCCAGTTGCCCGCCTCGGGGAACATCGCCAGGTGCCTGTGCACGTTCCTGATCATGTCCGAGGCCAGACCGAGACGTTCGTCCGGGTCGAGGTCGTTCCACACCCAGTCCAGGGCCGCGAGCCACGACAGCCGGCTGCCGCGCGGCGCGCACCCGTAGGAGGGGTGCCTTGGCATCGTGTCATTGTACTGGTCGACGCTTGCCCGCAGCATCTTCCGGATCTTGGCGAGCAGGCCCTTGTCGCGCGTGACGCGATAGACAAAGGCGCTCGGTGCGAGCTCCCTCTGCCCCAGTCCTCCACGCCGATGTCCTCCAGGGGCGGCAGCCCGTTGGCGATACTCCTCATCTTGTCATACGCCGCCATCCCTTCACCCAGCGCACGCGCCTTCATCTCCGGCCACATCTCCTCGTTCATGAACAGACGGGGATGGTCTTTTCGCATCCGGGCAAGGAGGTCAGCAAACTTCCGCTTGCCTTCCGCCGTGGAGATCGCCGCATGGTACCTCTCTGGATCAAGCTTCAGGTCTTCCACCGCGCTCTGATACTGTGTCGCCGCCGCCGCGAAGTCTCTCTGGCCGAGGTACGTCTCGCCAATGCCCGAACGGGCCACGGCCTTGTCCTCAACGGGGACCTGCATGAACAACACCCGCTCGTACGTCTCTCTCGCCTGCGCATACTCTCGCTCTTGCAGATAGGTCCGAGCGGTCTCCAGATGCGCCTTCGCCACGAGACGCAAATCCAACTCGTCACTCCCGGGGCTCGCGCGCAGTGCCAGGATCTTGTCGTACTCCTCTCGCGCCGCCGCATACTCGCCTTCTTCCGAATAGGTGCGCGCGAGCCCCAGCCGGGCCTTCGCTCGAAGATTCGGACCATGGTCCTTGTCTTGCAGTAGGCGGGAATAGGCGGCCCTGCGCGCCGCCAGGGCCTCCGCCTCAGCCTCTTGACCGCGCGCCTTCTGGGCTTCGCCCGCGGCAAACGCAAAAGAAGCGCTTCCTCGGACCACGCAAGCGGTGAGCACATGCTCGCCCGGGCTCAGATGCGCCTTGAACACGTGGTTGATGGCCGCGATCGGGAACTCGCGGTTCCCGGTGGTCAGCGTGTCATACAGCGGCTCGCCGTCCAGCCACCACTTCATGAACCAATCCGCGCCGGAGCCGATCTCGATGTCCATCTCCTGTTCCGCGGTCAGGCTCGCGAAGAGATACGCAGTCGCGCCGCGTTCGGTCTGACCGAAGACCTGTTCCAGATCGACCGTGACCCCGTTAGGCACGATCATGCGCTTCCCCTCAAATGTCTGTCCTCCAATGGTCAGACGATCAGGGATGCGTTTCATCTGCTCCTCAGACACCAAGGTACCCATTCGGGGGATATCCACAGGCCCCTGTCCTCGTGCTCCGTGTGCAATGCTCCCTGGCTTTAACGGGCCGAATACGACCCACACGACCGGCCATCGAAGCCGGGTCTGCGCTCCACAGGCGGCCGAAGCCAACAGGAGCGCTGCACCGGCTACGCTCAGCACGAAGCAGGCGGCAATCCTACGACCCCATCGCGGACGATTCATACCTAGAACCATCTTCTGTGCCCTCTTCTCATCCACATATGCTCCGAAACCAAGCCGGTCGAGGTCCAGGCCAGGACCGCGACCCATCTGTTCAGTCGCTAAGCGCCAGGCCCGCCTGCGGCATAATCTGTTGGCTCAGCGGCCGGTCGACCAGCGCCTCGCCATTCTGTTCGATGCGGATGTGGCCGCCGACTTCACCCGTCTTGTTCAGTGCGATCGTGTACGTGCGCGCACCCACGGAGAAGGTGAGCTGGATGCGCTCTCCGATCT
>CAZOBJ010000201.1:0-3310 GCA_964577825.1 uncultured Planctomycetales bacterium
GCACCGAAGGCACGATCACCCTCAATGACGGCGGTTCGGGTACGGGCATCGCCGGCACGGTGGACCTCGCCTTCGGCGGCGAGGGGGTGAGCTACGTGACCGCGGTCTTCGACGGCATCGTGGGCGACGATCTGACCGCGGGCCTTACGCCGCAGACCCTGCTCGCGGACATCCCGGACTACCACGGTACGCCCATCACCATCGCCAACGGAAGCGACGACCTCGTGGACCCGGCCCTGGCCGAAACCCGAGACACGAACAACAACCTGCACGGGTACCAGCTCGCGGGGCTCACCGAGTCCGTGAACACCGATCCGGACGGCAACCTGTACTGGACGGTCACGAACGTGGGCGGTACCTACCAGGTGGAGGCCTTTCGCGACAGCGCGCGCGGCACGACTGACCGCGTGGCCGTGGGAACGCGCTCCACGGCGTCGGGGACGGTCACCTTGACGCCGGACAACGGCAGCGGCCTGTCGGGCACGGTGGAGCTGAACTACATCGCCGACGACAACGACATCGAGACCGCGATCAGCTTCCCCGAGGCGTTCCGCGCCACGGTGCAGGTCGAGGCCTTCGAGGAGGAGAACGACACCTTTGACCAGGTGCGGGGCTGGCAGGTCCACGGCCTGCGCCGCGGCGTGGACACGGATGGGGACGGGATTCTGTATGTGGACGTGGTGGACGCGGCGGGCACGCGCACGGTGGACGTGTACGCGGACGCGGCCAAGGCGGACCTCGTGGCCAGCGGCGTGCTGGAGGCGGGCGAAGACAACGGCCGCGTGGAGCTTATCGGCCAGGGCACCCACGACCAGGTCGGCGGCAGCGTGAACCTGGAGTACCTCGCCGATGACACGGATATCACGCTCATGGCTACCTTCGCCACGGTGCAGGACTTCATGAACGCGGTGGAGGGCTCGCACACCTACACTCGCGCGGCCATCACCGAGGACGGCCGGTCCATCGAGCTCGCCAGCCGGCTGGCGGGCGCCACGCTGCACGTATTCGACGACGGGCCGTTCCTGGTCGAATCGAACGAGGACGACCAGCTCACGCGCTGGAACATCCAGGGCATCCAGGCCGGCGTGAACGCAGCCCCCGGCGGCGAGCTGTACGCGGAGTTCCTGCAGACGCCGGGCGCGCCGAACGTGTACACCGTGAACCTGTACAGCGACGCCGGGCACACAAATCTGGTGGCAACGGGCTCGGGGAACGAGCCCGGGGTCTGGCCGCCGGTGGCCCCGAACGAGCTCACGATCACGCTCAGCGAAGCCCCGGGGTCGCAGTCCGGGCTGTCTGGGTCGGTGAACGTGCAGGACTACACGGCCGACGATACGGACATCGTGCTCAGGCCTCGCGGCCTGGGACTGAGCGGCAAGCGGCGCGAGGGCAACATCTTCAGCACCCTGTCGGACGTCATCAGCGCGGGCCAGTCCAACGACGCCGAGGCCCTGCACGACCTGCTGGGCGATTTCGAGACCGACCTCGAGCGCGTGCTGGCTGGCCGGGCCGAGGCGGGCGCCAAGGTGGACCGATTCCAGATGCTGCGCAGCCGGATCAAGGACGAGCAGACGAGCTTTACGAACATCCTCAGCCAGCGTATCGACCTGGACTACGCGGACGCGGTGGTCCGGTTCCAGGCCGAGACCAACGTGTACAACGCGTCCCTGAAGGTCGCCGCGCAGATCCTGCCCATGAGCTTGGTCGACTTCATCTGACCGTCGGCGGTTGCATGGACGTTCCCCGACCGTATAATATCTTGTCGGTTCGCGAAGGAGCGCTCAGCCCGTGAAGGTACAGACCAGCCGGTTCGGCGAAATCGAGGTTCCCGACGAGAGCCGCATCGAGTTCCCCGAGGGCGTGGTGGGCCTTCCCGACTGCCGCAGCTTCGTGCTGTTCGACTGCGGCGAGGACGGGGTGTTCAAGTGGCTCCAGTCCGTGGACCGGCCCGACGTCGCCTTCGTCATTTGCGAGGCGCGCCTGATCGTCTCGGATTATGAGGTCGAGGTCGGCGAGAACGTGCTGGAGCTGCTCAAGCTGGACTCGCCCGACCAGGCGCTCGTGTGCCTGATCCTGTGCATTCCGCCCGATCCGCGAGAGATGACCGCGAACCTGCTGGGGCCGCTCATCTTCAACGTGGAGGCGCGGCTGGGCATGCAGGCGGTGCTGGTGAACCCCGCGTACTCGACCCGCCACCGAGTCTTCCGGCCGGACGACCAGGGCGCGCAGGTAGTGGAGGGCGGCTGATGCTGGTCCTGAGCCGGCGCAAGGACGAGACGATCATGATTGGCGACGACATCGAGATCACGGTCGTCGACCTGAAGGGCGACAGCGTCCGGCTGGGCATCCGCGCGCCCCGCGAGGTAGCGGTGCACCGCAAGGAGGTCTACGAGGCGATTCAGCGGGAGAACCTCGAGGCGCAGCGCCAGGCCTTGCCCGACCAGGAGGCCCTGGGTCGCATCGGCAAGCTGTTGCGCGACGGGAGCAAGGCCAAGGGCCGCGACGACAAGACCGCCTGAACCCTGCCGCGGCGGCGGAGAGCAAGGCGAAGAGGCCACGGGCGCTTGTCCGTGGCTTTTGCCGCGGAGCTGGGCTCATGGACTCGGTCACGCAGGCGTTGTTGGGCGCGGCGGTCGGTCAGGCGGGCTTCAGCCATCGGCTGGGCCGGCGGGCCATCGGGTACGGGGCGTTGGCGGCGTTCCTGCCGGACCTGGACATGGTCGCGGGCTTCGCCGGGCCGTGGGCGTCGCTCGTGCATCATCGCGGCGTCACCCACTCGGTCTTGGTGCTCACCCTGGTCGCGCCGGCCTTGGGCTGGGCGGTGTGGAAGCTCTCGAAGCGCGGCCGAATGAGAACGTGGACGCTGCTCGTGTGGTTGTGTCTGCTCACCCAGCCGCTTCTCGACTGGTGCACGGTGTACGGCACGCAGCTTCTGGCGCCGGTGAGCACGCGCCGGTTCGCACTCGACGCGGTGGGCATCATTGACCCGGTCTACTCGCTGCCGCTGCTCGTCTCGCTGGCCGTTGGGCTGATTGCGCGCAACAGGCTTGTCCACCGGCGGCGGGCTGTTGCGGTAGCGGTGCTGGTGCTGACCACGGGCTATCTGGTCGTGGGACTGGGCTTGAGTCATTGGGCGCGTACGCGCGCCCTGCGCGAACTGGGCCATGCGGGATTCGAGACCGCGGCCGTGCGCGCCATGCCTTCGTTGCTGAGTGCAAACTTGCTCTGGCGCGTGGTGGCCCGCAACGAGGAAGGGGACATCCGCACCGGGTACCTGAGCGCGTGGCGGCCCCGCCCGATCCGATTTCGC
>CAZOBJ010000202.1:0-3277 GCA_964577825.1 uncultured Planctomycetales bacterium
AGCAGTCCACGCCCCCGCCGGCGTTGAAGAGCGCATAGGTGTCCGTGGGCCCGCTGCCGGTGCGCATCAACACGGTGCCGTTCCCTGCGAAATGGCGCGCCAGGGGCAGGTTCTCGGGCAGCGGCGCGCCATGTTCGTCCACCGGCGACCAGATCTCGCTCCAGAACGGGATGTACCCGTACTTGCCCGCCCGCAAGTAGCCCATGCGCTGCCACAAATGGCGCGCGAGCCGCGCCATGTCCGGGTGGGTGTCCTCATAGAACAAGATGTGCTGGGCGAGATACCCGCCAAAGGCCCGCATCCAGCTCTCGGGCGCAATGTAGCCGGGGTTGTGCCAGGCCTGTCCCAGGCCAAAGTGCCGGAACAGGTGTCCCGGCTCCTTCGGCGGCAGCAGGTTCCAGTAGGCATGATTGGGCATGAGCGCAGTGTGATGCCATGCCTTGGGAATCTCCAGGCTCACTGCCGACCGCCAGGAGTGGAAGAACTTCCACTCAGCGTGCGGGTACGCGGGCAGGGTGTACTCCAGGCGCGGGCGCAGCGCTCCGTCGTCCATCCGTACGCTGCCCCGGAGCTCGAACAGCTTCCGATGGTCGTCAAAGCCTGCCTTCAGAAGCTCCAGGCCCAACGCATGGTCATCCTTGCTCAGGTCCTCATCCAAACAGGCCAGGCCGGTGTACCAATACAGGTTGTCCCCCGCGTAAAAGGACCCCTTCCAGTTCGCGAAATTCGGATAGAGCTCCTTGTGTCTGCCGATGGTTCGGATCATGCGCGCGGCCAATTCCAGTCGGCGCGCCGGTTCCAGATCGTTCCACACCCAGTCGAAGCCCGCGAGCCACGAAATCCGCGTGGGCGCGTGGGACACGTTGTACATGCGCGCGTCGCCCCAGGTCTTGCACCGGCTATAGGCCAGTTCGTACTGGTCCAGGCTCTTCTCCAGCATACGGTCGATCTTGGCGAGTACAGCCTTGTCCTGGGTCATGAGGTACACGAAGGCCGCCGGGGCGATACTGAGGCCCCAGTCCCCCGTGTCAATCTCCTCGAGCGGCGGCAGCCCGTCCGTCCGTTGCTGCATGCGTTCATAGGCATGCCGGCCTTCGCCCAGGGCCCGCGCGCGCATGCCCGGCCACATCTCGTCGTTGAGGAAAAGCCGCGGACGACTGGGCCGGATGCGGCGCAAGAGCCCGATGCCAGGGAGGCGCCAGCTCGCCTCCTCCTTCTGGGCCGCGAGTTCGTCGTCCATGTCCAGCACGGCTTCGAGCTGTTGCCTGGCGGCCTCGTCTTCGAGCCGCTTCGAATGAATCGTGGCCAGACCCAGGCGCGCCTGGGCGACGCGCGTGTCCACGGGCTCGGGCATCTCGATCACCCAGGTGAATTCGCCCTGCGCCGCATCGTACTCCTCTTCGTCCAGGTAGCTCTGGGCGATGGCCAGATAGGCGCGCGCCGTCTGGTCCGGGGTGAGTTCGCGCGTCTCGAGCAGGTGCCGGTGCCGTGCGCGCACGTACTCGCCCGACGGGACGTCTTCCAGAGGCCGGAGCGCCAGGGCGTGCGGACCGCCCGCATGCAGGGCAAAGCCTTCGTCGCCGCTCACCACGCAAGCGGCCAACACATGCTCGCCCGCAGACATGGGCACCTTGAACACGTGATTCGTCAACGCGGCATCGGCGTCTTCATTGCCCTTGACCAGGGTGTCGTAGACCGGCCGGCCGTCGACCCACCACTGCATCCACCAATTTGCGCCTGCGCCGAGCCACACGTCCCGGTCCTGATCCACGCTTATGGTGCTCACCAGGTACGCCGCCTTGCCTTGCTGCGCCCCGTCGAACAGGTCGCCGAGGTTCAGGTGATTGTTCTCAAGACGGACGGGTCGGCCGCGAAGCCCCTCGCCGTCCACGACCAGCTCCTCCGGCACGGTGTTGAGCGCCTTTCCGTCGAGCAGCGCGGCACGGTCCACCGAGCGACCCGTGATCGCATCCGGAGCCAGATCCACCGGTCCGAAGGCGGTCCATTCTTGCGGCATCGAGAGCTGCGGCGCTTGGGCCAATTGCTCTTCCACGAGTCCGGCCGCGAACACGAAGGAATAGCTTCCACTGATCGCGCGCACGGCCATCACGTGCTGGCCCTCGCTCAGCGGCACCGTGAACGTATGGTTGGACATGTGGATGGGGATGACCTGGTTGCCCGCGCGCATGGTGTCAAACACCAGCTCGCCGTCCACCCACCACTGCATGCGCCAGTCGAGCCCGGTCCCGATGTGCACCTCGGTGTCCTCGTTCGCGTGAATAGGGGCGAACAAATACACGGTCTTGCCGCTCTCCTTGCCGCCGAACAAGGCGCCCAGGTCTATCTTGTCGTTGTAAAGCCGCACTTTGCGCGGACGAAGCCGCTCGCCTTCGATGACGAGCTCCTTGGGAACCGTGTCCAGCGCGTCTTCATCCGGCACGACGCGCTCGGGCACCGGCCCGAAGGCCAGCCACTCCTCAGGCCAGGTGACCTCCGCCGCGTTCGCCGGCTGCGCGCACACCGCGCCGAGAAGCCCTGCCACGATCACCACCAGCACACCCAGCTTTGCGTGTATTGCCATGTCAGCGCCTCCTGCCTTCGTTCGCTGCCGATACTGCCAAGCGTGAACCTTGTCCGCTTACGTCCTACGGGTACGCTACTCCTCTCGCAGCGCCAGACCAGTTTGCTGCATGATCTCCTGCGTGAGCGGGCGGTCCACGAGCGCTTCGCCGCCTTGCTCGATGCGGATGTGGCCGCCGACCGGGCCCGTCTTGTTGAGCGCGATCGTATAGGTGCGCGCACCGACCGTGAAGGTGAGCTCGATGCGATCCCCGACCTCGCGCACGTCGCTCTCGACCATCTCTTCCACGGACTGGTCCGAGACTTGAATGAGATGGAGAAAGTAATCCTGCTCGCGCGAAGCGCCGGGCGTGACCTCGACCCGCCACCGGCCGACGTGCTCCGGGACCTCGCCCCCCGGCGCCATACCCACGTAGTTCCAGTACCGATAGTCCTCCGTGACGGGCCAATTGCGCCCGTCGGCCCAGAACTCCTTGCCCGGGCCGCCGATCTTGCCCAGCACCGCGTCCCGCGGGTACAGGGTCCGGTAGAAGATGCGGCCCCGGTCCTGGTCCGCGCGGAATGTGTTGCCTTGGCTTTGCGGCTCGTTGGCCGTATGCAGGAGCCACTTCTTGGGATACTCCGCCTGGGTCGACGCCACGCGGTCGAAGACTACGAAATGGTCCGGCGGAAAATAGATAAACTGCCGTACCATCTG
>CAZOBJ010000203.1:0-3275 GCA_964577825.1 uncultured Planctomycetales bacterium
TGGTCATCCGCCGCGCCTTGGGCGAGATTCTTCTGGACGGGAACCTGTGGGAAGCGGACTGGCAGCGCGCCGAGCCCCTGCCCATGCTCAAGTACCACACCCACGAGCCCTCGGACATGCGCACGGAAGTGAAGATGCTGTGGGACGACGAGAACCTGTACGTCTCCATCAAGGCCTATGACAAGGACATCATCGGCACGTACAAGCAGCGCAACACCCCCGTGTTCCGCGACGACGTCTTCGAGGCCTTCATCTGCCCGGTCAAGGAGCGTCCCGGCTGGTACTCGAACATCGAGATCAACACCCTGGGCAGCGTCAACACCCGGGTGTGCATGCCCGAGCCGCACCCCGAGCTCGTGCGCGACCTGCCCGGCGTGACCGAACCGGACAAGAAGCGGCCCAACTGGTACTGGCCGGGCCTGCAGGTGGGCCGGTTCCACGAGGGGACCATGAACGACGAGGAGCCGGACGAGTACTGGGTGCTCGAGTTCAGCGTGCCCTGGTCCGGGTGGAAGGTGTTCGGCTGGAACGGCGCGCCGCGCGACGGCGAGCGGTGGCGGGCGAACCTGTTCCGCATGAGCGGGGAGACCAAGTTCCCCGAGGGCGCAAGCCACCTGTTCCACGTGCCCGAGCCGCAGGGCAATCACAGCCCGGAGCACTTTGGCGACCTCGTGTTCAGCGCGCAGACGTGGTAGGGGCCGGTGCCGAGCTGTTCCACCTGTTCGGCAGGGCGGGCGACAACGGTGCGTGCTGCGCGTGAGTTACGTGCTCATCACGCCGGGCACCGTGGGGAACCTGCCGCATGCGCACGGACAGGCGTGAGCGATCGACACCTCACCCCGTCTACGAAAGGCTGGGCGAGCGCGCCCGGCTCGCCTGGGACACGATCGAGCACCGGCCCACGCAGGGCATCCCCACCAAGGGCATGAATCTGATGCACGTGCCCTTGATGGAGGAGCTCGCCGGTGTGCCGCCCGGCGATTATGAGCAGGACCCCGAGGGGGTGTACCTCGCGTGCCAGAAGGCCATCGGCGCGTGCGCCATCGACCAGTGGATCCCACGCAATCCGCTCACCATGACCGCCACGGGGTATGACAACCATCGCGAGCGGGACGCCACCACGGGCGCGGAGCGCATCGAGTGCGACGGCGTGCTGATCGACTCGCCTGAGGCGGTGGCCATGCACCTGGAGCGCCTCGTGTTCCCGGGCCTGGAGAAGGACATTGCGGCTTGTGATCCGGACGACGATGCAGCCGTGCGCGCGTTGATCGACATGGAAAGGGATTGCCAACAGGCGTTCGGGCCGAACCTGCTCAAGATCCCGTACGCCGGCGGGTTCCAGACCAAGCCCAGCCTGCGCTACCGCATGTACGGGTATGCGAACTACTTCATGGCGTATGCGCTCTATCCGGGTCTGATGGAGACCGACTTCCGGCTCCAGGCCGACCTGGCCGCCAAGAGGAACGCCATCGCGGCCCGCGCGTATGCGGAAGGCGCCCTGCCCAAGCTCCTGCGCCTGGACCACGACATGGCCGACTCGCGCGGCACGCTCGTGGATGTGAAGAGTCTGGACCGCATCTGGTTCCCGCACTTTGCGCGTGCCGTGCGGCCGTTGCTGGACGCGGGCGTGAACCTCATCTGGCACTGCGACGGCAACCTGATGGACATGGTGCCGCGCCTCCTGGACGTCGGGCTGGTGGGCTTCCAGGGCTTCCAGTACGAGGCCGGCATGGACTATCGGCGAATCTGCGCCATGCGCACGCGCGACGGCGAGCCGCTCATCATCCAGGCCGGCGTGTCCGTGACCACCACGTTGCCGCACGGCACGCGCCAGGACGTGAAGAGGGAGCTCGACTTCCTGGTCGCCAACGGCCCGCCGACCGGGCTGTTCCTGGGCGCGAGCAGCTCCATCACGCCCGGCACGAACCCGGAGAACGTGAAGACCCTGGTCCAGGGCCTGGCCTACTACCGCGAACACGGCAGGAATTGAAGGTGGACTACGCGCTCCCTAGGGCGTACAGTGCGGTTGCCGGAGCGCAAGCGAGGGTATGGGCCGAGCAGTAGGTCCGTACGCTTGTTGTGCGGCCGCGAGGACCGAAGGTGGTGCCCGGCGCATAGAGTATCTGGGCTAGGAGGTCGGCGAGTATGTGCTTGCGTCGCACGGCCATCAGGAGGCCGTTCCGGGGTGGGATTTGGTAAGAGTCCCCGCCGTCCTGCTCGTGTGCCGTGACGGCTCGATCAAGCAACCTAGGATCGACGAGTTCGAGCGGTCTTCGGCTGAGAGCAACCAGCAAGACCGGTAGCCGCTCTCTCGCCTAGGCGCTCTTTCGTGAGGCCAAGTGACCCCGAGCAGCGCGAGGTGCCCGATGAACCCTGGCGCGCGGCGTGCGTTGAGCGCTTCTGTGGCCTTCCTGCGGCGCAGGTGGGGCAGGCTCTTAGCAGGCTCGCTGCTCCTGGTGTTGACCGCAGGGGCGGTGACCCTGTGGTGGCTGCATCGCCCGTTTCCGCGGATCCGAGAGCTCCATGCCAGGTACAGGCAGGCGACTCGCGGCATGACGCTACGCGAAGTGCAGGCGTTGATGGGCGGTCCGGGAGAGCGCAACCGCTTCCCTCTCATGCCGTACTGGGATGAGCAACGCATCGGCGAGGACGTGGCCGAGCAGACAGAGTCTACGCTAAGCTACACGGTGCCCACCTTCTATCTGCCGGTAACGTTCCACTTCTCGTTCGACAAGGACGGGAAGCTCATCGCCAAACATCGGTTGGACTGACCTCGCGCACCCGCAGGTGCGGCGGCGGAACAGGCGGACTGGGACAGCGACCGCTACAAAAGGGACACATGATTCGGCGTGGGTCAACCAACACCCGAACTGACCGCAAGTGGCCGGCCCGGCCGCTACTGCTGACAATCAATACCTATATCATCCTGTTCTGGTGCGGCCTGTTCGCGGGTGGCACCGCTATTCTGCTCCTTGACGTGTCGTCGCTCTCCCCCATGGCGTTTTTCGGCGTGGTCCAGGGGACCTTGCTGGACCTCGTTCTCGGGATTTTGGTAATCTGCTCGGTGTTTCTTCGAAGTCGAGCGGCCACGGTAGCTACGTCCGTGACCTTCCTTGCACTGGCAGTCAAAGCCCTATTGGTCGTTGTCATCACGCCGATCGAGGATTTTCTGGATGACCGAGCCGTAGGCCTTGGGTCTCAGGTGAGGTTCGTGCTTGTGGGGCTAGGCTTTGTCTGAAAACGCTGGAGGCATCCGGTGGACGTTGACGATATCC
>CAZOBJ010000204.1:0-3119 GCA_964577825.1 uncultured Planctomycetales bacterium
GCCCTGGTATTGACTCCTGGCAGCGCGCGCATGGTGCGCGCGTGGACCTGCCCCAGAAGACAGGTCCACACAGGAGACCCCATGCCCCCGGACGAGCCCACCAAGCTCCTGGTGCTGTGGACGAGCGGCGACCGCGAGGTCGCCCTGCACATGGTGCTCATGTACACGGGCAATGCGGCCCGCTGGGCGAGCCGCGGCCGTTACGACCCGGGCGCCGAAACCGTGGCCCTCGATGCGCCCGCCTTCCCCGTGCACCTGCAACTTCGATTCGGATAGGGACTCCTGAACCGCTTCCCCAAGGACCCTGTCATGTCAAGCAATGCCTCCAACCCTTGGTGCGAAGACCGGCTCGTACGCGTCGGTATGGCCGGGCCATCGGTGGTGGACCATGACTTTCTTGAGGCGGCTCTCCCCGATCCCGAAGAGCGCGCGAATGCCTGGGAGGCCGTCCGGGCGATCTACGAACGCAACGACCCGTTCCGCCTCGTCAACGCGTTCGCCGACGCGGGCGTCGAGGTGATCGTTACGCACGCGAAGAACCACCTGGGCGTCGTGTATTTCCGCAGCCGGATGGGTCGTCCGCTCTCGCTCATGGGCGACAGCGACTGGCTGGCTGCGGTGGGCCAGGCCTGCCAGGACCGAGGCCTCGCGCTCGTGGCGCAGTTCCAGGCCTCCTACGACACGCGACAGGCGCGCACACACCCCGACTGGACCATGCGCGACCGCCACGGACGCAGCACCGGCAAGCTCTGCATCAACCAACCCGCGTGGCGGGTGTACCTGCATGGCCTCATCCGGGAGGTGGTCGAGGGCTATCCGGTCGCGGGCGTCAACCTCGACGAACTCGTCTTCCTCTGCCACTGCCCGCTCTGTGCCCGGCGCTTCCGGCAGGAGACCGGCTACGATCTGCCCATCGCCGAGGATTGGGCCGATCCTGCCTGGCGGCGCTTCACCCGGTGGCGGTACGGGTGCGTGCGCGACTTCCTGACCGACACCCGGCGGGTGGTGACCGACGCGAGGCCCGACGTCACGCTCAGCCTCACCGCCTACTGCGCCTCGCACGGCACGCACCGGAGCGGCCAGCGCATCGCGGACCTCGCCGCCTCGCTCGACTACCTCAACGTCGACTTGCGCGGCGGCGTGCGCGCGGGCGAGACCGCCAGGCGCTTCCGCGCCTTCAGCCGGCTACGGCCCGAGGTTTGGCTCAACGGTATCACCGACGTGGGCCTCGAGCACGGGCGCAGCCGGGCCGAACTCCTCTACGGCAAGCCGCGCGTCGAGTACATGATCGATGCCATGAGCATCGTCGCGTCGGGTGCGGCCGTGAATATCGACACCCACGAACGCGACCGCGCCGCGCCCGCCCTACGGAAGAAGATGATGACCATGATCCGCGACGTCGCTGCCGAGGTGCGCAAGCGCAAGCCCTGGATGGGGCCAGACTGCCGGCCGGTGCGCTATGCGGCGGTGCTCTTCTCGGAGGCGAGCCGTGACTACTTCGGCGCGGCTCGAGGGGACGAGCGCATCTATCGTCACGAGTACGCGGGCGCCTACACGGCGCTCCTCACGGACCAGGTGCTTGTCGAGAGCCTCGGTGAAGTCCGGCTCTCGCCGGATGGACTGGCGGGCCTTCGCGTGCTGGTCTTGCCCAACACCTACGCTCTCTCCGACAGCGAGGCGCGCGCCGTGCGCGGGTTCGTGGAAGGCGGCGGGGGGCTGGTGGCCACGCACCAGACCTCGCTCGCCGACGCAGACGGCACCCGGCGAGACGACTTTGCGCTCGCAGATCTCTTCGGCGTCACCTACCGCAGCCGAGCCGACGAGACCTTCGACTTCGCAGCATCCAAGCAATGGGCCTTTGACCACCACCTCCGCACGATGGGCGCCTGGCATCCGGTCACCGACGGGGTCTTTCCCGGCGAGGTCACCTTCACCGCGCCCTGGTTGCAGGTCGCCCTCCGGCCGGGTGCGACCGCGCTCGCCGAGGTGGTCGATCGCATGGACTTCGCCGCCAGCGAGCACTACCCGGCCGGCACCATCGTGGCCGTGGACGTCTTTCGCGAGACCGGCATCCCAGCCGTCACAGCCCTAACGTACGGGCGGGGACGCGTCGTGTGGTTCAACAGCACGATAGGCGCATTGGCGTCCGTGAATGCCCACCCGGCCGCGCGGCGTCTCTTCCTGAACGCCGTGGACTGGGCCGGGGGCCCGCGGCCCGTGGCCGTCGACGCGCCCTCCTGCGTGGAGGCGACCGCCTTCCGCGACGATGGGACCGGGCGACTGGTGGTGCACCTCGTCAACCACCATGCCGTGCTGGCCGGCCACACGGGCGACCTCCATCCCGTGAATGTGATGCGGCGAGAGTTCCGGCCCGTGACCGGTATCCGCGTCGCGATCGACGGGACGCTCGTCGGGGCCGCGCCCGGACGAGTCTACCGCGCGCCCGAGCAGACCGACCTCGACGCCCGGCTGGCGGACGACCGCCTCGTCTGTGCCCTCGACCGGCTCGAGCACCACGCCATGGTCGTGATCGAGGGTTTGCTGGATCGTGACGGGGCAGGAGCGGCATCCGCGCACGGCTGACCGCCCGCTCCCTGCGGACTTCCACCGCCGCTCGCGCGCATGCGTGCTGCTCGTGGGGTGAGGGGGCATGCGCTCGCATCCGGGCCCGTCCGCGCCCAAAACCCCTTGGCGCGGCGCGCCGCGGACATTCTCGCCCCGTGTGCGGCTCACGGAGCCGCTCCCCTTTCCGAAAATCCTTGACGCCTTGCCGGCCCTGGTATTGACTCCTGGCAGCGCGCGCATGGTGCGCGCGTGGACCTGCCCCACAAGATAGATCCACACAGGAGACCTCATGCCCCCGGACGAGCCCACCAAGCTGCTGGTCTTGTGGACGAGCGGCGACCGCGAGGTCGCGCTGCACATGGTCCTCATGTACACGGGCAACGCGGCCCGCCACGGATGGTGGGACCACGTGTGCCTGTGCCTGTGGGGGCCCTCGCAGCGCCTGTTCGTGGAGGACGGCGAGGTCCGGGCCCGGGTCCAGGACTTGCGCGCGAACGGCGTGCGCGTCACCGCCTGCACCGCGTGCGCCCAGCAATACCGGCTCGTGGACGCGC
>CAZOBJ010000205.1:0-3027 GCA_964577825.1 uncultured Planctomycetales bacterium
CGCGCCATACGGTACAAGTTGAGGGCAATTCTCCTTTTTGTTAGAGGCTCTAAGATACTCCGAGGATGGCTGATCGACCGGGTGGCGGCGCGCCTCGGCGGCAGCTACGAGGACAACCAGACCGACCCCGAGACGCTTCGGCTCCAAAAGTGGTTCGGCCAGGCTCTGCGGCCGTTCTTGATGCGCCTCGTCGAGGAGCGCCCGCGCGCGGCCCAGGTCCTGGTGCGACTGGCGTATGTCTGGGCCCAGGATATGAACCGGCGCTCTGCTCTTGCCCGCACCTCGGACCACGTGGCCCCCAGCACCGTCGTGCTGGAGCCCACGAGCCGGTGCAACCTGAACTGCCCGGGCTGCTACGCCAAGAGCACGAATCTCGGCGAAGACATGTCCTACGAGGCCCTGCGCGACACCGTCGCCGAGGTCCAGGCCATGGGCACGACCCTCATTACGCTTAGCGGCGGAGAACCATTCCTGCGCGAACAAAGGGACCAGGCCGTTACCCGACTCGCCGCAGAGTTTCCGGATTTGGGCTTCCTGGTCTACACCAATGGGACCTTGATCGACGACCCGGTTGCCGAGCGGCTCGGTCGACTCGGCAACGTGTTCCCGGCCATCAGCATCGAAGGAGGAGAAGAGGAATCCGACGCACGGCGCGGAAAGACGTACTACTCGCGCACGCACCGAGTCCGCCGGCTCCTGGCCGATTACGAAGTCATGTACGGCTTCTCGGCCACGGTTACGTCTCAGAATGCGGAGCTCATCGCGAGGGAAGCGTTCGTCGACGAGCGCATCGCGCAGGGCGACCTGTTCGGCTGGTACTTCATCATCCAGCCCATCGGACGCGCCCCCGACACGAGCCTGATGGTCACGCCGCAGCAGCGCGCTCGGTTGCGGGATACGATCCTCGGCGCTCGAGTCCAGGGCAAGCCCATCTTTTTGGGGGATTTCTGGAACGACGGCCCGTTTGTCCAGGGCTGCATGGCCGGTGGGCGCAATTACTTCCACATCTATGCGAACGGGGACATCTCGCCCTGCGTGTTCAGCCCTGTGGCGTGCGGGAACATGCACGACATCCTCTCCGGCAAGAGCGAATACCGCTCCCTGGGGGATTTCATGATCCGACACCCCTTCTTCCGCGGATTCCGCGACAAGCAGGAGGAGATCACCGACTGGCGCGCGCCCTGCATGCTCATCGACCACCCGGACAAGTTCCGCGCGCTGTGTGCGCAAGGGCATTGGTACCCGGCCAAGAATATGCCCCAGGGGTACCTCGACGGTGATATCGCCCACGAGATCGACCGGATAAGCTGCTCGTGGTGCCGCCATTTATCCGACCCGGACCAGAGCCTGGATGCGCTGCTCAGCGACGAAGCCCTACGCCAGGCTCCGGCCTCCAGCCTGCAGCAGTCCGCCCACAGCTGATCGCCGGGCCTTGCTCCTTGCTCGGACTTCCGGACTTCGTGCACTTGGGTGGAGGTGTATCTCTCGCGGTACGAGGGCCGGGTCTTGACGGACCCCGCAATAACGGGCTATACTGCGGCCTCTCGCGCCCGAACGGCCCGGGCGCCCAACAGGACCCGCAGGAGAGACCCTTCCCATGCGCCTGGACATTCCCGGTTTCGTTGACCTCCAGATGAACGGGTATCGCAATGTCGACTTCTCGGACGCGACCCTGACCGAGGAGAGCTTTGCCGAGGCCTGCAGGGCCCTGTTCGCCAACGGCACGGCAGCCATGCTTCCGACCGTGGTCACCGGGCCGGAAGAGATGTACCGACACAACCTGCCGCTGATCGCCAGGGCCATGCAGAGCGACGAGTTCCAGGGCAGGCTCCCGGGCATCCACGTCGAAGGCCCCTTTGTCTCGGACGAGCCCGGCGCAGTGGGCGCGCATCCGCCGGAATACGTGCGCAAACCGGATCTGAGGTTTTTCGACCGGCTGCTCGAGTGGGCCGAAGGACGGATCGCCATCCTCACAATCGCCGCCGATGTCGAGGGCGCGGAGGAGCTGTGCCGCCATGCGACCGCGCAGGGCGTGACCGTCAGCCTGGGCCATCAGCTCGCCGAGGATGAGGACATGGCCCGCCTGGCAGCTGCGGGTGCGCGCGGGCTCACGCATCTGGGCAACGGACTCCCCAACCTGCTGCCGCGCCACCCGAACACGATCTGGGCGGGCCTGGCGAACGACGATCTGATGCTCACCGTGATCGCGGACGGGCATCATCTGCCGCCCAGCACGCTCAAGGCCATGATCCGAGCCAAGGGCGTGGAGCGCACCATCGTGGTCAGCGACGCCAGCCCCCTCGCGGGCATGCCGCCGGGCCGCTACCGGACGCTGGGCAATCTCGCCGTGCTCGAACCCAATGGCAAGCTCCACAACCCGGAGAAGGAGTGCCTGGTCGGGTCGGCCTCCACCATGTTCGAGTGCATGAACTTCCTGGCCGGCCAGGGGTACTGCACCCTGGACGAGATGCTGGCCCTCGGCTTCCACAACCCTCTGCGCTTCCTGGGTGTAGACGCCTCGCGCATCCCGGCAGGGCCAAGATTGATCTATGACGAGGACGCGCGCACCTTCGCGCTCGGCGAGTAGCATGTCTCGGTCGGCAAACGTGGACTGGTCCCGGGCGCTCGTTCTCGGCATCGAGTCTTCCTGCGACGAGACCGCGGTGGCCCTGGTGCGCGGCGGACGTGAGATCCTCGCCCACCGCGTAGCCAGCCAAACGGACCTGCACCGCCGATTCGGCGGCGTGGTGCCCGAGCAGGCGTGCCGAGCCCACATGCAGGTCTTGCTGCCCGAGATCCAAGCCCTACTCGACGACCAGGACGTCCGGTCCGACGACCTCGACGGCCTGGCGGTCACCAACCGGCCCGGGCTGATCGGGGCGCTCCTGACCGGAGTCTCGGCTGCCAAGGCCTTGGCGCTGGCTTGGGATCTGCCCCTGGTCGGGGTCAACCATCTGGAATCCCACGTGACCGCCGCTCGCGTCGCCGAGCCCGACTTGAGCCCGCCCTTCGTGGCACTCATCGCCT
>CAZOBJ010000206.1:0-3010 GCA_964577825.1 uncultured Planctomycetales bacterium
GTCGACGAGCAGGCCCGTCTTCTCGTGCGCTACGTAATCGTCCACGGACGCGCCGCGCGTGGCCACCACCGCGCGCCCGAGGCGCATGGCCTGCACCACCACGCGCTGGCCGTGCGAATACCGCGCGCCCGCGAAGAGCGGCACGACCACGAACCGCGCGTCGCGCACATCCTGAAGGAATGCGTCGAGCGGCTTGAAGGCCTGCACCTCCACGTTGTCCGGCAAGGGGTCGGGCCAGTCCACGCACCCGCGGTCGCGGGTCACGATGCGCACTCGGGCGGGCAGGCCTTCGGCTGCCTGGACGAGCGTGCGAAAGTCGCGCTTCGCCCGGCCGCCCGAGAACACGAAGGTCTCGGCCTGCGGCGAGGGCTGCCGGTCGGTCGTGCCGCTCGCGGGCAGGGGCAGGAACACGTACCGGCCCGGGGGCGAATCGCTCTCGCGGGTTCGAAGCTCCGCCTCCGTGCGCGCGTGGACCACGATCCGGTCGAACTGGTCGGCGAGGTCATACCCGAACTCGAGGTGGCCCACGGCCGCGAGCCGTGCGCCCAGGCGCCCCCGCCGCCGCAGCCGGGCGAGCCAGGGGTTCACGCGCGGGGCGCTTCCCACGAGCACGAGGCGCGGCCGGGTGCGGCGTATGTGCGCCAAGGCTCGCGCGAACAGGACCCCTGCGTTCCACACGGCCGACGACCGGCCCACCGGCGTCCAGGTATGCAGCACGTTCGGAAAGATGCGCGCTTCCGGGCTCGCCCAGAACGCCTTGCGCGTGGTCAGCACCAGCACGTCGCGCAATGCCGGGTCGGGGTGGGGCGTCTGCGCGGCTACGGGGGATGCGCGCGCGGCGCCCGGGTCACTCACGTCGAATCCGGTTCCAGCCCAGGTCGGTCTCCAACGCGCTGCCGGGCGCGAGCAGCGCCAGGGCCGCGTCCCCCCGCAGGCCGGCGAGCTCCGCCGTGGTGTGGGCCGACTCGCCCTGGGCCTTGGTCGCGCACGAGGCCACCGTGGCCGACAGGACCAGGAGCTCGTGGTACTCGCTCACGTTGAAGCGCAGCGCCACGGGCATGTCCGGTTCGAGCTGCGCGTTCGCGTCGAGCTGGAGGCGCCGGTCCTCTCCCGCGCCGCGCATGGCCGTCACCATGCCCGGGCCCAGCACGCGCTCCTGCGGGTCCAGCACCTCGCAGGCCAGGGCCGCGGCCCAGTCGTGGGCGTCCTCGCGCAGGCGCACCGCCCGAATGGAGTAGACCCGGGTCGGGTAGGTCTTGCCCTTGACCGGCACCGGAGGCAGCCGGATCGCGCACACGTCCTCCTGCATGGCCTGCCAGGTGGTCTCCGCGGCGAACACCTGGGTGCGGCCGGCCAGGGCCTGGATGCGCGCGGCCAGATTCACGTTGTCCCCGATCAGGGTGAACTCGATCTTGTCCTTGCTGCCGATGTTGCCGGCCACGAACTCGCCGGTGTTGAGCCCGATGCCCATGTGGATGGGAAGCTGGCGCTCCAGCGCGAGCCCCTGGTTGAACGTCCACAGCTGGGCCTGCATCTGCACGCCCGTGAGCGCGGCGCGCCGTTCGTCCTCGGGCAGGGACCGCGGCACGCCCCAGAAGGCCATGATCGCGTCGCCGCTGAACTTGTCGACATTGCCCCCGTTGTCGTAGATGAGCTGCTGCATGACGTGGAAGTAGCGGTTCAGGTTCGCCACCACCTGCGCGGGAGGCATGGTCTCGCTCATGCGCGTGAACCCGATGATGTCCGAGAAGAATACCGTGCCCCGGTACGCGTTGCCCCCGAGCTCGGTGCTCAGGTCCCCGTCCATCATCATCTCCACCATGTTCGGGGAGAAGTACCGCTGGAGGCTGGTGCGCCGCGCAGTCTCGGTCTCCACGGCCTGGTAGAGCTGGGCGTTCTTCACCGCGATGGCCGCCTCGGCGCTCACGCCCGTGAGCAGGTGCAGGTCCTGCTCGGTGAAGGCCTCCACCCCGGACTGGGTGTCCACCTGGATGAGGCCCAGGACCTCGTCCTTCACCAGCAGCGGCGCGCACATCATGCTGCGGATCGACAGGTTCATGATGGATACCTGCCCGCCGAACCGGTCGTCGCTCATCGCGTCCGAGGTGAGGATGGACCGCTTCTTGGTGTCCACCTCGCGCACGATGGTCCGGCTGATGGCCACCTGTTCCTTGGCGCGGCCGGGACCGGCCGTGGCCGAGCGTCGCTTGGCGGCCACGGGCACGAGCTGTCCGCTCTGTTCGTCGCGCAGCATGATGAAGGCGCGGTCGGCCTTGGGGAACAGGTGGAAGATGAAGTCCATGATCCGCCCCATGAGCACCTGCGTGTCCATGACCGTGCCCAGGGACTCGCTGATCCGCGACATGGCCTCCAACCGCTTGAGCACCTCCTGGAGCCCCTTCTCCGTGCGCGTGTCCTCCACGCGCACCGAGGCCATGCTCATGCTCGCGTCCAGGGTCATGTTCACTTCCGGGGGCGGCTGCTCGGACTCCTCGAGCATTTTCACGGACAGGTCTTCGAACTCCCCGGTGGGCGGGGGCTCCCGCGTCGGCGGGGCGGGGATGGGCACGGTCTCCGCGGTGTGAAAGACAAGTCGCGTGGAGCAGATCACGATCTCGTCGCCGTCCTGAAGGGGCACGGGGGTGCTGGGCGGGATCGGCGCGCCGCGCACAAAGGTGCCGTTCGCGCTCTTGAGGTCCTCGATCGCATACCCGCCGTTTGCGCGCATGATGCGCGCGTGGCGGCGGCTCGCGCGGCTGTCCGGCAGGCAGATGGCGTTGGACAGGCTGCGCCCGATGAGCGCCTCGTCGCCCAATTCCAGGGTTTGGCCGGCGTTGTGGCCTTCCAGGATCTTCAGGCACGCCATGCGCGGTCTCCGCGAAGGGCGGGGCCGCGCGTGCGTCGACCCCCTGCGTATGCATACCGAGCCGCCTCGCGTTTGTCAATGCATCCGGTCCCCGGAAGGCCCGGGCGATTCTCGGTTTTGCCCCTTGCCTTTGTCCACGACCGG
>CAZOBJ010000207.1:0-2722 GCA_964577825.1 uncultured Planctomycetales bacterium
CCTGTAGCTCAGTCGGTAGAGCAACGGACTGTTAATCCGTGCGTCGCTGGTTCGAGTCCAGCCGGGGGAGCCATCCTAAGAAGCCCGCAAGCCTACTCGGCTTGTGGGCTTTCTTCTTTTGATAGCAAGAACTTATGACCGCACTTCGGGCACGTGATCGCGTCTTGTTGCGGGTCACTTCCGCTGGCCTTTTCTTGCGCCGTTTTGCCAAAATATCGACCTATATGCGGCACAAATGCGGCACGCCAGACCGCGTCCATGGTCGCTCGGACCCGGTCGAGCTCCGCGTGGCTGTACAGATCCGTGGTCGACAGATGCGCGTGGTTGAGGAGCGCCTGCACGTCCCGCGGAGAAATCTGCGGCAATCCGCCGGCCAAGGTGCTCACCGTGTGCCGCAATTCATGCACGGTCCGCCGAGGCAGCCCGGCCGCGCGCCAGGCGCGCTTGACCGCCTGGTCCAGGCTCCCCGACTCCCACCGGGTTCCCCGCCGGTTGAAGAACACCGAAGACGTCGGCTTGCCCGCGGCCTGCCACAGCGCGCGTGCCTGGTTGAACAGGTCCTGGAGCGGGGAGGTGATGGGCAGCACCTGGACCTTGCGCCCCTTGGTGTGCAGCCGAACGCACCGGCGCTTGCGGTCGATGTCCGACCATTCGAGAGCGCACACCGCCCCTACGCGGGCCGCAGTGATCGCGCACGCGAGCACCGGCAGGCGCACCCGCTCGTCCAGGGCATCCATGTATCCGGGCAGCTCCGCCGGGTCGAACGGCCTGCGCTCGCGCGCCTCGTGGCCGAAGTTCGGGAGGTCCGCCCAGGCCGGACGCTCGGGGAGCTCGCCCTGGCGGTGGGCGACGTTGACCACAGTGCGCAGGTAGGCGAGCGTCTTGTTCGCCGTTCGTCCCGTGGTTCGTTCCGCCAGGTCGCGCAGCCAGCGGGCCATGTCCTTCCGTTCGATAGCGCCCGGCCGGGGTCCCAGCTGCTTCGCCACGCGCGCCACCGTTGCGCGCATGTCCTCGCGCGTGCGCTCGCTCGGGTTCTTGACGCGCAGATAGACCGTCAGGGCCTGCACCCAGGTCAAATGGTCGTCGGACGCGACCGCGCCCTTGAGGCGCAGGATCTCGCCTTCGGCATCACCCAGGGTGGCGAACCAGCCGCGCCGCCTGCGCTCAGAGCCCTGCGCGTCATAGAAGCGCAGCTCCATGCGATACAGCGTCCGGCCGCCGGACACGCAGGCCTGGGCCTTGCGCTTCTGGCGCACTGGGCGCCTCTGTTTGTCGAGGTAGGTCACCGCCATGCGTGATTACCGAGCCGTTTCTGAAATGCAAAAGGCCTTCCTGGCAAGCCCGCGAGATCCTTGCTCCGGGCCTTCAGTTCCTCAAGTACTTGTATGGTCTTGGCTCTGGGTCTCTTGGCCATCTCGCGCGCCCTCCGACAAAAGGTGGGGCGGAACGGCAAACCTGTGAAACGAACGTTACGGCGGCAGGCAAGCATGGAACGGGGAGCAGATCAGCTGCTGGGGGGCCGGCATGCCGGAGCTCACAGGCGACGACGACGCTCGGGATGAAGAGCATAGCGAGCGCCCGAGCTCGGACACCGCCCTGATCCGGCGCGAGTCTATCCGCCCTTCCCCTTGCCCGTCCCCCGACGCTTCGTCTGCGCCCCGTCCGATTCCTCCGCCCGACGACGTTGTGCCTCCCTGTCCGTATCCGCGAAGAAGCGCTCGCGCGTCTCCTCCAACGAGGTCGATGTGGCTTCTATGTCGCGCAGAACGCCTTCTCCCTGAATGAGCTCGTGCGCCAGGTCCCTGGCATAGTCCTCGTCGTTCAGGACGCGCTCGTGCTGGTCCGAGAGCCCCCTCATGGCTTGGCCTAGGGTCTCCAGGCACAGGCGCTGGGCCGCGGACAGACGGCGCGCGCCCCCGTACTCGGCCGGGCTCTCGGCCACACCCTGCGCCACGCTCGCGCCCTGGCGGTGCGCGCGGTCACTGAGTCCGAGCAGCCAGTTCGCGTCCACGCCCGTGGCCTGCACGATCTTCTGCACCACTTCGATCGACGGGTTCGACCGATCGCTCAGATAATGGCCGACAGCGCCGTTGGCAAGCCCGACGCGACGCTCGAATTGCGAGTAGCTGCCATCGCCCACCAGTGTGCGCAAGCGGCGCCCGAAAAGGGTCTTAGGAGAATATTTGCGCCGGCGCCTTCCAGCCATTTTCGACAGCCTCCAAATTCTATCTTGACTTTGTATGACAGCTGTCTATATTTTCAATGATGCGTCGTCCGATCCCTGGGGGGGCACACGGACCAGATCGGCACGCCAGGAGAGTCGGAAGGGCCACGCCGAATGAACGCTCGACGCGGACGTGTTGCGTTCTCCCCTCCCCTTGCAGGTTCTCCCGCCCGGACCGAGTCTCCGTTCTCGAGGCCAGGCACGTCTCGTCTACAGTATCCCCTTTTCCGAGAGCCTTGTCCAACGGTTTTTCGCCGTGCGCGAAGCAACAGAGTCGTTGCGTACGCGTGTACGCCGGCTCCGTGGTGTCTGTCTGCAGGCCCAGGCGGCCTGCGAGGCCGAGGTGAGGAGGAGTGCGATGCCGAAGCGACAGGAGGTCTTCGCCAAGCTGGAGCCGAGCTTCATTCTGGGATGGTCCACGAGCGGATCGAGTTTTAGCCAACTCTCGGACCGAGACCAGCTGCGCTATCTGCGGCTATGGGCCTATGCGGTGCAAAT
>CAZOBJ010000208.1:0-2620 GCA_964577825.1 uncultured Planctomycetales bacterium
TGGACCGCGTGGATGAGGACCTCCAGGCAGCCGACGCCTTGCTCGAGTATGCCAACGGCACGTACGCGGCCAGCACCCAGCCGCTCACCGAGCCGGAAGAGGCCATGGAGCTCTTGGACGCGTTCGCCTCGGAGTTGCGCGAGCTCGAGCCGGTCAATGGTCCTGAGAACAGCACCTGAGCGAGGGAAACGAGATAGGGAGGAACACGGCATGAGGCGTTTGCCTGCCAGCATGCTCGCCACAGCGCTCGCCACGGGAGCGCTGCTCGTTGCAGCAGGGCTCAGCCGGCCCGCCAGGGCGCACGAGCCCGCCACGCGAGATCGGGACGGCAACCGGCCGGCAGAGACCGGTCAATCCACCACCCCACCCGAGGCCCTGTATCACGCGCGCCATCCCGATGCCGATCGCACGCGGGACGCCCATCGTTCCGCAGAGAGTGATGAGCCGGTCCCCTCTCCCGAGGCCGCTTATCATCGCCGCCATCCGGAGGCGGACCGGAACAGGCCCTCTGGCGACCGACTCGCCACCGCTGACCTTGAAGACCGGACACGAGACAGTGATCGGCCTGTCCGCGTGGCCGCACTTGAAAGCCCGGTGGATCAGGCCGACGCGAACCTTCAGGCCGCCAACGCCTGGCTCGACTTCGCCAACGCCCCGCGCGCGACCCGAGCGGGCGCGGTCCTTGATCCAGACGAAGCCCTGGAGCTGTTGAACGCGCTCACCGCACAGCTCCGTGAGCTCGACCTCGCCGACCCGATCGAGAAAGACCGCTGACTTCGGCCCACGAAGGGAGGATCATATGATACGCATGCGTACAAGAATGATTGCAGCGTCGCTCGCCGTGGCGGCGCTCCTCCTCTGGGCGCGGGCCGACGGGGCCGCGCGCGCGGACGATCGCCCTACGTGGAATCCGGACGGCGACCGGCCGAGAGAGGGGGCAAAGCCAGAGCCCTCGCCCGAGGCCGAACTCGGCCGGCGCCGCGCGGAGGCGGACAAGACCAAGCGATCCACCGACCGGCCCGCCGACCGCGAGCCCGGCGCGCGAGGCCGAGACGGCGACCCGGAAGGCAAGCCCCGATCCGCGGAAGGCGACCGGCCCATCCGCGAGACCGTGCGCGAGCGGCTCCAGGACAATCTGCGCCGCACCGCCCAGTTGCGCGAGGAGTTCTATGCGATCGAGGACCGATTGCGCGAAACGTCCGACCCACAAACGCGCGCGGCACTCGTGCGCCAGCTTCACGCCAAGGCGAGCGAGGCCTTCGACCTGACCACGCAACAGCGCCGAGAGGCCGTTAGAGAGGGCGAGCGCCGCCTCGAAGAAGCGCGTCGCCGCCTGGAGGAGGCTCGCGCGCAACTCAAACGCCGCGTGGCCCGCCGCGAGTACTACATCCGCAAGTTCCTGCACGAACGATTGGAGGAGCTGGGCATCCCAGTCCAAGAACCCCATGAGAACGCCAAGGACAAGGGCGACCGGCCCGTGCAATAACCAGGCATGGCTCGGCGTTCTCCAAGTGTCCGGCCGCCCGGCGAGGGCCGAGCGGACAGCCAACCGGACCCGGCCGCAAGCCGGCAGCGGCCGAACCTGGCAAGAAGGATGTGCGGAAGGGAGAAGACCCATGAAGACGGCACTTCGCATTACCGCAGTGGCGCTTGTGGTTGGACTGCTGTTCGGCGCTGTGGGCTGGACGGATGAGCCCGCCGACGCGCCCGAGGCGGCCTATCGGGGCCGTCGTCGCTACGTCGAGCGAGACAAGCCGGGACCCGCACCCGAGGCGGCCCTTCGCGACCGCGACCGCGGCCGTAAGCCCGAGGCCGCCATGCGCGAGCGCGCGGCGGCCAAGCGACGCGAGGGGCTGCTGTGGTTCCTGTCTCTGCCCAGCGTGAAGAAGGAAATCGAGAAGCATCGCAAGAACCTGCAGGAGATCCAGAAGGAAACCCGCGAGGACATCCGGGATATCCTGCAGGACGCGCACGGCGATCCGGATGCGGGCCGGGAAGCGGTGCTCCAGGAGATCGAGGACCGCCTGGCCGACAGCGCAGAAGACACCGTGGACGAGCACATTCGCCATCACGAGGCTGTCGCCTATCTCCTGGAGAGGCACAAGGACGAGGCCGTTGAGAAGCTGCGCGAGGAGTTCAACAAGCGCCACAAGGCGCAAGGCGAACGCTGGCGCCGCCGCCAAAAGGGCGACATCGGCGCACCGGAGGGTGAGGGAGACCCGGAAGGCGCGATCTTCTAGGCCTCGTTCCAGCCCACAAGTGGGTACGAGCTGCGCCCCGTCCGGCATGCCCGGGCGGGGCGTCAATTTTTCGCGCCCGGTGCTCGCCTGGAGATCTTCGGAGCTACAATCTGTTTTTGCTAAAAGACTTGCGTCGATTCGGGCGCGGTCTGCCCTCCGCAGAAAAAAGCTTTGACTCCTACTGGCTTCTCGGCTATCGTGTGTTATTTTTGAGCTGAGCCGCACGATCTATGGCGCGTCGGGGGAGCGCGTGGCTGGCATCTACACTGACGCATCCATTCAACGCCTGCGCGACGCGCTGGACATTGTGCGCGTCGTGGAAAGCTACGTGCCCCTCAAGCGCGCGGGGAGCCGGTACAAGGCATTGTGTCCTTTTCACG
>CAZOBJ010000209.1:0-2523 GCA_964577825.1 uncultured Planctomycetales bacterium
GTCGACTTGCCCACGCGGAACTTCTCGGTCTCCGCGCGCAGCTTCTCCTCCTGGAATCGTCGGGTCGCCTCGGTTGCGGCGATCTGTTCCGAAGCACGATGGACTTCGATGTAGGCCGAGCGCACGTCCATTTGCACCAGCTGATTCAAGTTCTGGATGGACTGTTCGATTTGCCCTCGCGTTAGGACCGCACGGCGGTGGCGAGATTGCGCACGCCGATTGCCGACGGGAAACTCCAGATCGATCCCGGCGGACACGTCGTAGCTCTCCGCGTCGAGTCCTCTCACGGACGCGCCGAAGGAATCTGCGTACCCCGTCTTGCCCAGGCTGATGAACAGGTCCATCTGGGGTAGCAGGCCGTTCTTGGTCTTCACGAGTTCCAGGTCGCCGCGTTGCGCGCTGAGGCGCGCCTGATTGAGATCGGTGCGCATGCGCTGCGCCACTGCGATATGAGCGTCAACGTCGTCGAGCTTCGCGTCCGGCACGGCCGGTTCGTTCTTGAGAACCACATCGCGCTCCCAAAGACCGTCTCCAGGCACGCCGAGGAGTCGAACCAGGCGGAGGCGGATGGCGGCCAGGTTACTGCGCGCGTCGATCAGGGCCTCCTTGCGAAGAGCCATCTCCGCCTGGGCGGCGGCAAGCTCGGTTTCTGCGAGTGTTCCGACCTCGACCCTTTCCCGCGTTTCTGCGAACTGCTTCTCGGCAAGCTCCAGGGACTGCTCGAAGATGTCGATGCGGCGCCGCGCAAGTGCATGGTTCCAGTACGTCGTCTCGACGTCGGCGACAAGGGCCTCCGCGAACCCCCGCAGCTCGTACCGGGAAGACAAGCTGTCCAGTCTCGCCTGTCGGAGACTGGCCAGATTGACCTCCAGACCTGCACCGCGCATGAGCGCCTGGGTCACCGTGAATCCCACGCGGGTGGCGTGCTGATCGCTGTACAGCATGGACCAGTCGCGGTCCGTTGTCAGGGCAATCGACACGTCGGTGCCGGTGGGAAAAAACTCGCTGATGCCCAGGCTGGCCTCCGTCCGGCTGGTCCGGGTGTCGGTTATGGCCCCGGTTGTCCGAGATGGGGCCCGTACACGTTCTCGCGACGCGGAAGCGCCGGCCTGCAACGTAGGGTCAAAGACCGCGCGCTCCTCCCCTTCAACCGTCTCTCGGATCAGGGGCGTCAGCCGCTCGACGCTGAGCGCCGGGTTGTTCTCCAGCGCCAGGAGGATGGCGTCGCCCACGGTGATCTCAAGCGCGCCATCCGGCGGGGCCGGCGTCTGTGTTGCGGGGATCGAGGACCGAGATGTGGAAGGTCGGGCAATCGATCCCGTAGACTGCCGCTCAGGGTCGGGCTGCGCGGGCCCGATGTACGGGACGGGTGCCTCCGTCCAACCGGGAGACGCGCATGAGGCCGCAACAAGGCAGAGAGCGCCGACACCGAGCACGTTCGCACACGACTTCCAGGCCTTTCGCAGTGACATGGGCGCTCCCCTCAACTACGCTTGCAAGCACAAGCCCCCGGCGTATTAGACGGCGCATCGTCCCGGGGCGCCTACGCCTGGCCGGCCATTTCCGTGGACGCCTCTTGCTTCGCCAATCGGCGCTCGAAAACCGAGTAGATCACCGGTACGACGACCAGGGTGATCAGCGACGCGCTCAGCAGCCCACCGATCACGGCTCGAGCCAAGGGCATTTGGAACTCGCCCCCCTCGCCGAGGCCCAGAGCCATGGGCACGAGCGCGAACATGGTCGTAAAGGCGGTCATCAGGATCGGGCGTAGACGCCGCCGGCCGGCCTCCTCGATCGCGGCGCGCAGGGGCATCTTGTCCCGCCGGCGCAACAGGTTCGTGTGGTCCACGAGCAGAATGGCGTTGTTGACCACAATGCCTCCGAGCATGATGCAGCCGATGAATGACTGTATGTTGAAGGTGGTGTCCGTCAGGAAGAGCATGAGGACCACCCCGATCGCCGCCAGCGGCACCGCGAACATGACGACGAACGGGTCGCGCAGCGACTCGTACAGGCAGGCCATGACCATGTACACGAGCACCAGGGCCAGCACCAGCCCGATCCCGAGCTCGCGGAAGGCCTCCTGCTGCTCCTCGTATTCGCCGGTCAAGTCGATGGAGAAGCCACGCGGAACCGGCACCGCCTGGAGCTCGGTGCGAACGTCGGATAGGATGGAGCCGAGATCTCGACCGCTGATGTTGGCGGACACGGTGATGACGCGCTCCTGATCGCTGCGTTCGATGCGCACGGGCCCGCTGCGCGGCTGGACGTCCACTACGTTGCGCAGCACCACCGGCTCGCCCACGGCACTCGTCAAGGTGAGGTCGAGAATCTCTTGCAGATCCATGGTATCGGAATCCTTGAGTTGTACCAGGATCCGATACTCATCACCGCCTTCTCGATAGTAGCTGGCCGTGCTCCCCGCCAACGAAGTCTGGAGCATCTGGGCAATGGCGGACACGGTCAGGTGCATGTCCGCAGCTTTGGCTCGGTCGATAACGATGAGCTCCTCGGGGCTGCCCG
>CAZOBJ010000210.1:0-2388 GCA_964577825.1 uncultured Planctomycetales bacterium
GCGCGCGCTCAGAAGCTCGGTCTCCATGGCCCTGTCTCCTCTTGCACGCCGCGCCTGATTGCGCGACAGGTGCATTGTAAGGGCCGCTTCGAACCGAAGAATTGAACCGAATTGTTCGGAGGGTTTGTTCGGAGCGTGTGTCGTGACACGCGGTCATGACACGCAGCCTAACGCCACGCTAAGCGGCTTCACACGGGGGCGCAGGGGGGCATCGTTTTTCGCTTCGAAGAATTCCGAAGAATTGACAGGTATCTTGCCGACGTTCACTGCCGCCGGCGGTGGTACTCTCGATCCAGGGTCTGACGTAGGATGTCCACGGATATCCTGCGGTCCCTACAGAACTGGTCTTTTGAGATACCGGCATCTCGTGCCTTGCGCCAATCGGCTGCGAGCCTGGCGTCTTTTTCCGGGTCATACTCTTGCTTGCGCCCGCGGCGCTTGGCGCTCTCCGCTTGCCGCCTCTCCTGCGCAATCCACTCCGCGTTCGCGCAGGCGAGCAGACGATCCAGGACGTCCGAGGCCTCCCCCACTTCCGCCTCGGTCAGGGCCTGGGCGGATGTGTCGGCGTCTCCGTCCGCGATGGGGCGTCCGGCGGCCTTCAGCGAGGGGATTTGCTTGTTCACCCAGGCTTGAAACTCCTCCCAGTCGGGCGCGGACGGCGCGTTCACCCCGCTTAGGGGTTGTCCTGCGTTGTCCAGGTAGTTTAGAAGCGTCTGCCAGGCGTCCGCCACTTGCGGCCCGCTCAGGATTGGCACCGCCGACCGGCGCACCCGGGCGCAGGTGTTCGCGACCTCGTCTGCGCTCGGGCACCCGTCGGCCCGCGGCAATTCGCCGTCGTCCGCCAGGTACCCGAGAATGGCCTGCGCGTCGGCGTAGGCTTCGTTGGCCGCCGGGCCTTCGTCTTCGGGTTCGTCATAGGATTGCGGGTTCGGCGCTTGCCGGTCCACGAGGCAGCGCTTGACCTCGCACGCGGCGCGCCATACACGCCTGTGTGCGCGTAGTGTCTCTTCGAGCTTCGTGTGCAAGCCATACACAAAGTCCAAGGCCGGCTGTTCCATGTTGGTGTGGCCCGTCACAGCGCCCTCTAGGTAGTTCCTACCTGGGCGGAATCCCAAGTGATGCACAACGGTATCCAGCGGGGCGAGACCGCCCGCGAGCGGCCCCCAGCCCATCTCGTGCAGCTGCGCGATTCGCCCCAGGCGACGGTCCGGCGGGGCCTCTTGACCGAACCGGATATGCGCAATGCGGAACACGAGGAATGCAAGCTTGTACGCGCCCACAAACGCACAGTCGGCATCGGTCGGCATGGCCCCCTCCTGTCGCGGTCCTGGAGAAAGCGGGGGCAGGCGTCCAGGAAAACGCCGTTCGGGCAGCTGACCCTAGCCCCCGCACAGTACGCTACGCTCCCTACCCGCCCGTGTCAACGTCCCGGCCTCTACGGTCCCGGCCCCTACTGTCCGGGCTCAGCGCTCTCGGTCGGCCAGGCGCTCCACGGCCGTTGCAGCGCACACGGAATCAACGCCGCCAACGCGCCCGAGAGGCCACGCACAGGCGGTCCCGTCACGGGGCGTGCCAGATCGGCTTTCCCTGCGCGTCAAACACGTGCAGCCCCGGCACGTCCTGGAACACGGCCAGCTCGGCGCGGCGCTTGCCGTTCTCGTCCGCTAGATGCAGCCCCGGCCCGTGCTCGGTCGCGTTCAGCACGGCGCGGCGCTTACCTTGCGCGTCGACCAGGACGAGCCTGGGCGCGTTCTGCTCCACGATCAGTATGGCACGGGGATTGCCGTTCTCGTCCGCTACGTGCAGCCCCGCCACATCCACATCCTTATCCTCGCGCACACCCAGCCCGGCGCGGAGCTTGCCCTGCGCGTCGAACAGGCGCAGCTCCGGCCCGTGCTCGGCCAATCTGAGCTCGGCGCGGGTCTCGGCGTTCTCGTCGACCAGCGCCACACTCGGCACACCCTCGGACATGCCCAGGGCGGCAGCCTTGCCGTTCTCGCCCCATACCATGAGACCTGGCACGGCACCCCCCGTGTTCACGGCGATGCCGGGCTTGCCCTGCGCGTCGAACAGGACCAGCATTGACCCGTCCTCGGCCACGCCCAGCAGGGCGCGAGGCTTTCCCTGCGCGTCCTCCACGATGAACTCTCGGGCGCGGATTTCCGTCGGCGTCTGCTCGCGCTCCGCGCGCAATTCGGCCACCTGTTGCTCCAGATCCTTCACGCGATCCTCCAACGTCTGAGCGCGGACCGCCTTCTCGGGCCGCTGTGCCTGCGCGGCGGGCAACCCCTGCGCCTGCGCGGCGGGCGGCGTGGGCTTCATGGATCTCCAGACCGGGGCCACGACCAGGACGGCCACGATCACGACAGCGGCGGCCGCGAGGGTCAC
>CAZOBJ010000211.1:0-2368 GCA_964577825.1 uncultured Planctomycetales bacterium
TGGGCAGCTCGCCGGGCGGCGTGCCGGTGAAGGTCTCTCCGTGCAGCACGGGCGGGGTGGTCGCGCCCACGCTCAGGATCAGGCCCAGGAGCACGGACGTGGCCAGGAAGGAGCTTCCCCCGTAGCTCACCAGCGGCAGCGTGATGCCCGTGGTGGGCAGCAGGCCGAGCGTGACCGCGATGTTGATGGCCGCCTGCACGCCGATCATGGTGGCCGCGCCCACGGCCACGAGGCGGCCGCCCGGATCGCGCGTGGCGGCCGCAGCGTGCAGGCCCAGGAGGGTGAGCACCGCGTACAGGGCGATGAGCAGCCCGGCGCGCAGGAATCCGCCTTCCTCCGCGATCACGCAGAAGATGAAGTCCGTGTGCCGGTCCGGCACGAGGCCCAGGCTGTTGGACCGCCCCTGTCCCCAGCCGGCGCCGGTGAGCCCGCCGGAGCCGACCGCGATGCGGCTCATGATGAGCTGGTAGGCCTCCCGCACCTCGTACCGTTGCGGATGCAGGAACGCGAGAATCCTGCGCTTCTGATACGGGCGCAGCAGGTAGATCCACATGGGCACGGTCGCCGCGGCACCGAACAGGATGTTGCCCGCTAGGTGGGCCTTGCGCGCGCCCGAAGCGAAGAGCACCGCCACGAGCACGGGCAAGAGTAGGGCCGCGGTGCCCAGGTCCGGCTGGCGTAGGATGAGGGCCATGGGCAGGAGCACGAGCACCGCGGGGAAGAGGAGCCCCTTGAGCGTGGCCTGGTCCTCCTTGTAGCGCAGGTGACGCGCGAGCATGAGCACGACCGCGATCTTGGCGAGCTCGGAGGGCTGCACCGAGAACCCCCACAGCCGGATCCAGCTGTGCGCATGGCGATGCGCCGGCAGGAAGAACACCACCACCAGAAGCACCAGCACGCCCAGGTACATGAGCCCGGCGTACCGGATCAGGGGCTCGTACCCGACCATGACCGTGACCAGGAGGGCCAGCAACCCCACGGTCGCCCACACGCACTGTGCGGAAAAGTGCCCCGGCCCGGCGCTGGCCAGGTACAGAAGCCCCAGCCCGGCCGTGGCCGCGGCGCTCAGGAGCAGCAGCCAGTCGATTCGGGCCAGAGACCGGCCCAGGCGATGCGCCGGGCTCATCCCACGCCTCCCTCGGTCTCGTGGATGTCGAAGTACTCGGCCAAGATGCGCTTGACGATCGGCGCGCAGGTGGACCCGCCCAGACCGCCCTCCGGGATGATGAGCACCACCACGATCTGCGGGTCCTCCACCGGCGCGTAGGCCACGAACCAGGCGTGGGTGCGCGCGTCCTGCTTCCAGTCCGCGGTGCCGCTCTTGCCCGCGACCGTGAGCGTGTCGAAGGCCGCGCGTCGGCCCGTGCCGTTGTCGTTGACCACGGCTTTCATGCCGTCGCGCACGACCTGGAGCGCCTGTTCGGAGAGATTGAGCCTGCGCCGCGGCCGGTCCAGCCGTTCGTCGGCCAGCAGGTGCGGCCGGACCACGGCCCCGCCGTTGGCGATGGCGCTGACGGCCACGGCCATCTGGATGGGCGTGACCGCGATGCCCTGACCGATGCCGAAGTGAAAGGTGCTCCCCAGCCCCCAGCCCCGTCCGGTGCCCGAGCCGATGGGCAGGCTGCCCGCGGCCTCGTTGGGCAGGTCGATGCCGGTGCGGGTGGCGAACCCGATGTCCGTGGCGAAGGCGTGCAGCTTGCGCGCGCCCAGGACGCGGGCGGTGTTGTAGAAGAACACGTTGCAGGAGACGCGCAGCGCCTCGTGCACCTTGATCCGCCCATGGGCATGGCGGCGCATACAGATGTAGTCGTGGCCGGCGTAGCGGATCACGCCCTGACAGTTGAACTCGGTCTCGGGCGTGATGGCCCCCGCGGCCAGGGCCGCCAGGGCCACCACGGGCTTGAACGTGCTGCCGGGCGGGTAATTCTCCGAGATCGCGCGGTTGAGAAACGGCGACCGGCTGCGCGGGTGCACGTATTCCTGGTAGCGCTCGCCCACTTCCTCCGGGTGGAACGTGGGCAGGCTGACCATGGCCTCGATGGCGCCCGTATCGGGCTGCATGAGCACACACGCGGCATTGAACGGCCGTCCTTCCGCGCGGCGCATGAGTTCGGTCTCCTCCACCAGGATCTCGTACACGCGCCGCTGTACGGACGCGCTGAGGGTGACCGCCACGTCGCGGCCGGTCTGCACCTCCGCCGCGGTGTCGACCGTGCGCAGGACGCGCGGGCCGTGGGCGGAGGTGCGCGTCAGGCGCAGCAGCCGCTGGCCATGGGCGCCGCGCAGCATGTTGTTGTAGGTCTGCTCCACGCCGCTTCGGCCCACCAGGTCGTTGGCCAGGTGGCCGGCCGCACGGATCGTGCGCCCG
>CAZOBJ010000212.1:0-2243 GCA_964577825.1 uncultured Planctomycetales bacterium
CATCTGTCCGCCGAGGTGCGCCATCAGATCACCATCGCGTTCCTCGCTCTAAACGAAGGAGACTTCGACACCGTCGCCGACGTCCTGGCCGACCTGGGGGGAACCGGGGACAATGCGCACACCGCCGGGTTCAAGACGGACCTCATCACCCTGGTCGACCGGTACTACGGGGTTCCCTTGGACCGCATGGACTTCCGGCAAGTGTTTGACGAGATGGTGGCCACCGCCAGAGAGCACGGCGTGGTGCTTCCGCGCAATCTTGTATTGATGGGCAAGAGCCTATCGACGGCCATCGGCGTGGCCCAGACGCTGGACCCCGAATTCCGCATCGACGAGGTGGCGCGTCCATTCACCCGCAAGATCGTGCAGTCATGGCTACGGCCGCTCAAGATCATGCGTGGCGGGGCCTTTTCGGCCTATCGCCTGGTCCAACTGCTGCAACGCGCGCCCGCGGACTTGCGGGAGCTCATGCAGAAGGCGAAGTCGGGGAACCTGCGCGTCATCTTCCATCACGAGGCCCTGGAGAGCTTTGCCTACCGGATCGACCGGGCGTTCAGCCGATTGAGCCTGGCGCTCATCCTGGCCGCCATCATTGTGGGCTCGTCCATGGTCATGACCAGCCAGCCGGTGGTCAGCAAGACCCTCCCGGCCGCCGGCGGCGTGTCCGTGGCCGCGGTCTTCGCCATCGTGGGGTTCGGCATCGCCACCCTGATGGGGTTGTGGCTGGTGTGGCGGATCTTCCGATCGGACCGGCACTGACGCCTATCGCTCGAAAGCCGCGTCGAACGCCACGCGCGAGGGCGCAAAGTCCATGCGCCGCACAAAGGCGGCCGCCTCGGTCGCGCCCGCCTCGCGGTCCATGCCCGAGTCCTCCCACTCCACGGACAAGGGTCCCTGGTAGCCGATCTCATTGAGCGCGCGGATCATCGCCTCGAAGTCCACCTCTCCGCGGCCGGGGCTGCGAAAGTCCCACCCTCGGCGAGGATGGCCGAAGTCGAAGTGCGAGCACAGGATCCCCGTCTCACCGTCCAGCGTGAGGGCCGCGTCCTTCACGTGCACGTGGTAGACGCGGTCGCTGAAGCAGCGCAGGAATCGCACCGGGTCCACGCGCTGCCAGTACAGGTGCGACGGATCGAAGTTGAACCCGAACGTCTCGCGCCCGCCGATGGCCTCCATGGCCGTCTGCGCGCTGTACAGGTCAAACGCGATCTCCGTGGGATGGACCTCCAGGGCGAACCTCACGCCGCATTCGTCGAACACGTCCAGGATCGGCGTCCAGCGGGCCACGAAGTCATCGAATCCGGCTTGCAGGAACTCGGCCGACACCGGTGGGAATGCGTACACCGCGTGCCAGATGCTGGAGCCTGTGAATCCATTCACCAAGTCCAGGCCCAGATTGCCCGCGGTTCGTGCGGTGTTCTTCATGGCCTCCACGGCCCAGGCGCGCTTGGCCTCCGGGTTACCCCGGCACTCTGCCGGTGCGATCCCGTCGCTGCGCGCGTCGGTGTTCGGGTCACACACAAGCTGCCCGGCCAGGTGGTTGCTGATGGCCCAGCACTGGAGTCCGTGCTTGTCCAACAGGCTGAGCTGGTCCTCGCAGTAGGACTTGCTTTCGGCGCCCTGGGCCACGTCCATGTGGTCGCCCCAGCAGGCGAGCTCCAGCCCGTCGTAGCCCCAGTCCTTGACGCGGGCTGCGAGGTCTGCGAGCTTGATATCTGCGAACTGTCCCGTGAAGAGCGTCACCGGTCGGGCCATCGCGTATCCTCCGGCTTCGTATGAGCATGCCTCATCTGCTGGCCTACTTCACCCATTTCACCCATCGGCGCGACCGACTGCTCTTGAGTAAGGTCTCAATGAGCTGCATGCCGCGCACGCCGTCGTCCACGCCCGGAAAGTCTAGCGCATCCTTGGGCACGGCTCGCCCGGCCTTGCGAGCTCGCATGGCGGCCAGCGCGCCTCGATAGACGTTCGCGAACGCCTCGTAGAAGCCCTCCGGATGGCCCGGCGGAATGCGCGCCGCCGCCGCGGCCGCGGGCGAGAGCTCCGCCACGGCGTCCGTGCCACGTCGGTAGGTCGTCACCGCTCCGTCCGCGGCGCGCATCTCCAGTCCATTGGGCTCTTCCTGGCACCAGGACAGGCTACCCTCCTCGCCGTAGGCGCGCAGGCGCAGCCCGTTGAGCTCGCCGATCGAAATCTGGCTCGCGTACAGGATGCCCCGCGCTCCGTTCTGGAATCGCAGAAGG
>CAZOBJ010000213.1:0-2232 GCA_964577825.1 uncultured Planctomycetales bacterium
GCCGCGCCACGGACCTGCGCCACGTGAGCCTGCGCTACTTCAACGCCGCGGGCGCCCACCCCGACGGCGACCTGGGCGAGGACCACGACCCGGAGACCCACCTCGTGCCCGTGGTGCTCCAGGCGGCCGCGGGCAAGCGGGCGGACGTGGCCGTGTACGGCACCGACTGCCCCACGCCGGACGGCACGTGCGTGCGCGACTTCGTGCACGTGTGCGACCTGGCCCGCGCCCACCTGGCGGCCATGGAGTATCTGTCCGCGGGCGGGGCGAGCGCCGCCTTCAACCTGGGAACCGGCGCCGGCCACTCGGTCCGCGAGGTCGTGGACACCGCGCGCAGGGTCACGGGCCGGCCGATCCTGGTGCGCGAAGCCCCGCCTCGGCCCGGCGACCCGCCCGCCCTGTACGCGGACCCCGCGCGTGCGCGCCAGGCCCTCGGCTGGCGTCCGCAACACAGCGACCTAGCGACCATCGTGTCCACGGCCTGGGCCTGGCACAAGGCCCATCCCCAGGGATATGAGGACTGACCGCGCGCGCCGAGCCGCCCCCCGGGGGGAGAGGGAGAGAGCCGTGCCCCCTCCCTCCGGGAGGGGGTGAGGGGGAGGGAGCGGTTCCCGCGCCCGGACCGCGGCGGCCGCAAACCCCGGACAGAGAAGCGTAAGGCGAGAACACGGAAAGGACCCCTGTGAGCGTATTCGAGATCATGATGCTGGTGTGCTTCGGCGTGAGCTGGCCCCTGTCCATTGCCAAGGCCGTGCGCACCAAGGTGGTGGCAGGCAAGAGCCCGCTGTTTATGACCATCGTGTGCTTCGGGTACCTGAGCGGCATCGTGCACAAGGTGGTCCACGACCTGGACCCGGTCGTGGCCCTGTATGCGCTGAACATGCTGCTCGTGGCCCTGGACCTGACCCTGTACTACCGGTACCTGCCCCGCGCGAGCGCAGGGTGAGGCGCGCTGAGGACGAGAGAAACAGACCGGCCGATCGCGCCGGCGGCTATCCTGCCAGGCTAGCTACCAGCGCGGTTGTTGCGAACCGAGCGAAGAAATCCACTAGCATGAGCACAACAACAAGCACGACGACCTCGAACCATTGGAGGTCGAAGAGCCACCGCAGAAGCCCCAGGTACAGGCCGAACGCCAGAACCCAGCCCAGAACCGGGATCGAGATCGCTACTGCGAACGGGAACACGATCACCGCGCTGAGTTTGAGAATCGCGTTCCAGAAGAACCCGAACGACGAGCCGACCAGACGCACGGTGATCAGGCATCCGATGACCCCTACGATAAGATTGATCAGTAAGCCGATCAGAAGCGCAGCGAGCATCAGCACACCGCCCGCCGGTCCTGCAAGCCAGACTCCGTGCGCCACGACGATCACAACACCTGCGATCAGCAGCGCCGCCGGCACCTTCACTTCCTTTGCATCGGCTTCCATCCCTCGCCCCTCCCACGTCTGGGCCCCCGCCGGACCTGGGGACCTTGCCAAGAACGCGCCTCGCGGACCACACTCGCCCGTATAACAGGCCTACGGATTCCGGACCCCGCGTCAAGGCCGCAGACTCTCTGCCCCACGCCACGCCCGCGCTGGGTGCACGCGCGGACCGTCACCGGACCGGACCGGCGCGCCGACGTCCCTCACCCCGGCCCTCTCCCGAGGGGAGAGGGAGAAGAGCGTCCCTCACCCCGGCCCTCTCCCGAGGGGAGAGGGAGAAGGCCGTCCCTCACCCCGGCCCTCTCCCGGGGGGAGAGGGGGGCCGCACTCATACCCCCAGCACGCCCGCGACCACGAGCCCGGCGGAAAAGAGCGCCAAGAGCTGTAACACCCACAAGGTGACCACCAGCACCGCGAGCTCCAGCGTGGTGAGGTCGAAGAGCCACAGGATGAGCCCCATGTCCACGAACAGGAGCAGGATCCAGCCCACGTACGGGAAGAGCATCGCCCCGGCCAGGGGGAACACCGCGATGGCGGCCAGCTTGAGCACCGCGCCCCACAGCGACCCGAACGACGTGCCCAACAGCGCCGCGGTGAACAGGCACGCGATCACGCCCAGGACCACGCCCATCACCAGCCGCACCCCCGCGGTCCCGAGCGCCATGCCCACGCCGGCCGCGTCCTTGTTGGCGACCGCGTGCACGGTCAAGAGCACCACGCCCGCGATCAACAGCGCCGCCGGGATGGCGATTTCCTTGGGCCGTCGCATGATCCGGCTCCAGCCGACCGGGCAGGGCCCCGC
>CAZOBJ010000214.1:0-2166 GCA_964577825.1 uncultured Planctomycetales bacterium
TCATCGGCAAGGGCCGCAACCAGATCACCATGGACCAGGCGCCCCTGGACCAGGTCTGCCCCTATGCCGCCGAAGACGCGGATGTGGCCCTCCGCCTGGAGGAGGTGCTCTCGGCCAGGCTGCAGGAACGCGGCCTCGAGCCCCTGCTATATGAAATCGAGCTGCCCCTGAGCCGCGTCCTGGCGGACATGCAGGCCCGCGGCGTGCGCATTGACGTGGACCAGCTCGCGGCCATAAGCCGCGACATGGAGTCCCAGCTCGAGGAGATCACCGGCCGGATTCACGAGCTCGCCGGCCGGCCCTTCAACATCGCGAGCCCCCGCCAGCTTGCGGAGATCCTGTTCGACGAGCTTGCCTTCCCCGTGATCCGACGCACCAAGACCGCGCGTAGCACGGACGAGGCGGTTCTGCGGGAGCTGTTGCTCGTGGAGCACGAGAAGCGCGCCCTGCCGCAGCTGCTCTTGCGCTACCGGGCGCTCTCCAAGCTCAAAGGCACGTATCTCGATGCCCTGCCCCAGATGGTCAACCCCGAGACCGGGCGCATTCACACGACCTTCCACCAGACCGGCACCGCCACCGGGCGGCTGTCCTCGAGCGATCCGAACCTCCAGAACATCCCGATCCGCACCGAGGAGGGCCGCGGCATCCGCGCGGCGTTCGTGCCCGAACCCGGGTGGAAGCTCCTGTCCGCGGACTACTCGCAGGTGGAGCTTCGCATCCTGGCCCACCTGTCCGAAGACGAGGCGTTGCGCAGGGCCTTTCGCGAGGGCCGGGACATCCACACCGTGGTCGCGGCCCAGGTCTTTGACGCGCAGGAGGACGCAGTGACCGCGCAGCAGCGCCAGGCGGCCAAGGCGGTGAACTTCGGCATCGTGTACGGGCAGAGCGCCTTTGGCCTCAGCCAAGCTACCGGCATGCCCCGCAGCGAGGCCCAGGCCTTTATCGACCGGTACTTCGAGACCTATCCCGGCGTGGCCGCCTGGGTGCGCGAGACGATCCACCAGGCTCGCGCGCAGGGCGGGGTGCGCACGCTGTTGGGACGGCCGCGCGAGATCACCGAGATCGCCTCGCAGAACAAGACCAGACGCACCCAGGGCGAGCGCATGGCCGTGAACACCGTGGTCCAGGGGTCCGCCGCGGACCTCATGAAGCGGGCCATGATCGACCTGCACCGGCGCCTGGACGAAGACGGGCTGCGCAGCCGCATGGTCCTTCAGATCCACGACGAGCTGGTGCTCGAGTGCCCCGCCGACGAGGTCGATGCCGTGCGAGTCTTGGTGCGCGAGGCCATGGAGGGCGCCATGGATCTGTCCGTCCCGCTGGTCGTGGACATCGGCGTGGGCGACAACTGGCGGGAGGTCAAGTAGACGTGCGTACGCTCGGGGTCACCGGCGCGGTGTGCGGCGGCAAGAGCACGCTTGCGCGAATGCTCGCCGACCGCGGCGCGCGATTGGTGGACGCCGACGCGATTGCCCACGAGGTCCTGGACCGCCCCGAGGTGCGCGAGCGCCTGGTCGCGGCCTTCGGCGCGAGCATCCTGGGGCCGACCGACCGGATCAACGCCAGGGCCCTGGGGCAACGCGCCTTTGCCGACGCGGCGAGCCTCAAGCGCCTTACGGACGTGGTGTATCCGCCCATCCGCGAGGCCCTGGCCGACCGATTGGATCGGTTGCACGCGCAGGACGACGCGCCCGTGGTCCTGGACGCGCCCACCCTGTACGAGGCCGGGTGCGAGCACCTGGTCGACCGCGTGGCCACCGTCGAGGCGCCGCCCGAGGTGTGCGAGGCGCGCGCCCGGGCACGCGGATGGATCGCAGGCGAAGTGGCCCGGCGCGAGGAGCTGAAGCTCCCCGCGCAGGAGCGCCGCCGCCGCGCGGACTACGTGGTGGAGAACACGGGCACGCTGGACGAGCTCGCGCGCGCGGCTCAGGACCTGTGGTCCTGGCTCGCGCACGAGGCCGCCGGCAAGGTCTGAGGATTTGCGCCGGCGGGCGTGGAGCCCGGCGGCGATTGGCAGAACGGCGAGGGCCATTGGTTTGGCAAACACACTCAGGATTCGATTGGATCCGTAACAGGAGGTCAGGAACGTGGCAAGGTCACCCAAGGCAGTAACCCGGACATCACGCAAGGCCGGGCGCAAGAAGTCGGGCAAGGGCGCGGAGCAAC
>CAZOBJ010000215.1:0-2151 GCA_964577825.1 uncultured Planctomycetales bacterium
CCGGTCCCCCTCCTCGCGGCCGGCCAGGGCCGCGGTCTTCAGCGTCCGCAGGTCCGCGGACTTCGCCTTCGCCATCACCGTCTCCTCGTTCTGCTGTCTCGTTGTCTTGCGCCGAACGTCGACCTCTGGCGCCGCACGCAGCATGCGCCGCGCCTGACCTACACCTCCACGGACACCGCGTCGAAGTGCGCGGACCGCCCGTCGCGCTCGTCGGTGATCGTGAGCGCCACGGTGTTGCGCTTGCCCAGCAGGCGCGCGGGCACGTCCAGGGTCCAGGGGCCTTCTGCGGTCACGCGCGCGCCCACGGCCGGGTCCATGCGCACCAAGGGCACGCCGACCGGCCCGGCGAACAGCCGCTTGCCGTTGACCGTAACCCGCACCGAGGGCTTGATCCCGTCGCGCTGATCCAGGGCCGGGACCACGGCCCCGCCGTGCAGGTGCAGGCGCACGGGGCGGTCCGGCTGGCCCAATCGGAAGAAGAACGCGAGCTCGTTGCGCCCGCTGTTCGCGTGGAACTCGCTCACGATCCGCACCCCGGTGCGGGTGAGCCGCCCAAAGGGACCATAGTGCGGCGTGTCGAACAGGGCCAGGTCCAGCGCGTGCGTGCCCGGGCCCAATGGCGGGAGGCCATAGGCCGCGGCCTTGCACGCGGGCCGCGCCCGGTCGTGCAGGTCGAAGATGCGCCGCCGATGCGCGTCGGGCCAGACGAACCCGTACACCCCGTACTCGGACTCGATGGCCCCGCCCACCTGCGCGGCGACCTCCACCTGGTCCGCGGCCCGGCACAGGGCCTGGGCGGCCGCGTCCCACCGGCCGCGGCGCAGGGCCCGGTTCGCGTCGCGCACGCACAGGTTCTCCTCGCGCAGGGCCATGAGATATCGGAAGTGGCGCTCCACGTCGCGCCCCCGGGCCCGCAACACGCGCCCCCTGGCCAGGCGGCGCGCCTGGGTGAAGGCCTCTTCAGCCTTCTCCACGTCGCGATCCGTGAACCGGTCCATCACTCCGCCGCGGCGGCGCTTGCGGCCCGCCTGGGTGAGGCGTTCGAGCAGGCGCAGGTAGTCGAGCATGGGCGCGGCCGCCGGTCCGAACGAGAGCCGAGAGAAGTCTTCCAGGCACCCGCGCGCCGTGGCCTTCCGGTCCCACAACAGCCGGCTCGCCGCAAAGAAGTTCTGCGCGAACCCGTGCCAGTACTGGGCATAGGCCTCGAATTCGCTGCCTGCCGCGCCGACCTGCTCGTACAGGTCCAGGTCGTGCGCAAAGATTCGCACCAGGCCCGCGGCCGTGCCGCGCCGGTACATCTTCATGGAGTTGTGCCAGGGCACCACGTCCAGCCCCCGTTCGATCCAGGCCTTCATCTCGCCCATCAGCCACGCGTGCATGTTCGGGTAGCCTTCGGTCCCGGCGGCGCGCGAGTTGTTCGCTTCCCCGGAGTCCATGGGGATCTCGTCGTTGCGGCAGAAGACGTCGTAGTGCACGCGGTGCATGGCCTCGACCGGGATGGGCACCTTCTCGGGCGGGCTTTGCCGCGAGGTGTACGCCGATCGGATCAGGCGCACGTCCGGCCGGTAGTCGCGCAGCGCCTCGTGCGCGGTGTTCCATATGAGCTGCACCTGGTCGGTGGGCGCGAGGTCCCGGCACTTCTCGCACGTGCAGAACCCCGCCCCGTCGTTCGGCCCCGGGTGGAAGTCGCGCACCGTATCCGGGAAGGTGTCCACCAGCCGGCGCAGGCGCTGGGCATACGCCCGGCGTGTGGCGGGATTGCTCATACACAATTGCGAGGCCACGCGAAATCCGCCCTCCACGGGCACCCCACCCCCGTGCCCGGCGGGTGCCTGACTGGACTTGGGCGGCGCCGGGTGGAAGGCGAAGTACTCCGGATGCTCGTGCACGAGCTCGCGCGGGACCACCACGCTCGCACTGATGGGCAGAACCACCTCGATGCCCCGCAGCGCGGCCTCGCGCGCAATCCGCGGCAGCAGGGTGCTCAGGATATGCGGCGGATCGGTGCGCAGCATGACGTAGAATCGGTTCCATCGGTTGCGCACGCACCAGTCCAGATGATCGACAATGGCCTGGGGGTTGTATCCCGCGATCTTGTCCACCGGGTCGATGCCCCGCTCGCGGAACCGGGGGCTCTGGCGGGTCGACGGA
>CAZOBJ010000216.1:0-2011 GCA_964577825.1 uncultured Planctomycetales bacterium
TCCAGGGCCACGGTGTACACCCCGGGTTCGAGTTGCCCCAGGCCGATCGTGTACACGAGCGAGCCCGCTTCCTGCGCGTACTCGGCCACCATGTCGCGAGCGAGCTCTTCGCTCTTGCCGTCCACCCCAGACCGGGCCAATAGGTACGCAAGCTGCGGCGTCTCGTCGGCGAGCCCTGCGGGCACGCGCACGCGCACCACCGCATCCTGGTCGTCCGAGTACATGAGGAACCGGCCCGTGGGGTTTTCCAGCACAAGCAACCCCTTGTACGCAGGCAGGATGTCCGAGCGCTGCACATACCCGAGGCCGGAGTAGCCTTCCGTGATGGGCTGCCAGGCCGCGTCGTCGAACCCCGGCTCGTTCCATCCCTCCTGCGCCTCGGGGCTGTAGGTCCAGGACCCGTCGGGCCGGGTCACCACCTGCATGGTCTCGCCCGATTCCATGACAAGACCCGCCTGGAAGTACAGGAACGGGGTCGCCCCGACGCGGCGTCCGTACATGGCCACGCAGTTGACGCCGGGCCTCACGTAGGCGGAGATGTCCACGGGCTCCGCGCCGTACAGGCCGCTGTCGCCCTTGTCCACCTCCATGCCGTTGAGATAGAAAACGGTCTGGCTCGCCCGGGCGCCCCTGGGGTTGCCGCCCATGTCGGCCACCGCGCGCCAGACGTCCCCTTCCGGGATGGTGAACTCGTACCGCACGTATCCCTCGCGAATCCGCCGCACGAACTTCACCCAGGAGATCTCGTACCGGGTGCCGGGCTCGCCCTGGAGGTTGAGCTCCAACCCGTCCAGGGTGATCGAGTACCGCGATTCCATGGGAATCGACCCGAAGTCGATCTCCTGCGGCCAGTTGCCCTCCAGGACCACGGGCTCGGTGGCCTCGCCCGTGCGGCGGCCGTCCACCCAGCCATAGACCGACATGGTGCTCTGGGCCGCCCGCTCGCCGCTCTGCTGGATGCGCAATATGAGCCGGTTCCTGCCGGGCCATGCCGCTTTGCATTCGCCCGGGGCTTGCCGGCCGGCGTAGTTGCCCCAACCGATGGTGGCCTGTTCGCCAGTCAGGGTGAACTTGAGGAGACGCTCCTCGACCACCACGTCCTCCGCGCCGTCGAATACCGTGAAGTTCGCCCGGTCGTCCACTGGGTGGAACACCTTCTCCTGCTGGCGTTGAGGCATCTCCAGGTCTCGGCCGCGGAAGTATTCGCTCGGGTCCGGGTCCTCGGTGAATCCGAACGCCCCGGTCGCCCAGCACGCGGCCACCACGCACGCCATTGCCCACACACCGACTCGCCTATGCATCGCAGACCTCCTCGTCCCAGCGCCTGTCAGGTCTTTTCCGGCCCCTGTTCCAAGCCGACGGTCCCTCGCCGGCTTCGAACCCCACGCTAGCACGGAATCGAAACGCGCGCAAGCCCCTCTGCACAACCCCTGCGCCGTGCCCTGCTCCCCATCGTGGCCACTGCCGCGGACCGTGAGATGTAAGGCTTGCGGCTTCGCTCGCAAGCGGTGCGTCATGCCTACTCCCGGCTCGACGCGTCGGCACCACGGCCGCACTCCGCCTGCCTGACAGAAAATTCGCGAAAAGTTTTCGGCCTTGCCCCGGATAGAGACCACCCCTAGACTACCATGGCGGGTGCTCCTCTTGGCAGGGAGAAGAGGCCCATGGCCCGGTCGTCGGTCGCCGCGCGCCTGCACGCAGCCGTGCGCATCCACGAGGCCATCGCGTCGGGCACGTATCCGAACGCGACCCGGCTCGGCGAGCTGTTGGGCGTGCGGCCCAAGACCGCGCGCAAGTACCTGCACCTCTTGGCCGACACCTTCGGCGTGCATCCGGTCTACGACGAGACGCGCCACGGGTACTACTACCCCGTGAATGAGCGTCCGCGCGTGCTCCCGCGCCTAAGCGAAGAGGAGGTGGCCGCGGTGTTCCTGTTGGGCGAGGCGTCGCGCAGCCTGGCCGGGTCCGCGGTGCAGGAGGCGCTCGAGGGGGTGCTCGCCAAGCTCTCGCT
>CAZOBJ010000217.1:0-2011 GCA_964577825.1 uncultured Planctomycetales bacterium
ACCCCGCCGTCCTGGAGCACCCGGAAGGCGTCTTCGTCGGTCACGTCGTCGCCGAGGTAGAAGGGCACGACCTCCTCCCCGTCCAGACCCAGGGCCTGCATGAGCCAGCACAGGGCCTTGCCCTTGTGCCAGTCGATGTCCGGCTGGACCTCGAAGACCATCTTGCCCGTGCCCTTGCGAAGCCGGTCGTGCTCTGCGAGCACCCGGTCGACCGCCTCCTCGACCGCGGGGGCCCGGCCCGGGTCCACGCGGCGGTAGTGCACGGCCACGGAGAATCGTTTGCGCTCGATCTGCGAGCCGGGGATGTCCGCGAGCAAGGACTCGATCGAGGCCTGCGCCTCGTCGAGCGCGGGCAGAAAGTCCTCGCCCTGCTGCGAGCCGATGTGTTGGCCCTCGGGCCCGCTGATGTCGAACCCGTGGCTGCCCGCGTAGAACAGGGTGTCGATGCCCACGAGGTTTTGCACGTCCTTGCGGTCCCGGCCGCTGATCACGGCCACGGTGCACCGGTCCGCGAGCGCGGTGACCACGCCGCGCATCTCGTCCGAGAGCACCGCGAGCTCCGGGCGCTCCACGATCGGGGTCAGGGTCCCGTCGTAGTCCAGGGCCACGAACGGCCGTTTGTCCGCGAGCATCCTGCCCACCTCGTCCAGGGACGCGAGCGCAGAGGGCAACGCGTCGATCTCGTGCTCCCACATGGGCCTGTCTCCTTCCACTGCGAGCTCGGCGAACGTGCGCACCACCACGTCCGCGCCGTTTGCCTGCAAGTCCTGCGCGTGGCCGACCCGGTCGAGGCCGACCACCAGGCCGAACGCGCCGCGCCGGCCGGCCTGCACCCCGGAGATGGCGTCCTCGAGCACCACCGCGCGCGCGGCGGGCACCTCCAGCCGGCGGGCGGCCTCCAGGAAGATGTCCGGTTCGGGCTTGCCCGTGAGCCCCAGCTCGGCGGACACCACGCCGTCGACCCGCGTGTCGAACAGGTCCTCGATGCCCGCGGCCTGCACCACGGGTTGGCAGTTCTTGCTGGAGGACACCACCGCGGTCTTGAACCCGCGCGCGCGCAACAGGCGCAGGAACGCCACGGCGAGGTCGAAGACCTCCACGCCGTCCTCGCGCAGGCGCTTGTTGAAGAACCCGTTCTTGCGGTTGCCCAGGCCGCAGATCGTCTCGGCGTCGGGGTCGTCGTCCGGCGTGCCGTAGGGCAGGTCGATACCGCGGGAGGCCAGGAAGCTCTGCACCCCGTCGTAGCGCGGCTTGCCGTCCACGTATTGGCGGTAGTCCGCGTCGATGTCAAAGGGCTGCCAGTCGTCCCCGAACGCGCGGGCCTGCAGGTACTCGTCGAAGAGCTGCTTCCAGGCCGCGGCGTGCACCCGCGCGGTCTGCACCACCACTCCGTCCAGGTCGAAGAGCAGGGCCGCGTAGTCCTTGCGCGTGAAGTCGAACGCGGGCGGTTGGCACGGCATCGCGTTCCTCCTCAAGGCCTTGGGCCGGCCGCGCTCCTACGTATCCGGCAAAGCTCTGGAATCTGCGACGCGTTCTTGCACGCCTTTCCCCGGTTCGACCCGGGTGCGCACCCCGACTTTCTTCTACATATCTGCATGGCCCTGTGCAAGTCGCATGCCGCGCAAATATCCCCCGTGTCGTTGGACGCGCATGAGAACGCGGTTGCGCGCGCGGGCGCGGGCGCCGCGCAAACGGTGCCCGACCCGCTTGCCAACGGCGGCGGCGCGTGGTATGGTACATCTGGGTATGATGCGACGAGGCAGCGGAGCGCGGCGATAACGTCGATTTCTGGCCAATCGGCGCAGCGGGCTCGATCGTACGCACGCCTGACGAGACAAGGGAGATGGCTCAAGCGCCGAGCAAAGTCTTCGCCGACTGAGCTCCAACGCACTGGGGGGAACAACATATGCGCCCAAGTCGCCAAGTTGTAGCATTTGTGGTGGCCGCGTTGCTTGTCTTCGTCATATTCATATGGTTTCCCGCGTCCAGGTTCAGCACTGGCTGGTATGGT
>CAZOBJ010000218.1:0-1983 GCA_964577825.1 uncultured Planctomycetales bacterium
CAGATCGACATGGGGTACGAGACCGCGTTCCGTACGATCACGGGCGGGATCTTCGAGTTCGGGTTCAGCGACGCGATCCTGCAGATGTGGGCCGCGTACCTGCATGAGCTCACCGAGGGGCAGCCGTTGAAGCGGTTCGCCGGGTGCGTGACCGCGGAGGAGACCGCGCTCAGCCACCGGCTGTTCACCGCGGCGCTCGAAAGCCAGGAGCGGGCCGCGACCGTGGCGGTGTGATCGCCGGGCCGCAACCGGCACGGGCGCGCGGGCGCTTTTCGGTTTGCCCTGTGTGCGAAGACGCGTATACTCCCTGCGTTTGCGCGCCGGGCCGAAGTGGCGCCGGGCGGCGCGACCCTCGGAGAGGGACGCAAGGCTACGGTTCGAGCACAGCGGCGCACGCGCGCCGCGGAGCTTGTTCGCCAGGGCGAAGAGACAAGGAGCGGATTGATGGCTGACAGGGTAATCCGGGCCGGCATCGCCGGTCAGGGGCGCAGCGGATGGGGCATTCACGTCGGGACCATGCGCAAGTACCCGGACCGGTTCCAGATCGTGGCGGTGGCCGACGAGCTCTCGGAGCGCCGGTCGCGCGCGCGCGAGGAGCTCGGCTGCCGCGCCTACAAGGACTATCGCGAGTTGCTCAAGGACGACGAGGTGGAGGTCGTGGTCAACGCCATGCCCAACCATCTCCACCCGCAGGGGACCATCGACGGCCTGCGCGCCGGCAAGCACGTGATCTGCGAGAAGCCCGCGGCCGCAAAGGTGCGCGACTTCGATCGCATGGTGGCCGCCGCCAAGAAGGCCCGCCGACACTACCTGGCCTTCCAGAACAACCGGTTCTCTCCCGTGTTCATGAAGGTGCGCGAGGTCATCGCCAGCGGGGTGCTCGGCCGCGTTGTGCGAATCCGCATCAGCCGCACGGCCTTCACCCGGCGCCAGGACTGGCAGACCCGGCCCGAGTACTGGGGCGGGACGCTGAACAACACCTGCCCGCACTTCATCGACCAGATGCTCATGTTCTACGCCGAGGGGCGCCGCTCGCCCAAGGTCTTCTGCCGGTTGGAGTCCACGCCGAACTCGGCCGGCGACGCGGACGACCTCGTGACCGTCACCCTGTACGGCCCGGACGGGCCCGTGGTCGAGCTCGTCAAGGACCCCTGCCAGGGGTACAAGCAGGGCGACCTGTACAGCGTCAGCGCCACGCGCGGGTGCCTGATCGGCGGGGGGCCGCACGGGTTCATGTGGAAGTACCTCGACCCCGACAAGACGCCCAAGCTGCGCCTGGAGCGGGGGTGGTCGAGCGGGTCCTACCCGCAGGAGGAGCTTCCCTGGATCGAGGAGGAGTGGAAGCCCGGTCCGAACGAGTTCGGACACCGCGACGCGATCTACGAGGACTTCTACGAGGTGCTCAGCGGCAAGAAGCGCCGGCCCATCGTGACCCATGACCAGGTGCGCAGGCAGGTGGCTGTGCTGGAGGAGTGCCACCGGCAGAACCCCAAGCCCGCGGCGCGCAAACAGTCGAGCAAGCGCCGGCGGTGACCCGGCGCGCGCGGAGAATCGAGTCGAGCCCGGGCGCCGTCGCACGGCCCGGGGCCTCAGTCTACAAGGAGAACCGAGCATGGCGGACAAGGTCATACGCGTGGGCATCGCCGGGCAGGGGCGCAGCGGGTACAACATCCACGCCGCCTGGCTGCGCCAGGACCCGGAGAAGTACCGGATCGTGGCCGTGGCCGACCAGATCCCGGACCGGCGCGCCGAGGCGAAACGCGAGCTCGGCTGCCGGGCGTACAAGGACTACAAGCAGCTCTTGAAGGACGAGGAGGTGGACCTGTTCGTCAATTCCCTGCCCAGCAACCTGCATCCCAAGGGCACCATCGAGGCCCTGCGCGCGGGCAAGCACGTGGTCTGCGAGAAGCCCGCGGCCGTGAAGGTGCGCGACTTCGACAAGATGGTCGAGGCCGCGCGCAAGGCCCGCCGGGTGTACGCGCA
>CAZOBJ010000219.1:0-1960 GCA_964577825.1 uncultured Planctomycetales bacterium
GAGGAGCGTCGCGACATCAAGCTGCGCGTGGACAAGCTCTGCGAAGAGGCCATTGTGCAGACCATCCACGCCCGGTACCCGGACCACGCAATCCTGGCCGAGGAGCGCGGCGCCCAGGGCGAGAGCCGGTACAGGTGGATCATCGATCCCCTGGACGGAACCATGAACTTCTTCTACGGCATCCCGCATTTCTGTAGCTCCGTGGGCCTGGAGGTCGACGGCCGGCCGGAGCTGGGCGCGGTGTACGACCCTCTGCGCGAGGAGCTCTTCACTGCATCACGCGGCGAGGGAGCGTATCTCAACGACCGGCGCATCCGCGTGAGCCCCATCCAGGACCCGGCCGAGGCCGTGGTGGTCGTGGGGTTCATGAAGAGCGAGGAGACCCTGCGTCAGGGGCTTGCGGCCTTCTCCGCGGCCCTGCGGCGCGTGCGCAAGCTGCGCAGCACCGGATCCGCGTCGCTCGACCTCGCGTACGTGGCCGCGGGCCGGTTCACCGCCTACTACGAGGTTGGCATCCATTCCTGGGACGTGGCCGCGGGCCGAGCGCTCTTGTCCGAGGCGGGGGGACGGTTCGAGGCCTGCCAGGTCTCGCCCGACACGTTGAACGTCTACGCCTCGAACGGCCTGGTGCACAACGCGCTCGCGGACGTGTTCCGCATCGACTTCTGATCTAACCGGCAGAGGCGTGCAGCGAGCTTCACCCGCCGCAGCGGGCGGCGAAGGCGCGGTAGTCCTCTTCCGTGTCAATGCCCGCGCCCGAGTAGTCGGTGACCCGGGCCACGATGGGGATGCCCGCGGCCAGGGCGCGCAACTGCTCCAGCCGCTCCCGCTCCTCGATCTCGCTTCGGGGCAGGTCCGCGTACCCGAGGAGCACCTCGCGCCGGTATCCGTATACCCCGAGGTGCAGGTACCCGTACGGCTCGCCGGGCTTGCGCAGGCCGTCGCGGTCCACGGGCACAGGCGCCCGGCTGAAGTAGAGGCACCGGCCTTGCTCCCCCAGGACGGCCTTGACCGCGTGCGGACTGTGGAACTCCGCCTCATCCACGATCGGGCGGACCAGGGTGCTCATCCCGGCCCAGGGGTGCGCGTCCAGAAGCCGGATCACGGCGAGCACGTCCTCGGCGCGCACCTGGGGCTCGTCGCCCTGGAGGTTGACCATGACCCGCACGGACTCGGGCAACGCCCGCGCGGCCTCGGCGATGCGGTCCGTGCCGCAGGCATGGTCCGCGCGCGTGCGCACCGCGCGAGCGGCGTACCCCTCGCGCGCGGCGTGCTCGCGCACCGCCGCCTCGATCCGCGCGTCGTCGGTGGCCACGACCACCTCGCCGATGCGCCCCGCCGAGGCAACGCGCGCGCGCTCGGCCGCGTCCTGCGTGTAGGTGACAAGCGCCCGGCCCGTATCCGCGCGCAGCAGCTTCTCGGGCATCCGGGTCGAGCCCGCGCGGGCCGGGATCAGGATCGCGGTATCGGCGTCCACGCCGTGCTCCCTCACGAGGCCCGCATGTCCACCACGTGCAGCTCCAGGCGCGGGGGCGCGTAGTAGTCGTTGAGCGCCAGGCGGTACACGATGTCCCAGTACTCGGTGCCTCGCTCCATGCGTTCGAGCCACTGGATCTGGTCGAACACGAGCGCGCGGAAGGCCACCTGTTCTTGGCTGGCGAAAAAGCTGAAGTGCCGCCCCGCCGAGCCCAGGACCTGGGGGCGGCCGGCCACCTTCACGTGGCGCGAGAGGAACAGCGGCGCCTCGTTGCCCGCACCGAACGGCGCGAGCAGGTCCACCTCGCGCGCAAAGCTCTCCGAGAGGCGGCGCAGGTGCACGTCCAGGTCGATGACAAGCTCCGGGGTGAGCCGACCTTCGACGACCTGGCGTCGGCATTCCTGGTGGAGCTCCTGGCGGAAGGGCTCGATCTGGTCGCGCACGAGCGAGAACCCGGCCGCCATCTCGTGCCCGCCGAACGAC
>CAZOBJ010000220.1:0-1926 GCA_964577825.1 uncultured Planctomycetales bacterium
CGGAGTGTTCCACGGGGCTTGTAGAGCTCCGCACGCCAATCCCTCGGCTCCGAGCGCTCGGCAACGCGCTGCCGGACCGCGGGCGGCTCCGCGCCGCAGACCCGGCACCCCACGCTCAGAGTCTAAGTGCAAGCACTTCCCATGGACGTGCACCACCTCGCCGAGACACATCGCTCGCGATCAAACGAGACCGCTCCCCGGATACGCTCGTGCACGAGCAAGAGCTCGCGCACTTGGCCGGTGCACCGCGAACGCCAACGTGCTCTCACGGACACGATCCTGGCCGCCGAGCGCGAGCAGGCCGAGCAGCGCCGATGCAGGGCGCGGTTCTCTCTAGGATCGGCCCGGCGCAGGCAGGAGCCTGCTCGGCGCACCGGCGGGGCTCGCCGCGCAGGCCATGGACCCGAGTCCTGCCCCGGGCGAACGGAGCCAGGCACACGATGCATACGCGTGACCTCGACCCGCGAGACGAGCGCGGGCCGCGGGTGGCACTCCTCTCGGGGCTATCGCCGATTCGCCGGCCCGCGTGGGCCGAGCCCGCCTTCCACCAACGCCCCCGAGGGCCGTGCCCATGAGCGTGACGCAGGTCGGGGACCAGTACGAGGTGCGTAGCCAGTTCCGTCGCCGCGTGGATACGCTCGAGGAGGCCCAGCGCCTCGACCGGCTCATCGACGAGGGCCGGGGCCGCATCCTGGAGCGATTCCATGCGGGCGACCGGCCGTGCATCAGGATCCGGGAGGGGCTGGAACCGTATCTGGAGGCCCGGTCGCTCTTCTCGGGGCTCGCGAAGTCGACGTTGGCCGGGTATCGGCGCAAGCTCACCCGGTTCGCCGAGCACCTGGGCGACCGGCCGCTCGACCGGATCACCCGCGAGGTGCTGGAGGCGTGGATCCGGTCGCGGACCCGGGACAAGGGGCATGCGCGGGCCCACAACCCCGGGACGCAGGTGTCGCGCGACACGATCAACCAGGAGATCAAGGCCCTGCGCGCCTTTGCCCGGTGGGCCATTGACCAGGGCCGCGCGCCGGCGGACCTACCGCTCTTGCGCGTGTCGTATCTGCGGGTCAAGGGGTTGACTGGCGGCCAGCGCCACGTGCCCCGGGCCCTGGTGCGCCACTCGTTCGTGGACGTGTTGCGGGCCCTGGACCGGGGCGGGTACGACTGCCTGGCGCTCGTGTTGCGGGGCATGGTGCTCTTGGGGCTGCGCGAGGACGCGCTCTTTCGGCTGCACTGGTCGGACGTCACTGCGCCGCGCAGCGCGTCCGCGGGTGAGATCCGCGTGGGCCCGTGCAAGGGCGGGCCGGCGGGCGCGGTGCCGGTGCCCCCGGGCTCCACGCGCGCCCGGTGGTTGGCCCAGGTGCGGGCGACGTGGCGCAGGTTCCGGGGGCGGGCGCCTCGGGGACGCGATCCGCTGCTCATCTCTCGGTGGGCCAAGGGCAGGCGCAACCCGGGCGGCTGGACCACGGACAGCTTCGGGCACGCGCTGCGCCACGCGTGCAGGCGGCTGGGCATCGAGGGCATGACCGCGTACGTGGCCCGGCACTCCGCGGTGACGTGGCTCCAGCAGCAGCCGGGCGTGGATCTTGCGGCGGTGCAGGCCTATGCGCGTCATCTTCGGATCACCACGCAGGAGGTGTACAGTCACCGCTCGGGCCTGGACGGCGAGCCCGCGTATCAGGCCATGGACGAGCTCATGGACGACGCGGTCTCTGGCCCTGGGGAGCCGGGGGACAACCGCGCGAGGTCTCGGACTTCTCGGGATGTATGGGAGGACGGCGTGCCGGAGCTCGAATTCATTACGCTCCCTGGAGGTTAGGGTATCGGCGACCGAGTTCCATAGCGGACTAGGTGAGGATTTCGGGCCTGGTTTTGCAGTCAACTCCTCTCGAAGCAACGAGTTATGACGCTAGAGAAAACGCAAGGCCC
>CAZOBJ010000221.1:0-1883 GCA_964577825.1 uncultured Planctomycetales bacterium
TGCGCGAGCGGGCGCTGACCGCGGAAAGGGAGCTTTTCGACGAGATGAAGGCCCGGGTGGACAGGGTCCGGCCCGAGGAAGTCCATCCGGATGATTGGGGCGTGCAGGCCGCGGAGGCCGCGCTCGTCTACCGGGTCACCGACGATCCGGCAGTGCTGGACAAGGTCCGCGCGATGCTGCGCGCCACGGTCGACCACTACGTGGCGCGCAAGGACCGGAACGCACACAGCACCAGCCGGCTGTCCTGCATGGGGGCCCTGGACTGGGTGTGGAACGACTTGCCCCCCGGGGAACGGCAAGCCCTTGCGTCGGATGTGCTCACGTATTTGTGCGACATCTATGAAGAGGACAGGGCGCGCGGCAGGCTGTCGTCGCGCATCCCCCATTACTATGAGCGAGAAATCTACTGGTACGGGGGGCTCGCGCTATTGAACTCCGAGCTCAGTGACGTGGACTTTGCGCGTGCGCTCACCATCCTGGGCGTCGGGTACGGACACAACCGAGACGCCATCCAGGACCGGCTGGCCACGTCAAAGGACGACGGCGCGTGGCAGACGAACATCGGATACTCTCTGGGGGATTTGCCTAACTCGCACGGATGGAACTTCATGTACACCTGGCAGTCCGCCCTGGGCTCGGAGGTTCCCCAGTCCTGGATCAATAGCAACGTATCGCCCGATTACGCGCTGCGCCAGATCGTCCGCGTGGGTCCGTTGCGCGATCCTGCCTCGACTTGGCAGGCGCCGGGCGTGTACCACTTCGGCTATTCGCGCACGGCAATTCGGCTGTTGCACCAAGACCAGCTGTACGATCACTTGACGCAATTCATCCACTTCTTTGGCGAGTCACATTCACAGCAGGCGGCTGTAGCCAGCTACCTGCGCAACCGCATCGCGCAGGAGGTAGGCACGTTTGCAGGCCGATATCCGTTCTTCCGGTTCCTGATGACCCATTTGGAGGAAAAGGTGCCGCCGCCCGTGCTGCCCGAGGGGATGCCCGTGGCGCGGCACTTCGAAGGCGTGGGCCAGGTGTTGATGTCGTCGGGATTCGGCCCCGAGGATACGTATGCCCTGTTCGCGTTGGGCGGAGGCAAGACCTCTCCCTACTACACCACTGCGTCGACGCAATTCGACGCCACGCATTTCACGATCTGCAAGCAGGGTTACCTTGCCGTGGACAGCGGCATCGAGAAGGCTGATCCTCACCGGATGAACTACTACTACCAGACCGTGGCGCACAACGCGGTTCTCATCCGCATGCCGGGCGAAGAGTTCGGCGGCATCGAGTCGAACAGCGGCGGCCAGAATCGTCGCCACTATTATGCCCAGCCGCTTGGCTTCGAGTCTCACCCGCTGTACGCGTACGCAGCGACGGACGCCACGGAGACGTATCATCCAGACAAGTGCACACAGATGGTCCGGCAGTTCATGTACCTTCCCCCCAACCACTTCGTGGTCTTCGATCGGGTGGCCTCGACCCAGGCGGAGTATCCGAAAAAATGGCTTCTGCATACTTCGAACGAGCCTGTGATTGCAGGCAACGCGTTCCGGGCGGACCAGGACCGGGGCCGCATCTTCTGCCGGACCCTGTACCCGCAGGACGCCGTATTGGAGAAGATCGGCGGTCCGGGCAAGGAGTTCTGGGCCGACGGACGCAATTGGCCCGTCCCGGAGGACTATCGGTACTGGAACTACATCGGCATGGCACCGGGGGGCGAGGTGCCCCAACACGCCGGCCGGTGGCGCGTGGAGGTGCGTCCCGGAGCGCCGCGCGAGCAGGACGTTTTCCTGCACCTGATCCAGGTCTCGGACCAGTCCGTGGAAGAGATGGTCGAAAGCTCGGTGCGCGAGGTCGAGGATCGCATCGAGTTGACCTTCACAGTG
>CAZOBJ010000222.1:0-1878 GCA_964577825.1 uncultured Planctomycetales bacterium
CGAGGGGAGAGGGAGAAGTGCGGTCCCCCCCTCCCTCCGGGAGGGAGTGAGGGGGAGGGAACAGTGCTGTACGCGCGCAAGCTCGGGCGGAAGGCCGCGCTACTGGACGACTGTCGGCATCGCAAGGGCGCGGGCGCATTTCTGCTTGCCCAAGGCCGAGATCCGGGGTATAGAACAAGGGTCCGGTCCGCGGGCAGGATCCGGGCTTGCGTTGCGCACATGAGGGACGCTTATGCATATCTCTTCTGCCGGGGCGCGAGGGCGGGTGGCCGCGGCGGTCGGGGCCGTGCTGACCGTGCTGGCGCTCCTGGCCGGGCCGGCCGGCGGGCTGCCCCCTCGGATGAAGTGGCTGGAGTACTACGGCCGCAGCCAGAAGCTCATCCGCCAGGGCGAGTATGACCAGGCGCTGGCCGCCGCCGAGCAGGCCCTGGTGCTTGCCCGGGCCGGTCGACGCGCGAACAACCAGCAGACCGCCAGATGCCAGGCTCTGGTGGCCAAGGTGCATGTGTATCTGGGCCAGTACGAAAAGGCCGATCGGGCCGTTGCGCAGACCCTGGAGTTGTGCAAGGACATGCCGCACCGCGTGGGGTACGCGCAGGTGCCCCGGCTGCTGCGCCCGGTCGCACAGGCCTACAGGGTACAAGGCGAGCTCGACAAGGCCGCGGCGCTGCTGGAGCACGTGATCGCCGAGCCCGCCGCGCAAAAGGGCTCCGCCGCCGTCTCCTTGATCCTATGCATGCACGAGCTGGGCCGCGTGTACATGGAACAGGAGGAGCTCGCCAAGGCCAAGGCGACCTTCGAGCGCGCGATTGCGGCCTGCGACGCCTCGGGAACCTCGGGAAGCTCTCTCCAGGCGCGGTCCCTGGGTAGGCTTGCGGTCGTGCATGTGAAGCAGGGCGAGCTGGACCGAGCCGAACCGTTGCGCAAGCGCGCGCTGGCCGCCTGGGACAGGGATTCCGACTCCACCTCGAGCGTGACGGCGTGGTGCCTACAGGACATGGCGGCCGCGTACGTGGAAGCGGACGCGTTCGAACAAGCGCAGCCGCTCTTCGACCGGGCCGTGTCGATCTGGCAGAGGCGGGACCGCGCCGACCAGGCGGACGCGGCCACGGAGCTGTACAAGCTCGGCTCGGAGCACGCGGCCCAAGACGCCTATGCGCGGGCCGCGCCGTTCTACGAATGCGCCCTGGAGCTCCAGGAGGGCGCGCTGGGCCCGGGCCACACCGCAGTGGCCCAGACCCTGAACAACCTGGCCTCCGTGTACAAGCATCAAGGCATGTATGAGAAGGCCGTGCCCCGGTACGAGCGCGCGCTGACGATCCTGAAGCGCCGCCTCGGCCCGCACCACGCGTACGTGGCCGTTGTGCTCGGCAACCTCGCCGAGCTGTACGCCGACCAGGAGAAGTACGACGAGGCCGAGCCCCTGTACGAGCGGGCGCTCGCGATCCACGAACGGACGCTCGGCGCGGACCATGACCGCGTGGCCGCGACGCTCGATGCGTTGGCCGCCGTCTACCGCGCCACGGGCCGGGACGAGGAGGCCCGGCCCCTGGAGGCGCGCGCCGCCGAGATCCGCGCTCTGACGGAGTGACGGGCGGGCGCCGTCCGCAATCCTCGCGCGACGCGCCCATCCGGCCCGGCGCCGACCTCGAGAAGGTCGCGCACGATCCCGCCCACCGTCCCTCGCCCCGGCCCTCTCCCGAGGGGAGAGGGAGATGCGCAGGCCCGTGTCGCGCGAGACACACGGCCCCATCGCGCCTATGTAAGACCCCCCCTTCCCTCCGGGAGGGGGATAGGGGGAGGGACAGCGGATCGACAGGCTGTGCCTGCGCGACACGGCCTGCGGCCCTGCGAGAGCCAATTACGGCGTCGTGGACT
>CAZOBJ010000223.1:0-1847 GCA_964577825.1 uncultured Planctomycetales bacterium
ACATCACGCTCAAGGACGTGGAGACCGTAGAGCGCGACCCCGACCGGGTGCGGGCCTGGGTCCGGCTGGCACGCGAGGCGGCTGACGCGTTTGTCCCCTGAGCCCGCGCTCGCCGCTTAGAACAGCCCGACCGTGTTGCCCTGCGCGTCGATGTCCACGTCGAGATACGCCGGACGGCTGCCCAGCCCGGGCATGGTCTTCATGGTCCCCGCGAGCACGTACACGAACCCCGCGCCCGCGGAGACCTTCACCTCGCGCACCGGGAACGCGTACCCCTCGGGCGCGCCCTTGCGCGCCGGATCGTGCGTGATGGAAAGGTGCGTCTTGGCCATGCAGACGGGCAGGCCGCCGAACCCTTGGTCGGTGAGCGTCGCGATCTGGCGCTCGGCGAGCGGCGCGTACTCCACGGACCCGGCGCCGTACATCTGTGTGGCCACGGTCTCGATCTTGTCCTTCAGCGGCCGGTCGGCCGGGTACAGGCAGCGGAACTCGGTCTCCTCTTCGCACGCGGCGGCCACGGCCTCGGCCAGGCCGCGCGCGCCCCGGCCCCCGTGCGCCCACGCGTCGCTCACCTCCGCGGCCGAGGCCCCGGCGCCGAGCGCCGCCTCGCGCACGTAGGCGACTTCCTTGTCCGTGTCCGGGGGGAACCGGTTCACGGCAACGACCACGGGCAGGCCGTGACGCCGTACGTTGCGGATGTGGCGCTCCAGGTTGCAGAGTCCGGCCTCGATGGCGGGGACGTCCTCGCGCACCAGGCCCTCGGGCAGGGGCCGGCCCGGCACGACCTTGAACCGGCCCGAGTGCATCTTGAGCGCGCGCACCGTGGCGACCAGCACCACCGCGTCGGGCTTCAGGCCGCTCGCGCGGCACTTGATGTTCGCGAACTTCTCGAACCCGATGTCCGCGCCGAACCCGCTCTCGGTGACCACGTACTCCGCAAGCCGCAGCGCGATCTGGTCGGCCAGCACGGACGAGTTGCCGTGCGCGATGTTCGCGAACGGGCCGGCGTGCACGAACGCCGCGGTGCCCTCCAGGGTCTGCATGAGCGTGGGCTTGACCGTCTCCTTCATGATCACGGTCATGGCCCCGGCCACGCCCAGGTCCTCGGCCGTAAGCGGGCGCCCCTTCCGATCATAGCCGAAGATCACCCGGCCGATGCGCGCGCGCATGTCCTGCAGGCCCGTGGTCAGCCCCAGCACGGCCATGAGCTCGGAAGCCACCGCGATGTCGAAGCCGGTGCGCCGGGGGATGCCGTTCTCGTTGTTCTGCGCGCCGGGGCTGGGCAGCCCTACCTCCACCTCGCGCAGGGCCCGGTCGTTGAGGTCCACCACGCGCCGCCACGCGACCGCCTCGGGATCGATATGGAGCGGCTTGAGCCCGGTGCGCCGCTCGAACCGCCTGGCCCCGTAGCGGGCCTCCAGGTACATGCGCGTGTCCACCGCCGCGGCGAGCAGGTTGTGCGCGGCGCTCACCGCATGGATGTCGCCGGTCAGGTGCAGGTTGAAGTCCTCCATGGGCACCACCTGGCTGTGCCCGCCGCCGGCCGCCCCGCCCTTGATGCCGAAGACCGGGCCCATGGACGGCTGGCGGATGCAGGTGAAGACCCGCTTGCCGATCTGCCCCAGGCCGAGGCTCGTGCCGATGGTGGTGACGGTCTTGCCCTCCCCCAAGGGCGTTGGCGTGATGGCGGTCACGTCCACGTACTTGCCGCGCGGCCGGTCGCGCAGCCGGTCCAGGATTTCGGGATGGACCTTGGCCTTGTACGCGCCGTACAGATCCAGCTCGGCGTCGCGAATACCATAGCGCGCCGCGAGGTCGCGGATCGGTTCGAGCTCGGCGGCCTGGGC
>CAZOBJ010000224.1:0-1844 GCA_964577825.1 uncultured Planctomycetales bacterium
CAAAGCGCCCTCGTCGAGCACGCCGTGGTGCACGATGCCGTTGTCCGTATACCCGGACATGTACAGGACCTTCAGGTCCGGGCGCTTCGCGGACAGCACGTCATAGAGCTCGCGTCCGTTGCGGTCGGGCATCACCACGTCGGTGAGCAATAGGTCGATGTCCCCCTCGTGGGCGGCCGCGGCCTCTTCGGCCTCCCGGGCGCCGCTCGCGGGCAGGACCCGGTAGCCGAGGGCCTGTAGGTAGCGGTGGGCCACGCCGCGGACCGCCTCGTCGTCCTCCACGAGCAGCACCGTCTCCTTGCCGCCGATCACGGTCGTGGACTTGCGCTTGCGCTCGCCCGGCTTGCCGGGCGTGCGGGGCAGGTAGATCTTGAACGTCGTGCCCTGCCCGGGCTCGCTGTAGACCCAGATGTTGCCGCCGTGCTGCTTCACGATGCCGTAGACCGTGGACAGGCCCAGGCCCGTGCCCTTGCCTTCCTCCTTGGTGGTGAAGAAGGGCTCAAAGAGCCGCTCCCGCGTGGCCGGGTCCACGCCGTGGCCGTTGTCGCTGACCGCCAGCATGACGTGCGGGCCCGCGGTCACGCTCACGTGGCTGCGGGCGTATTCCTCGTCCAGCTCCACGTTCGCGGTCTCGATGGTGAGCTTGCCGCCCGCGGGCATGGCGTCGCGCGCGTTGACGGCCAGGTTCATAACCACCTGCTCGATCTGCGCGGGATCGGCCTGCACGTTGCCCAGGTCCTCGGCCGGAACAAGCTGGACCTCGATGTCCTCGCCCAACAGGCGGCCGAGCATCTTCACCTGGTCGGCGAGCAGGGCGTTGAGGTCCAGGGGCACCGGCTGGAGGGCCTGGCGCCGGCTGAACGCGAGCAGCTGCCCGGTCAGGTTCGCGGCCCGGTCGGCCAGGGCGAGGACCTGCCCCAGGTCGTCGTGGGCCTTGGACCCGGGCTCGGCCGCCTCGCGCGCGAACCCGGTAAAGCCCTGGATGCCGGTGAGCAGATTGTTGAAGTCGTGCGCCACGCCCCCGGCCAGGCGGCCGATGGACTCCATCTTTTGGGCCTGGCGAAGCTGGTCCTCGAGCTGCTTCTGCTCGGTGACGTCCTTGGCCAGGACCGCGATCCCGTCCTCGGTGGGATACGCCGTGAGATCAAAGACGTATTTCTTGCCGCCTAGCTCGTACGCATTCAGCGCGCTCTTGGCTTGACGAGTCTCTAGTACTTGCAGGTAGACCTCCTCGGCCTCCGTACCGCGCACATCCGGGAACACCTCGTACAGGCTCCGGCCCAGGGCCTGTGCGGCCGGGATGTCCGTGAGCTGTTCGGATGCCCGATTCCAGTACGTGTACCGCAAGTCGCGGTCCATGGCGAAAAACACGTCACCGATGCTGTCGGCGAGCCCTCGGAACCTTTGTTCGCTTTCTCGGAGCGCCTGTTCGGCCCGCTTGCGGTCGGTGATGTCCGCGACGAACCCGATGATGCGCCCGTCGCCGAGCATCACAGCATCCAGGGACGCGGGGAACTCGGTCCCGTCCTTCCTGCGCAGGCGCAGTTCGGTGCGCAGACTGCCCTGCTCCTTGAGCCGGGCAAAGGAGCCCCCCTGCTCGTCGGCCGCCTGCGCAGCCGAAAGGTCCGCAATGGTCATGGTCAGCAATTCCCCGCGCGCGTACCCGGTCATCCGGCACGCGGCCGTGTTCGCGTCCAGGTACTTGCCCTGCGCATCCGCGACAAAGATGCCGTTCGGCGCCGACTCCACGTACGTGCGGAACTTGGCTTCGCTCTCGCGTAGGGCGTCCTCGGCGCGCTTGCGCTCGGTGACGTCCTCGCCGATCGACTGGTACGCGACCGTCC
>CAZOBJ010000225.1:0-1799 GCA_964577825.1 uncultured Planctomycetales bacterium
CCGCACGTGCCCAAGCAGCGCTGCGTGTTTCACAAGCTCAGGAACCTCGCCGACCATCTGCGCCGCAGCTGCATCGCCGGGCAACGCTCGCCGGGGCCGCGGCCATCTACCACGGCGCCCCAACACCTGGCAACGACGCATGTATCTCGTGTGGATCCGACTCGAGGAGACCGAATACCGCCCCACCAAACCCACCCCCGCTCTTACACAGAACTCTTGACGGCATCCTGGACCCGCCCCCATTGCGCGCGGGCGCGGGATGGGGTAGGGTCGCGGGCGCGGGTCGCCGGGACCGCGGGCCCACTGCCTGACGGGCCGCCGGCGAATCCGCCCGGACTCGCACGCGAACGGGAGGCGACCTCATGGGCCAGCCGGAGCACCTGCTCCCGCAACTCATTCCCCAGCGCATCGGGGCCGTTGTGAACCGATTGGCCAAGCTGGTCTGGGAGGGGCGCGAGCCGGTCGAGGTGGCGGGCGGGCTCGTGCGCGACGACCCCGTACCGCTGGACCGCGCCCGCGCACAGGCGTACAAGCCCGTGCGGCCCGGCGAGCACTTCGGCGGCCCGGGCAACACCTGGCAGCAGCGGTGGTTCCGCGCGCGGGTCGGCCGGGCGACGCGCGCGCAGCGAGGCCGGCGCGCGCTTTTCTGGGACGTGCAGGGCGAGACGACCGCCTGGATCGACGGCGCGCCCTGGGCCGGGCTCGACGTGGCCCACCCGTACTGCGTGCTGCCGGACAAGGCCTGCGAGCTGTGGCTCGACACAGGTACGTACCAGACGGGCATTTGGCTGAACACCCCGAAGCGGCGGGTCAGCGAGCTCGGGTGCCGGTTCGACGGCGCGTGGATCGCGTACAGGCACGAAGGGTTCTGGCAGGCGTATCACGACATGCTCTGCCTGTGGGAGCTCTTGCAGGAGCTCCTCGAACGGGACGGGTGGCAGGCCCCGGGCACGGCCGGGCACAAGCCGCCGCTCGATCGGGCGAGCGTGCTGGCCCGCCGCCTGCTGCGAGACTTGAACGCCTGCTGCGACGCGTTCGAGACCCGCGGGCTCGACGCCCTGCTGGCAGGCCTGTCCGAGGTGTACGCGCGCTACCGGGGCAGCGCGTGGCAGGGGCATGCGGCCCTGTGCGCGCACGCGCACCTGGACCTCGTGTGGCTGTGGCCCGAGTTCGTGACTCGGCGCAAGGGCGTGCATTCGGCCGCCACGGCCCTGCGGCTCATGGACCGGTATCCGGAGATGCGGTTCATCCAGAGCCAACCCGCGCTCTACGAGGCAATCCGCGAGCACGCGCCCGCGCTGCACGCGCAGATCCGCAAGCGCATCCGCTCCGGCCAGTGGGAGGCCACCGGCGGCCTCGAAGTCGAAAGCGACGTGAACATCCCGTGCGGCGAGGCGCTGGCGCGCGCTCTCGTCCTGGGCCAGCACAGGTTCGCGGCCCTGCGTGACGGGGACATGAGCCGCACCGTGTGGCTGCCCGACGTGTTCGGGTACAGCAACTGCCTGCCGCAGATCATGAAGCTGGGCGGGATCGACTCGTTCTTCACGACCAAGCTGCGCTGGTCCGCGGTCACCCGATTCCCGCACACCCTGTTCCGGTGGCGTGGCCCGGACGGCAGCGAGGTGCTGGCCCACCTGTGTCCGGCGAGCTACAACGGCAAGGTGCAGCTCGGCGATCTGCGCAGCGCCATGGACGCGAACCGCCAGAGCGGGGTGTACGACCACGCGCTGCTTCCCACCGGGTTCGGCGACGGCGGGGGCGGGCCCACCGAAGAGATGTGCGAGCGGGCGCGGCGCTTC
>CAZOBJ010000226.1:0-1771 GCA_964577825.1 uncultured Planctomycetales bacterium
CCTGTCAAGCGCGGTCGGCGCCGGAAGGGTCGCCACCGCGCACACTATTTGCCTGGTGCGTGCGCGCCGCCCCATTGACACGCGGGGGCCGGGGGTCTAGGGTGGCCGGTTTGCCGGTGCGGCCCGGCCAGCCGGTCCGTTGCTGCAAGATGATCCGTGATGGAAGGTCGGTTCGTTGCGACAGGCGGGGGACCTGTCGCACGCCGAGGCCGCTGCGGAGGATCGATTCGCTATCACAGGCCGTTGCGCCGTCGCTTGCTGCGTCGGCACGGCAAGTCGATCCGCCGGGACCTGCGGATTCGTTGCGGCATGATGATCGGCGGTGGCGGGCCGGCTTGCCCCGGCGGGCCGGACAGGGACCGAGGGACCGGACATGGGAGACGCGCTCCTGTTGGCGGTGGCCGCCGGGCTGTGCTGGACGCTCGTGGGCACGGTCAACAGCCAGGCCGCGCGGCGGCGGCTTCAGTTCTTCGCGCTCATGTCCGTGGGCACGGGCGTCACCTGCGTGGGCACGGCGCTCGCGCTCGTGCGCTGGGGGCCGCTGTTCGGGGGCGAGGCGCCCGGGGCCGCGCGGCTCTTGTGGGTGACGCCCTGGGCGGGGCTGTCCGCGTCGGTGGGGTTCCGGCTCATGCAGACCGCGTTCCGCCGCGGGCCGCACGGGATCATCTGGTCCGTGGGCCAGTCGGCGCTCGTGGTGCCGTTCGTGGTGGCCTCGGCCGTGTTCGGCGAGCCCCTGACCGGGTGGAAGGCGGTGGGCGTGGCCGCGGTGCTCGCGAGCATCGCCTTGTTCGGGGCCTCCCAGCGCAGGTCCGCGCCAAGGCCTCCGCCCGCGGGCGAGCGGTCGGCGCGCTGGTTCGTGTACGCGCTGGGCGCGTTCGCGTGTCTGGGGATGACGCAGACCCTGGCCTCGGTCCCCTCGCACTGGCACGACTGGACCGACGTCGCGCACCTGCGGGTGCCGCTCCTGTTGGCCGGGGCGTGCGTGGGCTACACCGGATTCGCGGTCGCGTACGGCCAGCGGCCCGGCCGCACGGAGCTCGCGTTCGCGCTGGTGTTCGCGCTCGCCGGGGCCGCGGGCAACATCACCGCGTTTGCGGCCCTGGACGCGTTCGCCGAGTTCGAGATGGTGGGTGCGTTCTACCCGATCGGCGTGGCCGTGTGCCTGCTCGGGTTCAGCACGTACGTGCACCTGGCCTACGGCGAGCGGTACACCCGGCCGCAGATGGTCGCGTTCGCCCTGGGCCTGACGGGCATCCTGACCCTGGCCTTCGGCGGGATGTGAACGGACGCGCCTTTGAGGAGGGGAGAATCATGCCGCGCCATGTGACCCTTGCGAAAGACCGCAAGAGCGCCTACCGCATCGTGCTCGGGCCGGGAGCGGACGCCACGCAGCGGCTCGCCGCACGGGAGCTCGGACAGTACGTGCGCAAGGCATCCGGCGTCCGCCTGCCGGTGTCGGGCCCGGACGAGGGTGTCCGTGGTCCCCGGATCGTGGTCGTGGACCTGTCCGCCGATCCCGGTGCGGTTCGAGAGGCCCTGGGCCCGGCGTGGACCAAGACGCGCGCGTTTGCGCGCGATGTGCGCGCCGCGGGGCCGGGCGGCTGCGGGCGGGCGGTCGTCGGCGAGGACGTGGTGCTCGCGGGTGCGGACCGCGCGGGCGTGCTCAATTCGGTGTACGGGTTCCTGCACCATGTGGTGGGCGTGCGCTGGCTCGATCCGGACCCGGGCGGCGAATCCGTGCCTCGGCGCGAGCGAATCGCTGTGCAGACGG
>CAZOBJ010000227.1:0-1769 GCA_964577825.1 uncultured Planctomycetales bacterium
GGAACCGAAGCCGCATCCCCCAGGCCCGGCCCCGGTCCGATCCGAGCGCGACGGTGAGCTCGTGCGCGCCCGCCCCGCGCGGAAGCGGAATCTGCGCCTTGTCCGTGCCCATGGGCCGGGCGCCCGCCGGATCGCGGAAGACCTCGTCACCGTCGAACCAAACCTTCACCGGACCATCGTAGCCCAGCCCGGCGAGCACATCCATGGGCGCCGGACAACGCATCGTGCACCGCAGATACACCATGACGTCCTCGGGCGCGCAGGCGAACTCGGTCTCTCGCAGATCGCACCACCCTTTCGGAAACGTCCGTTCCGACATGGTCCCTACGACCGTCGCGTCCGGGAACGGCACCTTCGTGAAGTCCGCCGGGGCTCGCAGACCCGCGCTCACCCGCCAGCGGCACACGAACGGCGTGACCGGCGGCGGAGGCTCGACCGGTTTCGGGATCTCGCCGAACGGCGCGATCTCCCGGTCGCCGGTGACCACGCCTTCCAGGGCGCGCGCCATTCGTTCGAGGTAGTGGGTGGAGAACACCATGGACGCGTACGCGTTCTGATTGCCGCCCCTGAACAGGTGCACGCGCTCCAGGGTCCCCTCCGGGCGCATGGGCTCGGACACGTCGACGCCCAGCCCCTGATCGGTGCCCGGCCCGCTCGCCACCGGGGTCCGGCCCGGATGATCGGGGTAGTATCCCAGATCCCAGTTGCGGTACATCCGCTCCGTCAGCCGGCGGCTGTCGCGCGCGGCGCGGCGCGCGTCCTTCAACGCGCGCTTGCGCAGGCCGCGTGCGGCACGCGCGTGCGTCGCGGCCCGCGCGGCCCGCAGATTGCCGGCCACGTCGCGCATGAGCGCACCGCGCCGTCCGATGTGCTCGATCAGATCCGCGGCCAGGATATAGACGTCGTAGAACCGTCGGTTGCGGCGCACCGCCGAACGCGCCCGGCGCAGGGCCGCGGCCACGTGCGCGGCGTGGTCCGCGCGCGCGGCGCCGTATGCGATCTCCTCGGCCGTGAGTTCGTTGGCGTCATCCGCGCCGAAGAGATTGAGCAAATGCACGGCCCGGTTCCGAATGGCCAGGGGAAGATTGTTCAGGCCCTCGAACCAGCGCACCTGCAACGCCTCGCGGTGCAGCCGCTCCAGGAGGTCTCCCGCCGAGCCGGCTCCGGTCTTCATGCCGAAAAACGCCTCGCAGAACCGTTGCGCGAAGCCCGGCGAGCCGTCCGGCCCGTGCGCGATGCGGTCCGCTGCACGCGCGATCCCGTACAACGGCGCGCCGAACAGGTTGTACGTGTTCTGCCACACGGGCACCACGCTCCCCAGCATCCGGTCCTTGTACCGGTCCGGGTCCACGGACCACGGCCGGAACGTCATGTTCTGTTCTTCGTTGGGCACAATCGTGGTCCCGGGATAGGACGTGAGATACGGAAACGCACGGACCACCCCGAATCCATGATCGAGATAGAACCGGGTCTTGTCTGGATCGTCGTATTCGAGGGTCAGCGCCACGTCCTTCGGCAGCGCTTCGGCGACGTCGCTCTGTTTCCAATTGCCCTCCGGAAATTCGTTCCAGATCATCATACGCCGATGCCGAGCGCCCAGAAACTCGTGCAGCCACCTCACGTGATCCACGTAGATCCGCCATCTGGGGGTTTGCGCGAACCGCTTCGAGCACCGTTCGCAGGCCGGGTCCGGTACGGTGCCGAATTCGTCAAGCCCCGCGTGCACCCACGACGCCGGAAACAGGGCCGTGACTTCCTCGAGGATGTCG
>CAZOBJ010000228.1:0-1756 GCA_964577825.1 uncultured Planctomycetales bacterium
TGGATTTGAACCAGCGACCTCTTCGTCCCGAACGAAGCGCGCTACCAAACTGCGCCACACCCCGACATGTGCCCTCGGACAGCCGCTCGTCGCACCGCGCCGGTTCGGCGGTCCTCACAGGCGGCTGCGCCACCCTCTAGCCTAAGCGCCGGGCGCGCGGTGTCAAGGGGTTTTCGATGCGCGGCCCTGGGGCGCGCCGCGCGCAATGGGCGAGACCGGCCGGCTCGCCGGCTTGCCCTCGGCGCAGATGGGCCTGCGGTCTCGGGGCGGGCGACGAAGCGTTGCGCGCGAGCCCAGCCAGGGGGTTGGCAGGGCGCAACGCACGTCGTATAATGCGCGGCGAGCCCGCACGCGGCGGGGCGGGACACGACGAGCGCATCCGAGCGGGCCCATGATCACCAAGACCGGCATTTTCCGAAAGCTCACCGGCGACCTGCAGCGCGAGTGGGTGCTCGTGCCCGACCCCGGGCCCGCACGGCGCCAGATCGCGCGCGGCCTGGGCCTGTCCGAGGACACGGGCCGCCTGCTCGCCAGCCGCCTGCCCGGCCCCACGGTCGAGTCCGCGCGCGCGTTCCTGCAGCCGAGCCTCACCCACCTGCACGACCCCTGGCAGCTCGCGGACATGCCCCGGGCCGTGGACCGGCTCGTGACCGCGGTGCGCAACCGCGAGCGCACGGTGGTCTACGGCGACTACGACACCGACGGCGTGACCGCGTGCGCGCTGCTTCTGCGCGCGTTCCAGGCCCTGGGCCTGGAGGCGCAGTCCTACCTGCCCCACCGGGTGGAGGAGGGGTACGGGCTGTCCGAGGCGTTTGTGCGCAAGGCCCTGCGCGAGGGCGTCCAGGTCGTGGTCACCGTGGACTGCGGGGTGAGCGACCTCCCCCAGGTGCGCGCGCTTCAGGAGGGCGGGGTGGACGTGATCGTCACCGACCACCACGAGCCGGGCAGCGACCTGCCGCCCGCCTACGCGGTCGTCGACCCCAAGCGGCCCGAGAGCGTGTATCCCTTCCGCGACCTGGCCGGGGTGGGCGTGGCGTTCAAGCTCGCCTGGGCCCTGTTCGAGCGAGTCTGCGGCAAGCGCAAGATCCGCCCGGAGCTGCGGCGCACGCTGCTGGGGGTCCTGCCGCACGTGGCCATCGGCACGATCACGGACGTGGCCCCGCTCGTGGGCGAGAATCGCGTGTACGTGGCCCAGGGACTGCGCGCCCTGCGCGCGACCAAGGACCCGGGCCTGCGGGCGCTGTTGGAGGTCGCGAGCCTCGCGGGCAAGCCCGTGACCACGCGCGACGTGAGCTTTCGCATGGGCCCGCGGATCAATGCCGCGGGACGGATGCAGGACGCGAACCTGGCGCTCGACCTCTTGATGGCCGCCGATCCGGCCACGGCCCGGCGCAGCGCCGCGGCCCTGGACCGGGAGAACACGAACCGGCAGCGGCTGTGCCAGGCGATCTACGAGGAGGCCCTGGACCGGGTGCGCAGCGAAACCGACCTCGACGCCACGATCCCCGTGGTGGTGGTCGGGGACCAGTGGCACGAGGGCGTGATCGGCATTGTCGCCAGCCGCCTGGTGGAGGAGTTCGGCCGGCCGAGCGTGGTCATTGCGCTCAGCGAGGACCGGGTGTGGGCCAAGGGATCGGCGCGCAGCATCCCGGGCCTGCACCTGTACCAGGCCATGAGCCGGTCGCGCCAGCGATTCGAGTCCTTCGGCGGGCACGAGATGGCGGCCGGGTTCTCGCTCGTGCGCGACCAGATCGAG
>CAZOBJ010000229.1:0-1650 GCA_964577825.1 uncultured Planctomycetales bacterium
TGTCGTCGAGCTTCGTGTCCGTGCGGCGCGCGTATCGCAGCAAAAAAATCTCCACGATGTCCACAAGCCGGTAGATGAACAGCGCAATGGCCACGCTGTACAGGACCGCGGCGATCTGCTCGACCTCCGCCCCGTATTCGGGCGCGAAGAGCGGCCCCAGGAAGAAGCGCACCGCAAGGGCCCATACCAAGAGGCGCAGCGGCGCCTGCGCGCAGTGGACCACGAACCCGAGCGCGCTGCGCTCGCCCTCGGGCTCGGCGGCGTCCTCGCGGCGCTCGCGTCGCCGCAGGCCGAACCGGATGGCCGTGTTCACCGCCAGGACCAACAGGATGACGAGCGCGCCGAGCGCGAGCGTGGACACCGAATACCCGAAGACCTCTCGGGACAGTAGCTCGCGGATCGGCCCCATCGCCGCGCCGGGCGAGGCGCTCTGTTCGCCTCCCGACGCGCCCGGGGCCACGGCCATGGCGAACGTCAGCATCGCAAGTCTTCGGGCCAGCGCACTTGGCTTCACCGGACTTTCCTCCGACAGACCGACATGCCGCGGGGGCCCTGCACGTGCGGGCCCCGCGGCGGGCTGCAACGCACCACCCTACCGGACTTGCCGCCAGGGTCAAGCCCTTTCGGCCCGGCGCGGCGCGTATGTCCTGCGGGTTGACATGTCACGGCACGGACGATAGGCTGGCGCTCGGGCCCAGCGGCCCGGCTTAGCCGGAGAGATGCCGGAGCGGTCGAACGGGCTGGTTTCGAAAACCAGTGTACCTTCGGGTACCCAGGGTTCGAATCCCTGTCTCTCCGCCAGTAGACAGTGCGCCCTGTCCCGCCGCTGAGGTGGCATCTGTGGACGAACATGCATCTTCGTCTGATCTGTCTCCTCAGCTGCGAGAATGGCGTCGATCCCCCTGGTACGCCGCACTCATCCTGAATGCGGCGTTCTTTGTATACTTGATGCTCTCGCAAGACCCCGTGTGGGACCCCACCGCGCCGCATCGAGGCGAGTGGCTGCGCGAGTTCCTCCTCCTCCTTGCGCTCGTTCTCTCTGTGCTTGTGTATTCCCTTCTCACGGCCATGCGCCGCAACTGGCTGCACGGTCTATCGCTGTATGGCGCGCTTACCGCGGTGCTCTCCGGGGGAGCTTGGTTGCAGTCTCCCATCCACTTCATTCTGCCGGTTCTGGCTCTGCTTTCCGTTGAAGTCCTGCTCGCCTCGTTCTTGAGAGCGGCACCCGAGGCAAGTGGCCACGCCCACTTCGCCCGCGCTCACTACGTGCTCCTGCCCGCCGCCCTCTTGTCGGCTACCTTCTTTGCGGCAAGTTCGACTGTCCAGCCCGCGCGATACTGGTTCGTCTGGTCCTTGCTTGCACTGTACACCCTTGATCTGCTCAACGCTTTGCTGGCTCGCGTCTTTCGCAGACGGCGCGCCTTTGGGTTCTACCTCCTGGCGAGTGGGGAGACCGCTTTCTTCATCCTGCTGACGATGATCCAGGCTGCCCTGGCCAGCCTTGGGTGAAAGCGCGCCTCGATCCGCGTGCTCTACGCGGCGCTATGCAACCTGCACGGCTCCTGCCACCGACACGGCGACCCCGGCGGCTCTGACCACGTGGCGGGCGCGGCCTGCTCCGCACCCTATCTTCGAGACGCAGCGCTCCCC
>CAZOBJ010000230.1:0-1629 GCA_964577825.1 uncultured Planctomycetales bacterium
CGGCGCATCAACCATCTCATCTATGCGACCGGCGCGGCGCAGCGGTACGCGCGGTACCTGCGGTTCATCGGGCAGAACCAGCACATCATCGGTTCGTTCCAGTACAACGAGGGGAACCGCCCCCTCACCCCGGCGCCGCGCATCGCCACGGCGCGCGTGCCCACCGCGTTCCGCCAGCTCCTGGCGCATGTTTTGGACCTCAACGGCATCGGGGTGTACTCCGGGCTGGAGGTCGGGCAGTTCCATTACCTGTCCACCCAGGTGAACAACGCCCAGGTGGCCCAGGGCAAGGACACGATCTGGCTCGTGGACCGGGAGGGCAAGCAGCTCTACCGGTACCGGTACCATCCCACGATCTGCTGCCAGAACTGGGCGCATCCGGACTACCGCGTCGAGTTCGCGCGGCTGTTGACCGATCACCTGCGTACGTTCGGGCACCTGTCCCACTACCGCGGGGCGCACATGCTCTTCGGGCCGGTGGTGGTGCCCATGTACTACCCGGCGTTCATCGCGCCGCAGGACTTCTCGGACCCGTTCTTCCTCAGCTACGACGACACCTCATTCCGCTTGTTCGAGCAGGACACCGGCGTCGCCCTGCCGATCGACCCGCAAGACCCCTCCCGATTCGAGAAGCGCGCCACGCTCGTGCGCAGCAGCGAGGAAATCCACGAGCAGTTCCGCCAGTGGCGGTGCGAAGAGTTCAACCAGATCATCGCCGAGGGCCTGGACGTGCTCCGGGCCGGACGGTCCGACCTGTCTCTGCTGGGGGTGCTGTGCACCTCGCACCCGACCTTGTTCAAGACGTGGATGGACAGCGACCGGCCGGCCGAGGACTTGCTGCGCGACTACGGGCACGACATGTCGCTGTGGCACGGTCGGGAAGGCCTGGGCATGGGCCGGTGGACCATCGGATGGCGGTCGGGGCACCGGCTCAAGGATCCGTACCAGTGGCAGGGCCGCGAGAGCCAGGAGTACGCGCAGGCGTTCGCCAATCCCGACGGTCCCAACTATGTGATGGTGCGCACGAGCTGGATCGAGAGCCGGTGGCACTACGAGACCGGCGAGGTGTTCGGAGACTGGGGCTACCCCGCGCTCGTGGACGGGTTCGACTGGGTGGTCAAGCGCACGCACCAGCTCACCGTGCACCCCCTGTTCGCCGGGTATCACTGCCGCGAGGCGTTCATCCAGGCGATCATCACCGCGGACCCGAATATTCTGATCACCGGGTTCACGGACCATGCGCTCGTGATGGGCCACCAGAGCCGTCTGCGGCCGCTGTTGGTCCCGTTCGCGAGCCTGCCCAAGGAGCACTTCGACCGGGTGCTCGACACCGACCTGCACACGAATGTGGCCATCCGCAAGCTCAATCGCGACGAGGACGCGTACCTGTACGTCGCGAATCCCGGCTACTGGCACATCGACGCCACGTTGACCGTGCGCACGTCCGGCCAGGTGACCAAGGTGCCCACCGGCGAGGCGATGGACCTGACCGGCGACCCCGACGGGGAGCGCACGCTTTCGGTCTCCCTGGACCCGTACGGCCTGGTGGCGCTGCGCGTAGACGCGCCGGACCTGGAGGTGGTCTCCTACGAGACCGGCGACCCCCAGCCCGACGAGCTCGCGTACCTG
>CAZOBJ010000231.1:0-1599 GCA_964577825.1 uncultured Planctomycetales bacterium
TGCGCCATCCGCTCGACGATGTCATGGTCAAGCCCGGGCACACCGAGCGCCTGGTTTCGCGGTTGCGCGACTTGGGCCGCACCGCGCCTCTGGCCGTGGACCGGCAGCCCGGCGAAGGGCACTGGGGGTTTGTCGACGACCTGGACGACCCGGACGTGTACCGCGCGCTCCTGGCCCACCGGCGAGGCGAGGCGCCCGATCAGGTGGAGATCGCCACCTTCACCCCGCAGCATGGCACGCGCGCCTGGCTGCGCATCGAGGAGCTCGCGCCTTGGGGCAGCCGGGCGTATGTGCGCGCGCGCGTGGAGCGGCCCCCCTCCGCCCCGCCCATCGTGCACGTCGAGGCCGTGGAGCACGTACGCGTATTGGCCGTGCATCGAGCGGACCTGCCGCCGCGGGATGCGGACCGCGAGGGCGCCCCCGCCGTGGACCCGCTGGCGTGGCGGCTTCCTGCGGGCCTGCGGGCAGAACGCCTGGCGCCCGCAGGCAGCTGGTCGCGCGTGCTTGTGCACCCACGGGGCGAAGAGGTCGCTCGCGGTCCTCTGCGCAAGACGCCCGGCCTGTGCGGCCCGTTCATGCAGGTTCTCCAGGGTCGGTTCCTGGTGGTGGAGGGCACGGGCAGCACGCAAGCGGGCCTGCTGGCCGACCAGTTCGTGGCTACTTGGCGCGCGTACGCCCAGGGCGAAGCCCGGCGAGTCCGCGACCACGAGCTGCGGCCCGAGGACCTGGACCAGTACCACCTCATCTGCACGGGGTCCCCGGACTCGAACGCCTTCCTGGGCCACGTGGCCGACCGTCTGCCGATCCGCTTCTTCGAGGACGGGTACGCGGTCGGCGACGCCCGCGTGCGCGCGCGCCCTTCGCAGCGTCTGGGGCTCTTGGCCGTGTATCCGAACCCCGAGGCGCCGGACCGCCTGCTTGTGGTCATGGACGGCCTGTTCTACGGTGAGCACCTGCCCATCAATCACAAGTGGGACCTTGTGCCCGACTACATCGTGTTCGACCGGGGTAAAGGGATGCAAGGCGCCAACCGGGCGCTGTTGGCCGGGCACTTCGACAGCGACTGGCAGGCATCTGCCGCCCCGCGCACCGAGCGCCGTCCTTGACAGCGTCCAACAACCCTCGGCGCCAATTTACCAACTTTCTTCGAACGAATTCCCTTGCCTCTTAGCCTGGAAATCACTCAAATAGACAGAGCCGCAGCGTGGGGGACGCTGCGGACGCCACAGGGTCCGGAAGCCGCAGCGGGCTTCCCGGGGGAGAGGCGTATGGGATGCGAGATTCTAGTCGTTGACGACGATCCGGCGATCCGGGAGCTCATGCGCACCATGCTCGAGGTCTGCGACGCGCAGGTGGACGTGGCCACCTCGGGCTCCGAGGCCTTGGTGCGCATGGCCCAGCACCCGAGCTGTCGGGTGCTGCTCACGGACATCGAGATGCCGGGCATGGACGGTCGTGAGGTCGCCCGCCGCGCGTACGAGATGAATCCGTCGCTCGAGATCGTGGCCATGTCGGGCGGGGGCATGGAGCTCGCCGACCTGGGCCCGCCCTTCCGGCGGCTCCTGCCCAAGCCGGTGAGCCTGGAGGCCCTGCGCGGGT
>CAZOBJ010000232.1:0-1581 GCA_964577825.1 uncultured Planctomycetales bacterium
CTGGACTTGACCCGGCCGCCCGTGCGGAGTACAAGATAAGACTTGCACGCGCGGAATGTAGCGCAGAAGGGAGATCCCCATGGCCAAGAGCCGCAAGAAGAGCGGATTCGTCAACGAAGGCATCGAGGCGGTCCGCGAGAACGGCAGCCGCGTGTACAAGTCGGGCGCACATATGCTCCCGGCCGCGAGCCTGATGAAGGCCGCGGGCGTGATCCGCGGCGTTCGCGACCTGGACCGGCCGTTCGTGACGATCGTGAACTCCTACACGACCCAGATCCCCGGACACGCTCACCTGCGCACCCTGGAGGACGCCCTGCACAAGACCCTCCGCCGCATGGGGTACAACGTCTGGGTGGCCAACATCGGCGGCGCGGTGTGCGACGGCATCGCCATGGGCCACTTCGGTATGAAGTACTCGCTGGCGAGCCGCGAGCTCATTGCCGACCAGATCGAGACCATCATCGGCGCGCATCCCTGCGACGGTTGGATTGCGCTGGGCAATTGCGACAAGATCGTGCCGGGCATGTACAACGCCATGGTGCGCCTGAACATCCCAGCCGTGTACGTGAGCGGCGGACCGATGCTCGCCGGCCGGGGGGCCACGGACGTCATCAGCGTGTTCGAGGGCGTGGGCCGCCACGCGGTCGGCCGTCTGTCCGACTCCGGGCTCGAGCGCCTGGCCATGCGGGCCTGCCCGGGCTGTGGCTCGTGCGCGGGCATGTTCACCGCGAACTCCATGAACTGCTTCGGCGAGGTTGTAGGGCTCGCCTTGCCTGGCAACGGTACGATCCCGGCCGAGGTCTGGGCCGACCGCAAGCAGACTCGCACCAAGCCCAATCCCCAGCGCGTGGCTCTGGTGCGCCAGGCCGCAAAGGCGCTCAAGCGCTGCATTGACCGGGGCTTGCGCCCCCGCGACATCGTCACCCAACAGGCCATTGACAACGGGTTCATCATGGAGATGGCCATCCCCGGGTCGTCGAACACCATTCTGCACGGCCTGGCGCTCGCGCACTCGGCGGGCATCCGATACGACCTCAACCGCATCAACCGCATCTCCAAGACCACGCCCACCCTATGCAAGGTCTCGCCCAGTCGGCCCGAGGTCCACATGGAGGACGTGCACCGCAAGGGCGGCATTGCAGCGATTCTACGCGAGGTGGACCGCAACGCCGATACGCCCCTTGACCTGAAGGTCGAGACCGTGATCGGCAAGCTGTCGCGGTCCGTGTCCGGCGCCCCCGCGCCCGACGGGGACGTCATCCGTCCGGTGGCCGACGCGTTCAGCCCCACCGGGGCGCTCGCGATCCTGTTCGGCAACCTTGCGCCCGACGGCGCCGTGGTGAAGATCGCAGGCGTAGACCCGGACATGATGGATTTCTCCGGCCCCGCACGCATCTTCGAGTCCCAAGAAGACGCGCTCCAGGGCATCCTCCACGGCAAGGTGCGCGACGGCGACGTGGTGGTAATCCGCTACGAAGGCCCCAAGGGCGGGCCAGGCATGCAGGAGATGCTCTCGCCCACCGCGGCGATCCGCGGCGCGGGCATTCGCGCGGCGCTCATCACCGACGGCCGCTTCTCCGG
>CAZOBJ010000233.1:0-1571 GCA_964577825.1 uncultured Planctomycetales bacterium
CGCGGCGCCGGCTCGCCCGAGACCAGGTCCAAGACCGCGCCTTCCGCATTGTCCACGCGGATCGAGCCCGAGATCGGCCAGTACCCGGGGTTGACCACGTAGAAGTAGTACTGCCCGTCCTTGTGCAGATCCCGGATCGCGAAGTTGGTGCCCAGCCCTGTGCCAAGCACGGGCGCAAACTTGTCCTTGGGCAAGCGAAGCAGGACCCGCGCGTATTCGCGTTCCTGCTGCTCGCTTCCCACGCACAGGTTCGCGTCGGTGTATCCCACGAGCAACAGGTCCGGATCGGACCCGATCATGGCCTGGGCCCACGGCTCCTTGTAGAAGTCCCCGGTGGCCTGCGGATGGAACCGGCCCTCGCAGATCTGCGGCGCCCAGGCTTCCGACTCCGCCTTGCCCGGCGGCGACTGGAACCGGTGCTCGGCCCACTGGTTCATGATGACCACAGACCGGTTGCGCGGATGATCGTACGCGCGCAACACCTCCGGGTCCATGTGCTGGCGCCAGTAGGTGGCGTACCACGGCTTCTTGCCGGTCTTTCCCGTGTACCGGATCTCGTGGTGCAGCTCCTGGGTCATCATCCACCGGCCGAAGTACATGTCCTCATTGTCCTGGTACAGTCGCGGATCATACCCGAACAGCCGGATGTACTCGACGTAGGGGCCGCCGTGCTCCAGGGTCCAGTCCTTGATGTGGGTCGTATCCAGGTAGAGCTGTACATAGGTCTGCAGCGCCGGGTGGTCAGCGCGCACCCGGGCCTGGACGTTCTCGAAGAACTCGTGCATGCTCCGGCAGCGCCAGTCGATCCAGTCCGACCGCCTCTCCGGGCTCGTCGCGAACCGGTATCTCTTCTCGAATCTCTCCGGGTCGTCCCCGGAGACCGGCACGTCGATGCCCGTCTCTCGTTCGAAGCGCACGAACGTGTGGTCGTCGTAGCTGTACTTGAGAATGGGCTTGAAGTTGTTGCGTCCGACATTGTACGTGGGCGCGACCAGCTCCGTGGGATACAGCAGGAACTGTACGCCTCTGAAGTTCGGCAAGTGGCCGAACTTGACCACCAGGTCATCCACGATGGCACGGAATGCATGGCGCGCGACCGGATGGTGATAGTTGAGGGCCGCAAGCCGCCTGCGCCATGAGCCGTACTGCTGCCCATTGCGCTCCATCAGCCAGATCGTGTCCGCGCCCTGCGCCACCTGCAAGTCCGTACGGTTGCCCAACGGTCCGTACACCAGGCTCTTGTGACAGGCGTACTCGACCCCGGCCACGAACGAGACCCCGTTGCGCGCGAACACCTCCGCGGCCACGCTCTTGATGCATCGCGGTACACGCGAGGTCGCAATGCCGGGCGGAGGCTCGTACGGCGTGTTCCACTCGCTGTATTGCACCGTCGCGATCACGTGGAAGTTCTGCCCGCAGAATCGCAGATATTGGGCGTAGTTCTCGCATGCGCGCTGGAATTGGATCAGGTCCTGGATCATCCGCCGCATGGGCGCGGCCGGGCCGGGCTGGAACTCGCGCGTCCACCCGTAGCCGCTCGGGGCCTCGTCCACCTCGCCCAGGAACTGCGT
>CAZOBJ010000234.1:0-1529 GCA_964577825.1 uncultured Planctomycetales bacterium
CGAGCGGGCGCGGCGCTTCGCCGACCTCGCAGGCGCGCCCAAGACGCGATGGACCGGGGTGGAGGAGTTCTTCGACGGGGTGCGCGCGCACGCCGCGCAGTTGCCCGTGTTCGAGGGCGAGCTGTACCTCGAGTTCCACCGGGGCACCTACACCACGCAGAGCGAGCTCAAGCGCCGCTACCGCGCGGCGGAGACCGCGCTCCAGGCGCACGAGGCGGCCCGCGTGGCCCGCGGCGGCGGCCCGTTGGACCAGGCGGACTGGCTGCGCGTCGCGTTCGCCCAGTTCCACGACGCCCTGCCGGGCAGCTCCATCGGCCGCGTGTACGAAGACTTGAACGCGGAGCTCGATACGATTCGCGAGCGCCGGATCGAGGCGGCCTGCCGCGAACTGCGCGCGGAAGACGACGAAGAGGGCGTAGCCGTGTTCAATCCGCTGGCCCTGCCGCGGCGGGCGGTCGTGGCGCTTTCGCCCGCACAGGTCGGCAGGCGAGCCGCGCGCAAGCGCGCGGTGCAGGCCGAGGACGGGACGCCCGTGCCCCTACAGCGGGTCGGCGCGGGGCGCAGCGCCCAGTACCTCGCCCAGGTGGAGCTGGGGCCGCTGGAGGGCCGGCGGATCACGCGTGCGCCCGCGGAGCCGCCGGCCGTGGACCTGGCCGCCTGCGCGAGCGAGGGCGTGCTGGAGAACGGCCTCGTGCGCGCGCGATTCACAGAGACCGGGCAGCTGATCGGCTTGTGCGTGGACGGCACGAACCTCGAGCTCGTGGAGATGGCCGGCCTTCGCCTGTACCCGGACTGGCCGGCCTCGTTCGACGCGTGGGACGTGGACCAGCACACCTTGCGCCTGGGGTCGGCATGCGCGACGCCCATGGAGCTTCGGGTCGCGGAGTCGGGACCGGTTCGCGCCAGGCTGCGCGGGGAATCCCTCTTCGGCGAGCACAGCCGCATGCAGATCGACTACGTGCTGGAAGCGGGCAGCCCGCACCTGAAGGTCGAGCTGACCGTGGATTGGCACGAAGACCATCGGCTGCTCAAGTATCATCTGCCCACCGCGTACCGGGGCCGGCACGCGCGCTACGGAGCCCCGTTCGGCAGCGTCGAGCGGCCGCAGGTGCCGGGCCGTCCGGGCGACGAAAGCCAGTGGGAGGTGTGCGCCAGCCGCTGGGCGGCCGTGTGTAACGACAGCGGCACGGAGGGCCTGGCCGTGGTCACGGAGGCCAAGTACGGGTTCTCCTGTCGGGACGGGGACCTGGGGCTGAGCCTGCTGCGCGCGCCGGGCCAGCCCGATCCGACCGCCGACCGGAGGCGGCACACGATGCGGTTCGCCGTGGGCCGGTACGAGCCCCATACCACCCGGGAGCGCGTCTCCACCGCGGCGGCGGCCGAGGTGGTGTATGCGCCCGTGCTCCAGGCCCCGGGCGGCAGGTCGTCAACCTCGCCCCTGCGCCTGGCGGAGCTCGGGTCGCTTGTGCCGGCCTGGGTGCTGCCCGCGCAAAACGGTGGCGGCTGGATCCTGCGCCTGCACGAGACCG
>CAZOBJ010000235.1:0-1511 GCA_964577825.1 uncultured Planctomycetales bacterium
GCCGCCTCGGGCTCCGAGGCGCTGGCGCGCATGGCCCAGCATCCGAGCTGTCGGGTGCTGCTCACGGACATCGAGATGCCGGGCATGGACGGCCGCGAGGTCGCCCGCCGCGCGTACGAGATGAACCCTGCGCTCGAGGTCGTGGCCATGTCGGGCGGGGGCATGGAGCTCGCGGACCTGGGCCCGCCCTTCCAGCGGCTCCTGCCCAAGCCGGTGAGCCTGGAGGCCCTGCGCGGGTTGGTCGAGCGCGGCCGCGCCCACGAGCCTTCCCAGGCCGCCCAGGCCTGAGGCGCGCCCGCGCCGAGGGCGCATCCGAGCCCGTCCCATCCGTGCCGCGGTACGGCCGCGCGTTGGACGCATTTCTGCGAACTAGAGACGAACAAGCCGCGCCCGCGGCGCGCAAGTCCGGACGGCCCCGATGCGCCAACTCACCGACGAGGTCCAGTACCTGAAGGGGGTCGGGCCCGCCCGGTCCCAGGACTTCGCGCGCCTGGGCGTGCACACGGTGCTCGACCTCCTGTACACCTTCCCCCGGCGACTGAGCGACCGCACCAACTTCACCACGGTCGTCGAGGCCCGCCAGTCCGTGGGCACGGAGGTCGCCCTGCGCGTGCGCGTGTTGGACGCGCGTCAGCGCCGGATTCGCCGCGGCAAGCTCGTCACCGTGCTCTTCGAAGACGACACCGGCACCCTGGAGGCGATCTGGTTCAATGCCGACTGGGTCCTGGATCAGTTCCACGGCCAGGAGGTCCTGCTCTTCGGCAAGGTGCAGGCCCGCGGCGGCCACCCCCAGCTCGTCCATCCGCGGATCGAGTACGCGGGCCCGGCGGGCGACGCGGGGCTCATGATCGGCCGCATGGTGCCCGTGTACCCGCTCACCGGGCGGCTCACCCAGGGCACGTGGCTGAAGGTCATGCGCGCCGCGCTCGACCAATACGGGCCCCTGTTGCACGAGTTCTATCCGCAGGGGTTCCTGCAGGAACGCGGGCTCATGTCCCGGCGCGAGGCCGTGGCCAACATGCACTTTCCCGCCGACGCGCAGGCCGCCGAGCGCGCACGGCACCGGCTGGTCTACGACGAGTGCCTGCTTCTCCAGCTCGGGCTCGGGTACCGGCGCCACCAGACCGTAGACGCGCAGCCCGGCCGCGTGTTCCGCACCGGTCGGGAGGTCGAGCGGCGCATCCGCACGCTTTTGCCGTTCGAGCTCACCCGCGCGCAGGACCGCGCCCTGCAGGAGATCCTGGCCGACATGGCCCGGCCCGTGCCCATGCACCGGCTACTCCAGGGCGACGTGGGAAGCGGCAAGACCGCCGTCGCCTTCGCCGCGGCGCTCGTGGCGGTCGCCGACCGCGCCCAGGTCGCGGTGATGGCCCCGACCGAGCTCCTTGCCCGCCAGCACGAGCGCACTTTCACCGAGCTCCTGGGCCGCAGCCCCCGGGCCCGGGTCCGAGTGGGCCTGCTCACGAGCGCGCTCAAGCCACGCGAGCGGGCGACCCTGTTGAGCGCGCTCG